>JAJRUJ010000098.1 GCA_024277855.1 Candidatus Zixiibacteriota bacterium
AATGCATTATCCTGCAAGCGGATGCATAATTGATCGTTGCCGGAGCACGGCGAACAGTCGGACGGTCAGCAGTAAACTCCGGTCAGGCATCCGAATATCGCTCTTGTTCTGCCTTGAATTCCGGCGAGACGGCAAGGTATTTCCCGGTCGCCGTGGCGACCACCACACCGTCATCGCGCCGGGCCTCACCGACTGTTGTATAGAAACGCCCGCGGTGGTTTTCGACATGCGCAGTCAGGGTCAATCGCTCACCGGTGCGCACCGGCTGTTTGTAACGAACGGTCATCTCAGCGGTTACAGCCACTTCATCGGTCAGGATCGCTTTGACCATTATTTCATCCAATAATGTGGCGACAATCCCGCCGTGGGTGATCCCTTTGTATCCTTCGAATTGCGCGCGCGGTGTAAATTGGGCGAAGGTGCCGTTTTCATCGGCATAGAATTTGACCTGCAATCCGGCCTTGTTTTTGTCGCCACAGGCAAAACAGTGCGAATATTTGGGGACTTCTTTCATGGCGTTCTGCACCCCACTTGATTTCCTCGCGTTATGAATACATCCACCTGTACATATTGAACAAAACCATGTCTCCCTTGTCAGCAAAAAAAACGGCGGCCGGAAGGCCGCCGTAGAAATTTAGACCTGGACTGAGGGAACTCAGGAACACGCTTCAAACGTATAGCTGAACTGGCTCCCCCCAATCAACACGACGACATTATATACGCCGCTGTCATCAAATTGGAAGGTCGCCGTCGCATCGATCTGCACCGAATACTGTTGCCCCTCATCGTCGAAATCAACGACCGTACCGGATATCGACAGGACCATATTCCCGCTTTCCGGACAACCGTTGCCGTCATTTTGCACTATTACATTATTCAGGACGATCGATGTAGTGAAGTCAGCCGATGCCTGACCGTATTGCTGAACATTAGTCACCTGAATTGTCATTTTCGCCAGACCATCGACCGTCACAACCTCGGAGAGAAACCCGTCGAAGGAAAAGTCGCTGAATACCGTCATCGCCAGATTGCTGCCCTCCATCTCGGAAGCGGACTCGAGATGATCAATCGAGCGGACGCCGTCGGTGGTGGCCTCATCCGGCCATAACTGCGGCATACCTGCATCATTGGTGAATTTCGTGCTGTCGACTAAATCGAGGAATGTCTCACCGAAAAGCCAATGGTATTGGCTGATATGCCAGCCATTTTGATAATAATAATCGAAAGTATACGAGGTATCGGTATCGGGACTCAGCGGCCGGGCCAGCCGGGCGATCCCGCCCATGGTCGTATCGAAATCATCGGCTTTGTCATACCCGTCGGCAAAAACATCCAAGACCTCAACAGCAATCGCATCCAAATTCGGCTGTAATAGTTCGAATTGTTCGGCAGCCGACGGCCCGGTTGATTTGTTGTCATCGCTGCTGCAACCGACTATCACCACCGACGCGAACAGGCCAACTATGGCCATCAGCATTACTTTCCGCATCGCACGCTCCTTTTGGTTATTAGTTCTTACGCTAACATACAAACCAGGGGGATGGGAGGAAACCCAAAAAACCCGAAAATCCTGAAACCGGTAACCGGTAAATAACCGCTACGGCCCGCAGGCATCAACGGACTCAGTAAAACGCGATTCCCCGGCTGTCACCGCGTAGACAGCACTCTGCCCACCGGTGAAGGTGACGGTGATTTGGGCAGCCAAACCGTCGGTCAGTCGCACACCGTTTTCGTCATACTCATAAGACGACCCGTCAAAAGTGATCGCCAGGACCCCGCTCTCGATACACCCGCTGCCCCCCTTTTCCGGATTACCGACAGTTACATCTTCAAACTCGACGGCGTAGGCCAGATTCAAACCAACGGGGCCATATTCATTAACACCGGTGAACCCCATTTCGAAATCGCCCCGGCCATCAACGGTGATCACCGGCGATTGGAGACCGGTGAACGAAAAAGCGACATCATCGGCCATGGTGATGATCATCTCGAACTCAGATACGGCAATGGTCACTCGAAGATGCTCGCGAAATTCCACGGCAGCCGTTGTCGCTTCATCGACAACTTGCTGGGGCAGGCCGTCGCCGTCAAGGAACCGCAGACTGTCGGAGATGGCGATTGTCTCAGTCTCTGATTGGATAGTGCCGGTGACGATATGCCAACCGTTTTGGTAGGTGGTATCAAACGTCGTATCGGCGACAATGCTCGGCGGCGCCCCATACGCCAGGCGGCCCATTCCCGGCGGCGTCAATTCCAGCGGCGCAAATGAGACCGGCGCGGTGATATCCTGAGTAATATAACCGACAAGATCATGCAAAAAGTCGTTAATATCCTGGCGGAAGAAAGTATACTCATCATTATATGTCGAACCGGGTGCGACGACTTTCTCCGGGGAACTGCATGACACGACAACGATCATAAAGCACAGAGCAATACTTCCACATATGGCTCGATAACGCCGCATATTCAACTCCGCATTACGAAAATATCCCAATCGTTACCAGGGTGACAATATATCGATCGACGAATATCTCCCTATTTCTGATGATCGGTACATCAAGCGGCGAAATTAACGCATATCCTTTTGTTTCGGAGTGGGTTTTGAAGGTCTTTTCGGTCAGCGCCCCCCGGTTGGGAGTTCTCGGGCGCCTCAAGCGTTTACATTAATGACCGAAACGTATCAATAGGCCTTAAAGGTCTTTCGGTACCCGGGAAATGGGTCATTGTTAATCGGCCGTAAAATGCACCTTTCACGCATTTGACCGTTGGCTGCCAAACCGGACTCATAGGGATTATCCCGACAGGCATCACGTTCCGGATTGGGTAGGCATCAATGAAATCACTTACCGTACGCACACAAATCCAGATCCTGTTTCTGGGCTTGATGCTCGCCGCGGCCGGCGGCCTGATTGTCCTGACCGTATACCAACTGAAAGGCCAGCTTCACCAGGACCTCGAAGAAAAAATCACCGGACTTTCGGGAATCATCGCCGACTGTCTCGGGAAAGATGCCGCTTTCGACAATCCCGAATCTATTAAGGCAATCATCGACGGGGCACTTCTCCGTTGCGATGTCGAAGATATTCATGTCTACGATAAATCGGGAATCCTGACCTTCGATCTGGCCGGCGACCATGATATCCACGGGCTGAACGAGTGGACCCCTCCAGCCAAAGAGACATCGGTTACCTATGCCGGCGGCGACTGTGTAGTCGTCAGGCCAATTCTGACTCCGGCGGGACGGGCCGGAACGATCAAGCTGGCAATGTCAACGGCGGGAATCGACCGGCGCATCAACGGGGCGGTGTTGATTATCGTGGCGGTATCGGCCTTCCTGATAACGGTCTTGTTTGTGGCCGGTTTCCACCTTTCGGGGCGGATTGTCGCGCCAATCAAAATTTTTGTCGACGCGGCACGGAGAGTACGGACCGGTGATGTCCTCACCCCGATTGAACTCGGAGCGATGAATCAAGATTTCACTCAGCTGGGAACCGCGTTCAACGAAATGCAAACGGAACTCCATTCGGCTTTCGAACAACTTGCCGTCGCCCAGGAACAACTCGAAAGCAAAGTGACGCATCGGACAGAGGAACTCCGCCACGAGTTGCTGGAAGGGCAGAAAACCGCCGAGGCGCTGCGCGCCAGCGAAGAACGCTATCGCCTGTTGTACGATAGTGTGGATATTGCCATTTTCATCATGGATAAACACAGTTTCGCTGATTGTAATAAAGCGACCCTTGATATATTTGGCTGTACCCGGGAACAGATCGTCCGGGAAACACCTATGCGGTTCTCCCCGCCGACCCAGCCGGACGGACGGGACTCGGTGGAAAAAGCAATCGAAAAAATGACGGCGGCATACAACGGCGAACGACAGTTTTTCGAGTGGGAACATTGCCGGTACGACAAAACAGCATTCGCCGCAGAAGTAAGTTTAAATCCGTTCGAAGTTAACGGAGAGCGGCACCTGTTGGCTACCGTGCGCGATATTACAGAGCGCAAACAGGCCCAGGCACAACAGGCAGAACTGCAGGAACAGCTCGAACACGCGCGGCGGATGGAATCACTCGGTGTGTTGGCCGGTGGTGTGGCCCACGATCTGAACAATATGCTCGGGCCGTTGGTCGGATACCCCGAGCTCTTGCTGGCCAAACTACCTCCCGAAAGCGACCTGATAAAACCGATCAGCAAGATCGGCAAATCCGCCGAGGAAGCAGCCGAAGTGATTCAGGACCTGCTTAGTCTGGCCCGTCGCGGCCGTTATGAAATGGAACCGACCAGTCTGGCCCAAGTTGTTGAAGAATACCTCGAATCACCGGCATTTGCCCATTTGCAGGAGACGCACCCCGCAGTGATCGTCGAAAAACAAATCGACAACGACGTGGCAAATGTCCACGGTTCGGCGGCCCACTTGGTTAAGGCAATTATGAACCTGGTAGTCAATGCCTTCGACGCTATGCCCGACGGCGGCACGATGACAATCACGCTCGCCCAGTGCCGGGTTGATGTCCGGACCGACGGCCCGGGTGATATTGAGCCGGGGGAATACCTGCAACTAACTGTCGGCGACACCGGCAAAGGGATCCCGCAGGAATATCTGGAAAAGATTTTTGAGCCGTATTTCTCCAAGAAAAAAATGGGCACCTCCGGCAGCGGCCTCGGGCTTTCGGTGGTCTACGGCATCGTCAAGGACCACCGGGGATATTACGACATCGCTTCGGAGGTTGGCAAAGGCACCAATTTCATGCTCTATTTTCCGATTACCACTGAAAGTATACCTGAGCAAAAACTAAGCGAGCGTAATTATTGCGGTAATGAGACGATCTTGATCGTCGACGACGTCGCCGAACAGCGCGAAATCGCTTCGGCCCTCCTGGGCAACCTGGGATATACCGTCGTTACCGCCGAGCATGGACGCGCAGGAGTACAATACCTGCGTGAACACGAAGTCGACCTGGTCATGCTGGATATGATCATGGAACCGGATTTCGACGGGTTGGACACCTACCGGGCAATGATCAAAATCCGCCCGGCCCAGCGCGCGATTGTCGTCAGCGGATATTCGGTCACCGAAAGAGTCAACGCCGTCCTGGCCCTGGGGGCGGCATCGAATGTCCGCAAACCATATACGCTCGAAACCATCGGCCGGGCGGTCCGCAATGCTCTCGACCGGCAGCTGGTCCGCCAGACAGTTTTGCTCCACTGATCGTCCTGCGAATTATTGCCGGCACATACCTTGAAGGACACGGGTGAGACCTGCTGAATAAATCCCCCATGATACTCAAAGGCGCGGAATGCTCCTGTAAACCCTGACCGCCGGGTTTTCAAGAAAACCCCGTTGGTCAGGGCCACGCCTGCCATCTGAAAGATGGGCCACCCGGCCCACCCGGCCGGGTTTTTCAAGAAAAACCCTTTGGTCAGTGATTACCGGTGCAGAAGATTAAAGCAAAATGGATTCCCGCTCACCGTCGGGCAAGCCCTCCGGCGTCGGGAATGACAGGCCTGTTATTTCACCTGGGTGACCACAAAAAAACGCGGGGCGTCTTAATGCCCCGCGTGGATAATCCAATTGAGCAAATAAAAGTCACCGATTCAATAGTTGCACCATAATCGCTTTTTGTGCATGGAGTCGGTTTTCCGCCTCGTCGAAAACTACCGAATGAGGCCCGTCCATTACCCTGTCGGTGATTTCTCTCCCCCGTTCGGCGGGCAGGCAGTGCATCACAATCGCCGAGTCTTTGGCCTGTTTGAGCAGTTCGTCGTTGACCTGAAACTTTTGCAGCAGAGCAGTACGCTCGTCGACTTTATCTTTCTCTCCCATTGAAGCCCAGACATCGGTGTAGATAATATCAACATCTTTGACCGCCTCGACCGGGTCGTGCGTGATCGTGATTTTCGATTTGGTATTAGTCTGCGCGTAGGCCACGATTTTCTCATCGGGCATGGTTTTTTCGGAAGTCCCCAAGCGCAGATCCAGCGGGATACGTGAGGCGAGGTTGGCCCAGGAGTGAAAGACATTGTTCCCGTCTCCCAAAAACGCCACGGAAAGATTATCGATCCGGCCGAGATGTTCCTGCACGGTCAGGATATCGCCGATCACCTGGCAGGGATGGAACCGGTCGGTCAGCGCATTGATTACCGGCACAGCGGCATTGGCCGCCAGTTCGATCACGTGGTCATGCGAGAATGTGCGGATGGTAATCAGGCCGACATAACGCGAGAGTACCTGGGCGACATCATGGATCGACTCCCGCACACCGAGTTTGATTTCGGCATCGGTAATGAACATCCCCTGCCCGCCAAGCTCCCAGACACCGGTCTCAAACGACAGGCGGGTGCGCAACGACGGTTTGTGAAAAATCAGGGCGGCGGTTTTTCCCTCCAGCGGCCGGGGCGCGATCTCGCCCTTTTTCATTTTGGCCGCCAACGCCAGCGTCTCCCGGATTTCCTGCTCGGTCCAGTCAGTGATCGCCAGAAAATCTTTGGTCATCGGTATTCCTCTTTCTTACCAACCGGGTCTCTGTAACAGGCGCCGCACACCCAGACGAATCGGCGTCGATGTTGTCAGACCCGGATTTTTATCACAGGATATATCTTGAAAGGTCTTCGTCTTCAACGATTTCTTTCAAGTTGTTCTTTACCATCGCCCGAGTAATTTTTACTTTCTTTTTCGGCAGCGCCGGTGCATCGAACATGATGTCTTCAAGCAGCGTCGAGAGAACCGTATGCAATCGCCGCGCCCCGATGTTTTCTGTCTTTTCGTTGACTTCCATCGCCGTGGACGCGATCTCGGTAACCGCATCTTTGGCAAAGGTGAGCGTAATCCCCTCCGAGCCGAGCAGGGCCTCATATTGCTTGAGCAGGGCGTTTTTCGGTTCGGTGAGGATCCGGACAAAATCTTCGGTCGACAAACTGTCCAATTCGACACGGATCGGAAACCGTCCCTGCAACTCCGGGATCAGGTCAGAGGGCTTGGAAGTGTGGAAAGCCCCCGCGGCGATGAACAGCACATGGTCGGTTTTGACCATGCCGTACTTGGTCATCACGTTTGTCCCTTCCACAATCGGCAGGATATCGCGCTGCACTCCCTCGCGGGAAACATCCGGCCCGGTTTTGGAACGCTCACCGGCAATCTTGTCGATCTCGTCGATGAAAATGATCCCGAATTCCTGGACCCGCTCCAACGCCGCCCCAATCACCTCGTCCATATCGACGAGTTTGTTGACCTCTTCGTTGACCAGAATCTTACGCGCCTCACCTACCGGGAGTTTCCGTCGTTTAGACTTTTTGGGCATCATCCCGGAGAGCATTTCCTGAAAATTCACGCCCAACTCTTCCATACCCATCGGGGAAAGCACCTCGACAACCGGAAAGCGGGTTTCCTGTGTTTCCAGTTCGACCGACTTATTGTCGAGCAACCCGTCGGCGAGCTGCCTGCGCAGCTTATCGCGTGTGCGTTCCCAGCGGGCGGCGGCCTCGGGATCGGGGTTCTCGGCATTACCCGGACTTTTCCGGCGAGGCAGGAGGATTTCCAGCAGACGGTCTTCGGCCAACTCCACCGCGCGGCCGTGCACCTGCTCGGATTTCTCCCGCTTGACCATATTGACCGCCAGATCGGTCAGGTCACGGAGCATCGCTTCGACATCGCGCCCGACATACCCGACTTCGGTAAACTTGGAGGCCTCGACTTTGAGAAACGGGGCCTGGGCCAGTCCGGCCAGCCGTCGCGCGATCTCGGTTTTGCCGACACCGGTCGGGCCGATCATAATGATGTTGTTGGGCAAGATCTCCGAGCGCATGTCGTCGGGAATCTGCCGGCGCCGCCAGCGGTTGCGCAGGGCGATTGCCACCGATTTTTTGGCATGGTCCTGCCCGATGATATAGCGGTTTAACTCTTCGACTATCTCTGCAGGGGTCAACTCTCCGATCACTTCAACACCTCGACGGTAATATCATTGTTGGTATAGATACAAATATCGGCGGCAATCTCCAGCGCGGCCTTGACAATCGACGAGGCATCCATTTTGGTATGCCCCACCAGTGCCCGTGCCGCCGCCAACGCATAAGGCGCCCCGGAGCCGACCGCCAGGATATCGTCGTCAGGTTCGATTACATCGCCGTTTCCCGAAATCAAGAGCGCATGGTCGGCATCCATAACTATCAATATTGCTTCAAGGCGACGGAGGTACTTGTCCATTCGCCAGTCTTTGGCCAACTCGACCGCCGCCCGGGGCAGGTTGCCGGAGAACTCATCCACTTTCTGCTCAAATCGCTCGAAAAGGGTAACGGCGTCGCCCGCCGAGCCGGCAAATCCGGCCAGAATCTTGTCATCATAAAGACGGCGGAGCTTGACCGCCGAGTGCTTTAACACGGTATCGTCGAAAGTCACCTGACCGTCGCCGCCCAGCGCCACTTTATTTTTATGGCGCATACCCAAAATAGTGGTCGAGCGGATTTTCATTTGGACTCCTCTTCCGCACGGGGAAATGCGCGGTTATACGTTTTCTTTAAGTGAGTGCCTGAAACATGTGTATATACTTGAGTTGTGCCGACATTTACATGACCCAGAAGGTCTTTAATGGCCATCAAATCCGCGCCCCCATTCAGCAGGTGGGTGGCAAAGGTATGCCGCAACAGATGGGGATGCACGGTCGAACCGCCGGATACTTCCGCAAAATATTTATTCAAAATACTTGAGTATGAGCGCACACCCAACACTTTTCCCCTCCGGTTGAGGAAGACTGGTTCCCGGCTAACAATACGGTCTTTCCCGAACTCTGCGGAGAGCAGATCGCGGTATTTTGTCAGGATTGCAACGCCAACATCACCGAACGGGACAATCCGCTGTTTGTCTCGCTTGCCATGCAAGACAACCTCCCGGCGATTAAAATCGATCTCCCCCCAGTGCAATCCGGCAACTTCAGCCAGCCGCGCCCCGGTAGAGTAGAACGTAATTACGATTGCCTTATCCCTCGTCTGCCAAAGTGTTTCCTCCGGGATAGATTCCAGCCAACGGATCATTATCTCGGCAGTCAGGTAACGGGGGATACTGCGGGGTAATTTGATTGACGGGAATAAGTCGGAAACATCCCCGGCCAACAGTCCCTCGCGCGCCAGATAGCGAAAAAACGAGCGAACCGCCGAGGCCCGTCGCGCCACCGTACGGGCCGAATCACCTGTACGGCGGCCCTCAGCCAAAAACCGCCCAATCAACTCGGCAGTGGCAATCTTTTGCACCGGTTGCTCGAACAGAGGCCCACAGAACCGACCAAACCGAGCAAGATCCGACCGATAAGCCCGCACGGTCTGCGGCGAATACCGTCGGATGGTTTCGATCTCGGCCAAAAACACAGCCAGTTGCCGGTCGGCCCGGTCTTCCATCTGCCCCCCAAATTCATTGCCAGCAAGCTGTTTCACGACATACCCGCTCGCCGCCAGAATATGGGCTTGACCGGGGGTTGTAAAGGGCTTTTTGGCCGCCGACCCCCTTGGTCAGCTTCTAAATGGCAGAAATATCCTGGCCGCGGGCAGACCGACTGCGAGATTCAAAGATCCTGCCCAGAGGCCCTATACGGCCAAATTACATTGACTTCCCCCCGCTCCGGATACACACTATCCCAATGTGATTTCAGCTCCGCTACGAGTTGTCGAACTCTGAGGACCCTGGGATTGTATAAGGCGGGATGATACAATTGGCCAAATGGGAGGTTCCGATGCGAAAATCGATTATGGTTTGCCTGTTCTGCCTGTTTCTGTCCCCGGCGGTTTTGGCCGGAGGGACAGGCACAGTATTTGCCGCCGAGTTTACCGCCAAGATGCAACTGCTCACCGGTAAAACGTCCCAGGAAGGGAAACTCTATTGTCAGGGGCAGCGTTACCGCATGGAACAACAGCAACAGGGCCGGGAAATCGATTTTCTCGTCGATCAGAATACCGGCATGACGACAGTGTTGTTGGTTAACGACAAGAAATTTGTCCAGATTCCGGTAATCGATCGGCAAAGTCTGATGAGTGACCCGTTTCAGGGCACAAAATTCATGGCCAAGCAAGGCGAGAGTGTCAGCGAGGGCTCAGAAACAATCGAGGGATATGAGTGCGATAAGACAACTGTCTCGATCGGCGGTCAAAAAGGATTCACCGTCTGGACCGCCCGTAAACTCGATTTCCCGATTAAAATCGTATTGCACACGCAACCCGAGCGCACAGTCCTGCTTACCGAGATCAACGAAACCGACGTCGCCGACGAGTTATTTGCCATTCCGGAGGGATATACGCTTTTCACCGCGCCCGGAGCGTCGGGTCCCGCACCGGTGAGCGGCCCGCCGATTATCCCCGATTGGGTCGGGGAAGTAAAAAATGCCCCCAAACTCGACGCGCCGTTTGTGCGCGAATTGAAATCCGGCAAGATGTTCCGTATTCCCCTTCCGGCAGGCAGCGAGTTGGTCGTGAACGGGACCAATGCCGATGACAGCGCCTCGACCTTTATCGCCGTGGCATTTAACGACGGGATCCCCATTGAATCGGTCGACCAGCGACGCTACAAACTCTCGGCCAAAGGTCGGAGCAGCCGCCTTACTTTCGAACAAACTCCGGCGGAGGCCGACGAGATTGTCTTGCGGGTCGAGAAGGGAGCCGTGAAATTCAAGGTGGAGGCGGTCAAACTGCTGTTTGCCGAGGAACTGTCCGCCGGGGCGGAAAAACATATCGCCATTCCTCCGGGCAAACCGATGCGGGCAAAATTCACCAATCGTGAAGCCGGTGAATCGTCGTGTCTGGTAACTTTTCAGGAAAAGGGTGTCCCGCTCGGTGATGATATTGTCGGCCCCGTGTCAGTCCGCACATTTACGGTAAGCGGATTGGGCGATGCCGCTCAACGCACGTGGATCTCCACTGCTGATAAGATGACCATCAAAGTCACCAAGGGAAAACTTCGTGTCCGGATCGTTCCGGAAGCCGGGCCGAGTCGACCCGGCCCGGCCGGTTTGGAGGCCGGCAAAAAATAGACAGACATTCGACATTAGCTGTTGGCGCGAACGACCAAGGCAAAAACGGGAAATCTTATTCCCGCCTCGGGCGAAGCACGCCCTGGGTTTAATCAGCGTCCCGATCGGTTCGGCGGCAGGTGTGTCCCTGACCAAGGAGACTTCTGCAAAAAGTCCTTATGGGATAACGGGCAAGTGGTCGTAAAGCAACAATCATTCAATGATTCCGGCCATGCGTATTTTCTGACTTTCTCCTGCTGTCGCCGACGGCAACCATTGACCGATGATACCGTCCGGCTCAAAGATGAATTCAGAATCTGGGCATACGTCATTATGATAGATTGGTTGTGGTCCTACGCAAAGGCGCGGGCCGGGTCGGCGGATGGGCCGATCTCGATTGATGAAATACAATTCGAAGACAGTAACGCTGAGGAACGCGCTTATAAACCCTGACCGCGGGGTTTTCGAGAAAACCCCATTGGTCAGGGCCACACCAGCCGTGACCCTGGTTAAAGTTTATTTGACTATTGATCACCACCCCCTGCGTGCTTGACCTCTCCGTTCAATCACCGTAAATATACCGAATGAGAATGACGCCCGACATTCGCAAACTTGTCGCCGCTGCCCTCGCCGAGGATCTCGGCAAAGGCGATGTCACCACCACCGCCATCGGCGTGAAAGGCACCCCCGGCAAAGCGTTCGTGCTGGCTAAATCGGACGGTGTCCTGTTCGGCTGCGATATTTTTGCCGAAGTATTTCGACAACTGGATCGGAAACTAAAAATCAAGTGGCGAGTCAAAGAAGGTCGATCATACAAAGCCGGAACAAAACTCGCCACCCTCGAGGCCGACACCGCCGCCCTGCTCACCGGCGAACGCACGGCGTTGAACTTCCTGGCCCATCTCTCCGGTATTGCGACCTATACGAAACGATTTGTTGATGCCGTCAAGGGCACCCGCGCGGGGGTACTCGACACCCGCAAGACTCACCCCGGCTGGCGGAAACTACAAAAAGCCGCAGTCAAAGCCGGCGGCGGGGTGAACCATCGCATGGGCCTCGATGACGCCGTGATGATCAAAAACAACCATATCACCGTCTGCGGCGGCATCGAAGCCGCGTTACGCAGCGTAATGGAAAAACAAGGGCGCTCTCGCGCGAAAATTCCAATCATCTGCGAAACTCAGACGATGCGCGAAGTCCGTCTCGCGGTCGATTACGGTGTCGACTGGATACTTCTCGATCATTTCGGCCCGGCCCGTCTGCGCAAAGTCGTCGCCGAAATCCGCCGGATCGAAAAACAAACCGGCCGCCGGATAGTCCTCGAATCTTCGGGCGGGATTACATTAAAAAACATCCGCGCCAAGGCCGCCACCGGTGTCGACTACCTCTCGGTCGGCGCGCTGACCCAGTCGGCCCCGGCGGTGGACATCAGCCTGCGCCTGGAATAGAAACCCGATGACAGAAAATCCCTATACACCATTTGACCCGGTCGCCATCGAACAGGGGCTGCAGACCCGGATGCTCGGCCGAACAATTTTTTGTTTCGGCTCGGTCGGCTCGACTAACGACCGAGCCCACGTACTGGCCGAGAGCGGGGCAGTCGACGGCACCCTGATCCTTGCCGAGGAACAAACCAGGGGCCGGGGCCGCCGCGGCCGCGACTGGCACTCCTCCCCCGGCCGGGGAATCTGGCTTTCGTTGATTTTGCGGCCGGAATTTCCCGCCACCCAGGCCCCGGGGCTTTCGCTGGTCGCCGGGCTATCACTCGCGGAGACAATCGAGGATTTCGCCGGCATTTCCGCCGAGGTCAAATGGCCTAACGATTGTTTGGTCAACAATAAGAAAACCGCCGGAATTCTCACCGAACTATCCGCCGAAAAACAGAAAATCAATTATATCGTCCTCGGCATGGGGGTTAACCTCGCCCATCGCAATACCGATTTCCCTCCCGAACTGCGCGATATTGCCACATCGGTGGAAGTCGAAGCCAATCGCGCAATCGACCGGGTCGGTTTCTTGCAGAATTTGCTTTTGCACTTGGAAAAAAATTACGACCGGTTTTCTCTGGAAGGTCTCACCCCGCTTATCGAGCCGTACTCATCTCGTTGCAATCTAATCGGTTGTCAAATCACAACGCAAATTGGAGCGAAGTCAATCACCGGCAAGGCCCTCCGCATCGACGACTCCGGAGCTTTGGTGATCGAAAGCAACGGCCGCGAAACTCCCCTGACCGCCGGCGAGATCACCCAGATCCGCAAATGACCGGCCGGCCTGTGACGTATCGCCGGGGAATATGCTTGATTGTCGGGTCGAAATGGCTATTATGATGCACTGAAAGCGGGCTGGCGTAGCTCAGTTGGTTAGAGCGCCGGATTGTGGATCCGGAGGTCGTCGGTTCAACCCCGACCGCCAGTTCCAGATAGCCCGATAATGCCGCAGAATTCATCCGAGAGACCATGCCGGAAAAACCGAAACGAATCAAACCCCGCCTGTTGAAAGGGTTTTCAGATTTTCTGCCGGAGCGAATGCTCGCCCGGCGTAACTTGATCGAAATCGTCCGCACAGTCTACGAGCGGTATGGCTTTATGCCGTTGGATACTCCCGCCCTGGAATATCTCGAAACGCTCACCGGCGAGTACGGCGCCAACAGTGCCAAAGAAATTTATGCTTTTGAGGACCGCGCCGGTGACCATGTTGCCCTGCGGTATGATTTGACTGTCCCGCTCGCGCGGATTATCGCCCAATATCCCGACCTGCCCAAGCCATTCCGGCGCTACCAATTTTCTCCGGTCTGGCGGTTTGACAAACCCGGCCCCGGCCGTTTCCGGGAAATCTGGCAATTCGATGTCGATACAGTCGGCTGCGCAAAGATGATCGCCGATGCCGAAATCATCGGGGCGATTGTCGATTGTCTGAAGGCGCTCGGTGTGGAACGGTTCCATGTGCGCTATTCCAATCGCAAACTGCTCAACGCGCTGATCGGGTATGCCGGAATCGAGTCCGGCCGCGCGCATGATGTCTTCCGCGTGCTCGACAAACTCGATAAAGCCGGACTGGAAAATGTGAAACTCGAACTGGGGCCGGGCCGAGTTGATAAATCGGGCGACCCGATCAAAGGCCTCGGTCTGGATGGCGGACCAATTGGCAAAATCGACGAGTTTCTTTCGATCACCGGCAAGACCCGCACCGAAATCGTGACCAACCTCCGCGCATTGTTTGGCGACGCGAAGGAAGCCAATGAGGCAATCGATGAGTTGGCTGAAATCGACGAATTACTGACCGCGGCCGGAATCGACGATACTCACGTGAAAATCGATGTTTCGGTTGCGCGCGGGTTGGACTATTACACCGGTCCGATTTTTGAGGCGATCCTCGACGACCTGCCGAAATTCGGCTCGGTCTTCGGCGGCGGGCGGTATGACGGTCTCGTACAGCGATTCATGGGACAGGCGATCCCGGCGGTGGGAACCTCGGTCGGTATCGACCGCCTTTTGGCGGCATTGGTCGAGTTGGGCAGTGTACACGCACCCCGGACAACGGTCCAGGTGCTGGTCACCACGATGGACAAAAAACGGATGGCCGACTATCAAATCCTGACCCGCGAACTGCGCGACGCCGGGATCAATACTGAATTGTATTTCGGTAAAGCCGGGCAAATCGGTAAACAACTGCAATACGCCGACCGGGTAGGTATTCCGCTGGCGGTGATTGCCGGTTCCGATGAATTCGATAAGGGCGAAGTCTCGGTGAAAAATTTACACGAAGGCCGGGAAATGTCCGAACAGGCCGAAGACCGGCAAAGCTGGCTGCAGGCGCGGTTCGGGCAGGAGACAGTTCCGCGTGAGAAGCTGACCAAATTTATCCGCGAGGCGTTTGCCGCCCGCTAAGTTCCAAACTCACCACTTACCTTGATGACAGGCACCGGCTAATGACGGACAAAACAAAAGTAATCCTCGGTGAACGACCGATTGGGCTGGACGATCTGGCGCAGGTGGCGCGGCAGGGTGCGA
This sequence comes from Candidatus Zixiibacteriota bacterium, assembly GCA_024277855.1. Taxonomy (GTDB): domain Bacteria; phylum Zixibacteria; class MSB-5A5; order WJJR01; family JAJRUJ01; genus JAJRUJ01. The sequence continues at coordinate 14,993 of JAJRUJ010000098.1, forward strand.
TGGTAGAAATTTCACCGACATGTCGGGGACGGGTCGACCGCGCCCGCGCCCATGTCGAACAGGCGTTGGCCGATGCCCGCATTGCCGAACAAGACGGCAAACCTCTGCCCCAGCTTTATGGTGTGACTACCGGTTTCGGCGAGCATAAGCACTATCTCATCCGTCCCGAAGAAGCCCACCAGCTCCAGGCGAATATTTTGCGTTCCCACGCAATCGGTGTCGGCGAAATGCTCGGCGATGATGTTGTACGCGCGATCGGGATGCTCCGTCTGGTGACGTTTCTGCAGGGACGCTCGGGTGTCCGCTGGCAATTAACCGAGCGGATCAGGGAATTGATAAATTCGGGGTTACTGCCCTGTATTCCCGAAAAAGGCTCGCTGGGTGCCTCAGGTGACCTCTGTCCGCTCGCGCATTGGGCGCTGGTCCTTATCGGCGAGGGTGCCGCGCAGGTCAACGGGGTGGACTACCCGGGCACGGTTGCGCTGACCCAGGCCGGGATCGATCCGGAATTTCAACTCAGCTACAAAGAAGGTCTCGCGCTGACCAACGGGACCGCCGCCTCGACGGCAATCTGCGCACTGGCGACCATCGATGCGATCAACCTGATCAAACATGCCGATATCGCCGCCGCCTGCACCGCCGAAGCAGTCGGCGCGCCGACCCGGGCCTATGACGCCAACGTCCACGAGGCGCGGCCCCATCCCGGCCAGGTGGCCAGTGCAGAAAACCTGCGCACATTGTTGACCGGGTGCGAGTGGATGTATCGCTCGGATGAAATCCAGGAGTCGTATTCGATCCGCTGCACCCCGCAAGTGCACGGCGCAACCGCCGACGCAATCGCCTATACGCGCGGTGTCGTCGAACGGGAGATGAACAGTGTTACCGACAACCCGCTGTTTTTTGTCGAAGAAGACGATCTGCCCCCGGTCGATAAAATGACCGCTTCACCGTACCTGGCCTACTCGGCCGGGAATTTCCACGGTCAGCCAATCGCACTCGCCGCAGACTTTATGGGATTAGCCGTTGCCGAACTGGCCAACATCAGTGAGCGACGCATCCAGAAACTGCTGGACAAACATCACAATGCCGGACTGCCGTCATCGTTGTCGACGCGGCCGGGCCTGCAATCAGGATTGATGATTGCGCAGTACACCGCCGCCTCTCTCGTCTCGGAGAACAAAACACTCTGCCATCCGGCCAGTTGCGATTCGATCCCCACGTCGGCCAACATTGAAGACCATGTCAGTATGTCGATGACCGCCGCGCGCCACGCCCGGGAAATTATTTCAAATGTCGAAGCGGTGGTGGCTATTGAATTACTCTGTGCCTATCAGGCACAGTGTTTCCGTCGCGGCATCCTGCCTCTCCCCGACGATTTCCAACCGATTGACCGCCTGCGACCCGACCCCGATCGCGCATTCGGCCCGGCGTCGGATATCATCTTTGCGACTTTCAAGGCCTCGGGCATTCGCCCGGTAGACACCGACCGTTCCCTGGCCGGCGATGTGGCCAAGATTCGATCATTAGTGCACGACGGCGAAATCCTCCGCCAGGTCGAAAAAGCCATCGCCCGCCCGCTTTACGTGACGTTGTAATTTCCACTATTAAATATGATTTCGGCTGGGCAGGCGTGGCCCGGAGCTCTGGCTCCGGGTTTCAAGGCCCGATTCAATTATTGGGAATCCTCCTGCTGCCAGAAACGCCGGGTGGGCTATCTATCAATGTCGATAGAAATAGTTGGCCTTGCACCCGCCTATTCGTCTTCGGTGCGATTGCTAATAAGCGCACGCTGCCGAAAGATTTGTTTCGCATCGACCTGGTGCCGATGCAGAACACGGGAAGCAACCTCCACCGCCGACTCCCGTTCGGCCGCGATCACCTCGTTAGCCCCGGCGGCCAGCAGTGGTTCAATATCCAGCAGATAATATGTTCGCACGATGATATATAAATCCGGGGCCAGACCTCGGGCTGTTCTCACGGCTCGTTCCGCCGCGGAAGGGTCGTTGATTACCAGGATCAATTCTTTCGCCCGTGTCGCCCCCAGTTGTACAAGCACTTCGTTGCTGGTGATATCACCAAAAAAAACGTGCCGCCCCTGCCGACCGGCCGACTGAACATTTTCGATATTAATATCCACAATCACGTTGGGAATGCCGCACTCGTCCAGCGCCCGGGCCAGTTCCAAACCAGCGAATCCATATCCACCAATAATAACATAATCTTGCATGGTGCGGATGCGGTCGACGGCATCCTCGGCCGGAGCAACATTCATCAGACGAGTCAAAATGCGAATCTTGCCGGCACCGGCAACCAGTCGAGGACCAAAGGCCAGAGCAAACGGCGTTAAAAACATGGACAGAACAGCTGCCGTCAACAGATTGCTTTCGAGCGGTTCAGTGACTAAACCACTTCCCTTGGCGGCAAACGACAGCACAAGAGAAAACTCACCAATCTGGGCCAACGCAACTGCGGACAATAAACACACTCTGAGCGGCATTCGGATGATGAGGGCAGCGATAAAGACGATGAGGGCTTTGCCAAACAGGATGTCGGCCAGAAGAAACAGTATCGGCACAAGGTTCTCGAGTAAGACCGCCGGCGCAAGCAACATTCCTACTGAGACGAAGAACAAACTGGAAAACACCTCGCGAAATGAGATGAGGTCGGCAAGCGCCTGGTGACGGTATTCACTGCCGGCGACAACCAATCCGGCCAGAAATGCGCCAATTGCAAGTGTCGCCCCGGAGGTGGTAATAAGCCATGCCGTGCCGCTACAGATAACGAATATTGTCAGAATGAATAGATGCCGCTGTCGTGTTTTGGCGACAAATTTTAGCAGGCGCGGGACGATAAGATACGCGGCGAATAATACCCCAACGACAATCGCCACTGAAGACAGCAAAGCGCCGAAAACATTCTGGGTGAAGTCACCCTGACCACTCAGGAAAGGAATCAACAACATCATCGGCACCACGGCAAAATCCTGAAAGACCAGGATACCCAGTATCAAACGCCCATGCGGTGCATCGACCTCACTTCTCTGTTGCAACCCCCTCAACACTATGGCTGTACTGGACAACGCGACAAGAAACCCCACAAAAACCGATGTGTTAAACGGCAAACCCCAAAATCTGGCAACAGCAAAGGCAGAGACAGTACTAAGGCCGACCTGGAGCAATCCGCCCATCAGGATTAATTTCCAAAGACGGCGCAGTTTATCCAGTGAAAGTTCCAGTCCGATGCCGAACAACAGGAGCGCCACCCCGATTTCCGCCAGAACCTCAACTTGCTGTACATCATTGATCAACTCAAGACCCCGGGGGCCGACGAGGACCCCCGAAAGGATAAAACCGGCAATGGACGGCAATTTGAGCCGATGGAATACGATTACAATGATAACCGCGAATCCGAGGATGACCACGAGGTCTCGGAGATAGGCCAATTCATGCATCTTGGTTTACCGTTACTGGACACGTACGTTGTACATCCAGCCAATTGAATTTCGCCGCGAGGCACCTGGCCTCCGATCGGTTTTTTCTCAAATTTAATGCCATCTTTTTTCCGCCGATACAACCTACCGCCTTTGAAATCAGTTGCAGCCGCGAGTATCAGTGTAGAATATCACACCAATGCTGAAACTACAAGAATTTTACCATGGTGCCACGCCGGTGCATAACCCGCCGAGAACGGAGATCGCCCGGCGGCTGGGTGGCCGTGACCTTGGGGCCTGTTTATTTGCATCTGGTTGACGCTGTAGTGTGTTTGAACGAAAATCTATTTTATTCTTCTTCTGGATAAACCGGGTACCCCTTCGACTTGCATGGGCGGGCAGACCGCAATAATTGTGTCATTCCCGACGTCGCTCGTTAATACGGGCGACGAGCGGGAATCCAGTTTGTTTTTGTTGCTTTTAACGGGATTCCTGGTCCAGTTTGCCTCCGGCAAACGCCAGGAATGACTGGTTATAATTATCTGCTGTGAGAAACTACCTAACCGTAGAGTGGCTTGCTGACTATTGGTTGCGACACCTTCGAATTGAATTATACCGCCGTGCGTTGTCTGACTTGCGGCGCGGGTACGCCGGAGTATAACAGCAGATCCTGGTACAAATCGTTACCGTAGTCCTGCAGAAAAAATTCGCCGTCGATTCCCGACGATACCACCTCACGCGCCTGGTCGCAATTAAACATGAAATTGCCCGCCGCCGACTCAACCTGCAGGAGAGTTTTGTTCCGGGGATCAGCCGGGCCGACTTTATCAATCGCTCCCCAGGGGATGAACAACTTCCGGGCCGGGAAAATTCCGGCTGATGGCGCAAAATAATGCACGCCCTCACTGGTCAGAGTCACAGTCGTGCGCCGCCGATGTTGCACCAGCGCGCGCAGAAACAAAACAGTTAATCCCGACCAGCCAACTAAAGCCAGAGAGAAAATCCAGAACCTGCCGGCAAAGAGTCCATCCGGATTGTGTTGGGCGGCCGCATAAAGTACCGGCAGGACCAGAAGCGGCATCACTCCGGTGCTGATCATGGCAACACGCATGAAAAGCCGGTATTTACCACGCAGGGCAAGCGAGTATACTCGTTCTCCGGTAAACAGTCTCGGCGCGGACCGCCGTGGTTCGGTAGTGTCTGTTTCTGCCGGTTGTCCGGCCCGCCGTACCCGCACCAGAACCAGCGTCAAAATCGTCGCTAAGACTAACACGAGGACCAAAATCTGAATGCTCAGGGATTGTTCCAACGCAGTATTTCTCCTACCCGATTCAAGACCGAAAGCAGTCATAATCTGTAATTACATTTATATTTTCGGCGGATTACCCGGAGAATTTGACCGGGCGATACAAAAGAACGGGGATTTCTGGTAATTATTGAAGGGGCAACGGCAGAGAGCGACTAAGTATGGGATTGATCCCATTATTTTGTCAACGGAAATTGATATTAAAGCCAGGCAAGCAGGGAAATCAGCGGAATAATACCCGCTGTAGAGGAAAGATTAATCGATGATCGTTCCCAGCCGTTTCCAGCGGACCCGCGAGAAAAAATGGAACGAATTGTAGATAAACGAACGGCCCACCGAGATCGGGTCGGACCATTCCCAGTGCGGCGACTGCGGATCATCGCCCCATGACCAGTGGATTACCATCGCCTTGCCCATAATAAAATTACGCGGGACAAAACCCCAAAACCGGGAATCGTACGAGCGGTCGCGGTTGTCGCCCATCATGAAAAAATGCCCGGGCGGAACGGTCACCGGGCCATAGTTGTCGCGCGGCGAGCGTGACGCCGGGGCAAAACGGTTAGGGTCAACAAATTTGACCCCCTTGTAGTTGTCGATACGGACATTATCAACAAAAACTACTTTATTGCGAATTTCCACGGTCTGGCCGCCGACTGCGATACAGCGTTTGATATAGTTGGTCGTGGAATCCCCGGGATATTTGAAAATGACCACATCGCCCGGTTCGGGATCGCGAATCGCCGGCAATTGCACATCGATCAACGGTAACCGTGAACCATAAAGGAATTTGTTGGCCAGCAAAAAATCACCAACCAGCAGAGTATCTTCCATTGATGTGCTGGGAATTTTGTAGGCCTCGACGATCGAGGTCTTGATAAAAAATGCCAGGACTAAGGCAATACCGAGCGATTTGGTATATTCCCAGAACAGGTTACCGTTCGGGGCTTTTTTCTTTTGTCCTTTCTTCCTCTGCTTTCCCACCTCAGCGCCGTTTCCCGCAACCACTGCGTTAGACAATCAATGTTCCCAGCCGCCCCCAGCGAACCCGGGAGAAAAAGTGGGCGGCGTTGTAGAAGACGGCTTTGCCCACCGACAGCGGATCAGACCATTCCCAGTTTGGGGCATTGGGGTCATCACCCCACGAACCGAGGATAATGATGGCTTTGGCCAGAATCATCTTGCGGGGGACCGGCCCCCAAAAACGGGAATCGTATGAGTTGTCGCGATTGTCCCCCATCATGAAAAAATGATCTTGGGGAACGGTGTACGGCCCAAAATTATCCCGCCTGGTCACCGTACTCGGCAGGATGCGGTCCGCATCGGTATACTTGGCATGTTCCGGATTATCGAATACCACTCCGTCGACATAAACGACCTTGTTCTTGATTTCCACGGTCTGGCCGCCGACCGCAATACAGCGCTTGATATAATTGGTTGTGGAATCCCCGGGATATTTGAAAACCACCACGTCACCCGGTTCCGGATCGCGGATCGCCGGTAATTGCACGTCGAGCAGAGGCAGCCGGGCGCCATAAAGGAACTTGTTGCCAACCAGATAGTCATCGATCAGGAGTGTGTCCTCCATCGAGCCGCTGGGAATCCAATAGGCCTCGACAATCGACGTCTTGGCGATGAAAGCCAGGGCCAGCGCGATGGCGATCGTCTTGATCCAGTCGAAGAGACTGTCGCCATTCTTCGCCTGTTTTTTCTTCTTTGTTATTTTTGATTTCTTCTTTTTATTTTTGGCACTCACGCATAATCCCCCAAACAGACAAAACCTGTTGGCTATCTCAAGATTCTATCTACATATACCCCGGCAGCGATGAATTGTTTCGCCCCACCAGAATCGACCGTCAACGCAGAAAATCGTTGAAGGTGACGTAACTGATGAATATCAGAATAAAAAACAGTCCAATCTGTTGAGCCACCGCCCGTTGTTTGAGCGTGGGGGCTTTGCCACGCAATTGTTCATAAGCCAAAAAAACCAGGTGGCCGCCGTCGAGAACCGGGATCGGCAAAACATTAACAATAGCCAAATTGACCGAGAGAAAAGCCATCAACCACAGCAAATTGCCAAACCCCTGTCTGGCCGCCTCACCGGCAACTTTGGCGATAAAGACCGGCCCACCGATCATTTTTGGCGAGACCTGGCCGGTAATCAATCCATAGAGGAACCCAACAATCCCCTCACCGAATACCCAACTGCGCTGCAAACCCAGCCCGATTGCCTCAAAAAATCCGGCCGGCACCATTCGGTAGCCCTCGGCGATGCCGATCATTCCCTGCCGTGTCTTGACCCCGGCTTCGTTGAGTATCATCGTATCCAGCGGCACGACCCAACCCGAGAATATTTCGCCCTCGCGGGTCCAGGCGACCATCGTCGAGTCGCCCGGCCGGGCTTTAATAATTTTGGCCATTTCGGCAAAAGTAGTGACTGCCGTTCCGTTGACCGCGGTGACAATATCGTCGCTTTTGAGACCGATTGCCGCCGCCGGGCCGGCCTCCATCACCCCGCCGACGATCACCTGATTGGGGTCGATTTCGGGTTTGCCCTGGGCAAAAATCATCACCCAGCAAATGACTACAGCAGTCACGACATTGGCCAGCGGCCCGGCGATAATCACCGCCGCCCGCTGCAAAACGGTCTTGGACATGAATTCATCGGGCGCGCCGGTGACCTGGTCCTGCTCGGGGATTTCACCGGCCATCTTGACATACCCGCCGAGGGGAATCCAGGAAATGCAATATTCAGTGTCGCCAAAAGTTTTGCCGATCATTTTCGGCGGAAAACCCAGCGAAAATCGTTCGACCCGGATGCCCACCCACTTGGCTACCAGAAAATGACCCAGTTCATGGACGAAGATCAGCACACCCAAAACAAATATTGTCGCCAATGCAGTAATCATGATTTATCCACCAACAGTATACGCGCTTGCGCTTGAATGGTTAGTCAATAGATCGGGTTTTCCCGGCCCTGATCGCGGCTTGTTCCCGCACCCAGCGGTCGGCCCGGTCTCCGGCCCGGTCGAGGTCTTCGAGTGTGGGGTTGTCGACCGACTGATGATTATCGATTGCCCCCGCTATCAAATACATTATATCGGTGAATGCGATCTTGTCATTGAGGAATAATTCCACCGCAGTCTCATCGGCGGCATTAAATACTGCCGGATAGGTGCCTCCCTGTGCAATTACCCGGCGCGCCAGCGGCAATGCGGGGAATTTGTCCTGGTCGGGCGGCGCAAAGCTAAGATCACCACAGGCGGCCAGGTCGAACGGTTCCCGGGGCAGATCAATCCGGTCCGGGTAAAGCAGCGCATATTGAATCGGCAGCTTCATATCCGGTACGCCCATTTGCGCGATGACCGAACTGTCGGCAAAACGCACCGCCGAATGGACAATCGACTGCGGGTGAATCACCACCTCGATATCGTCGGGCTTAACCCCGAACAACCAGACCGCCTCAATAATTTCAAACGCCTTGTTCATCATCGTCGCCGAATCGACCGTGATTTTCCGCCCCATTTTCCAGTTGGGATGAGCCAACGCTTCGGCTTTGGTAATGGCGGCGAAAGTGTCCAACGGCCGGGTGCGAAATGGCCCCCCCGAACCGGTGAGCAGGATTTTGTCGACTTCCTTTCCGGTTCCGGACTTGAGACACTGAAAGATCGCCGAATGCTCCGAGTCGATCGGCAATATTTCGACACCGGCTTTTCTGGCAGCTTCGATGATAATCGAACCGGCAACCACCAGGGTTTCTTTATTCGCCAGACAGATCCGTTTGCCGGTGTCGATTGCCGCCAGTGTTGGTTTGTACCCGGCCTTGCCGACAACGGCGATAACGGCGGTATCGGCTCCGCTCAGCGCCGCAATTTCGGTCAAAGCCATCGGACCGGAGTAGATTTCACCGGGGAATTTATCGAGACGGGAATGCAATACGCCCAACCGGGATTGGTCGGTCAGGGCAATGGCGGCAGGGCGATAGCGATTGGCCTGTTCGGCAAGTTCCCCGGCATTGGTGTTAGCCGCCAACCCGGCAACACAGAGACGGTCGGGGTGGGCCTCGACGATCCTGAGAACATTCTTGCCGATTGAGCCGGTGGAACCAAGGATAACCAACGAGCGCATCAAATCGCATCCCCTGCACAAAATAAGGCGGAGTCATCGCGACCCCGCCTTATAATACACGCCATTGCGGCGTGAAAACATACAAATTATCTATTTATCCAGCAGTGTTGCCTTGATCAGGTATAGCGGTTCGACCGGATCGCTTTTCTCGCCATGTGCGTTGGGCTTCGTTTCGACGGCATTGAACTTGTCGATCACATCCAGGCCCTCCACCGCCTGGCCGAAGACCGTATACTTGTTGTCAAGGTTTGGAGTCGGGGCCAGGCAGATAAAAAACTGCGAACCCGCGGAATTCGGGTTCTGAGCGCGGGCCATCGAAAGCGTGCCCTTGACATGCTTCTTGTCGGAGAATTCGGCCTCAATAGTGTACCCCGGGCCGCCGGTGCCGTCACCCATCGGATCGCCGGTCTGCAAAACGAAGCCGGAAATCACGCGATGAATCTTGAGGGAATCGTAAAACCCGTTCTCGGTCAGGTAAACGAAATTTTTGCAATGCAACGGGGCAACGTCGGGCCACAGTTCGACCACGATATCTCCGAGGGTGGTTTCCAGTTTAACTTTGGGCTTTTCGCCCGCTTTGAAGGTGACCGAGTCGACACCCGCACGCGACAATTTAGGCATTACTTTCTCCTGTTTCTGGGCGGGTGGTTTTTCGGCCTGTTCGGCTTTCTTCTGTTCTTGTTGCGATTCCTCACCACCCTGGCAGCCGAGCGCCACCATTACGGTCAGTCCCAACAAGAGAACAAACAACAGCGTTTTTTTCATGCTCCACCTCTGTATTGGTTAAATAACTCAATTTTTCTCTTTGCCAGTATGTTGAGAATATGCAGAAATACCAACCGGAAAGTCACCTCCGGCGGGAAAAAATACCCTCTATTTTCCCCGCGCCACGGGCAAATATCGGGCTAACGGTGTTCAACTGCAACGGTTTCAAAGATTTTTAGCCGATTTTCCGCCCTTTTTATCCCGGCGACGGCCCGCTCGAAATCCAAACCTTCTTCCCGTTCAACTATCCGCTGTTTAGCCCGCTTGAGGGATGCCTTGGCCCGTTCAATGTCGATCTCGTCGGCATATTCGACCGCATCGGCCAAAACCGTGGCCTTATTGTTCGAGACCTCCAGAAATCCGCCGGAAATTGCCAGGTTGATCTCGGTGGAAGCGCTCTTCTGGATAGTCAGCCGCCCCGGTTCAATCGGCGTGATTAACGGCGCGTGGTTGGCCAATACCCCCAGATACCCCAGCGCACCGGGCACAACAATCGACTCCACCTCCTCCTCAAAGAGGATATGCTCGGGCGTGACAATCGAGAGAATAAAACTGGCCATCACGCCGATTCCTTCTTCATCTGATCCCAGGCCTCATACGCCTCTTCCAGCGACCCAACCATATACAACGCCTGCTCGGGGACATCGTCGCACTCACCGTCGGCGAGCTTGGCGAAATCGCGAATCGTGTCTTCGAGCTTGACATACTTGCCTGCGCGGCCGGTAAAGACCTCGGCGACAAAGAATGGCTGCGAGAGGAATTTCTGAATCTTGCGGGCACGCGCCACGGTGAGTTTATCCTCCTCGGAAAGCTCTTCCAACCCCAGAATCGCGATGATGTCCTGGAGGTCTTTGTAGCGCTGGAGAATCAACTGGACCTTACGGGCGACCCGGTAATGCTCATCGCCCACAATTGTCGGCGTTAGAATCCGCGAGGTTGAATCGAGTGGATCAACCGCCGGATAGATCCCCAGCTCGGCGATCTGCCGCGAGAGCACCGTTGTCGCATCAAGATGTGAGAATGTCGTCGCCGGCGCCGGATCGGTCAAGTCATCGGCCGGCACATAAATCGCCTGAATCGAAGTGATTGAACCGGACTTCGTCGAGGTGATCCGCTCTTGCAAAGCGCCCATCTCGGTACCCAGAGTCGGCTGATAACCCACGGCCGACGGCATCCGGCCCAACAGTGCCGATACTTCCGAACCGGCCTGGACAAAACGGAAAATGTTGTCAATGAAAATCAGCACGTCCTGGTGCTCTTCATCGCGGAAGTATTCGGCCATCGATAACCCGGTCAGCGCCACCCGCAGACGAGAACCCGGCGGCTCGTTCATCTGTCCGAAAACCATGCAGGTTTTGCTAATGACACCGGATTCAGTCATTTCGCGATAGAGGTCGTTCCCCTCACGGGTCCGTTCACCCACACCGCAGAATACCGACACACCGCCGTGCTCGGTGGCGATATTATGAATTAACTCCTGGATGATGACCGTCTTGCCGACACCCGCGCCGCCGAACAATCCGACTTTGCCGCCTTTCGAGTACGGTTCGAGCAGGTCGATGACTTTAATCCCGGTCTCAAAAATTGCGGTTGAAGTATCCTGGTCCTCGAATGCCGGTGACGGCCGGTGGATCGGGAAGTACCCCTTGGCGTCGGTGATCTCACCTTTACCGTCGATCGGCCGGCCCAAAAGGTTGAACACCCGTCCCAGCGTGCACTGGCCGACCGGCACCGAAATCGGTGCGCCGGTATCGAGGGCCTTCATGCCGCGCACCAGACCGTCAGTGGAACCCAGCGCCACACAGCGGACCATGTTGTCACCGATGTGCAACGCGGCTTCGACCGTCAAGTCGATACCTTTTTCTTCATCTTTGATCTTGATTGCGTTCAGCAACGCCGGCAAGCGGTCGGAATCAAACTCGCAGTCGACCGTCGCACCGATTACCTGCGCGATTTTGCCATAGTTGGGCTCGGCCATCGAAAACTCCTTAATATCACTTCACCTTTTTTTGCCGTATCCTCCGGGGCCTCTCCCCCGGTCGTCCGCCGGATCTCTTCGACCGACAGTCGTTGTGCTATGCTTTCAATGCCTCCGCCCCGGAGACGATATCCAACAGTTCTTTGGTAATCGCCGCCTGGCGGACTTTGTTCCGCACCAGAATCAAGTTGTCGATCATTTCCCCGGCGTTCTTGGTCGCTCCGCCCATCGCAATCATCCGCGCGGCGTGCTCGGAGGCAAACGAATCGGCCAGCGCCATCTGGACCATCATCATCGCATACCGGGGCATCAGATCGTCGTAAATCGATACCGGGTCCGGCTCGAAAATGTAGTTCACACCGGATCCGCCGGCGTCGGCATCTTCCTCTTGTTCGATGTTCAAGAACCGTTCGAGCGAAACCCGATGCCGCGAAATCGATTCGAACCGGGAAAACAGCAAATAAACTTCATCCGTCTCCTCGGCAATGAACCTCGTGGTCATCTCGTTCGACAGTCGCCGGACTTTGGCAAGATCGAGATTCCCGGCAAAGTCATTCAGCGAAAAAAGCACGGGGAAATCGTGTCTCTTGAAATAATCGTACCCTTTTTTCCCGACACAAACCAATTCGGCCGTCTCGGGTGTGTAGTCGGACAAGAACTTTTCGGCGCGGCGGATCACATTGTGGTTAAATGAACCGCAAAACCCCCGGTCGGAGGTCACCACCACCAGTGTGGTCTTTTTGACTTCGCGTTTGGCAAAGAACGGGTGCGTGACCGTCCCCGAAGCCGCCGAAAGATTGTCGAGAATTACCTGCATCTTATCCGCGTAGGGTCGCGCCTTCTCCACGCGCGTCTGGGCCCGGCGCAGTTTGGCCGCCGAGACCATCTCCATCGCCCGGGTGATCTGGCGGGTATTGCGCACCGAACGAATTCGGCGCTTGATATCACGCAGTGTCGCCATGGCCGACCTTTATGCTTTCCGGTCGGGTCGAGCCGAGGTCATCGACTTCGGCTTACAAACCCTTCTCGGCTTTAAATTGCTCTTTAAATTTCAACGCCGCCTCTTTCAATTTCGCCGCGGTGTCGTCTTCGAGAACTTGTGTTGTCGCAATATCGTGGACAATATCGGCATAATCTTTTTCCATGAAGCCAATAAACGCCGACTCGAACTCTTTGAGATAATCCAGCGACAGGTCGTCCAGCAGACCCTGGGTACCAACGAAAATAATCATCACCTGGCGTTCGAGTGACATCGGGACATACTGGTCCTGCTTGAGGATTTCCACCATCCGCTCACCACGGGTAAGCTGTTTCTGGGTGGCAGCATCAAGGTCCGAACCAAACTGGGCAAATGCGGCCAGTTCCCGGTATTGCGCCAGATCGAGACGCAACGAACCGGCGATCTTTTTCATCGCCTTGGTCTGCGCGTTGCCCCCGACCCGGGAGACCGAGATACCCACGTTGATCGCCGGGCGGATACCGGCATAGAACAAGTCGTTCTCCAAAAAGATCTGCCCGTCGGTAATCGAAATCACGTTAGTCGGAATATAGGCAGTCACGTCGCCGGCCTGCGTTTCGATAATCGGCAACGCGGTCAGCGAACCGCCGCCGTGTGCGTCGTCGAATTTCGCCGCCCGCTCCAGCAGACGGGAGTGCAAATAGAACACATCGCCCGGAAACGCCTCGCGGCCCGGAGGACGGCGCAACAACAGCGACATCTGCCGGTAGGCCTGCGCATGCTTGGTCAGATCGTCATAGAAACAGACGACATGGCGGCCGTTGTTTAAAAACTCTTCGCCCATCGTGCACCCGGCATAGGGCGCGATATACTGCAACGGCGCCGGGTCGGTCGCCGAGGCAACCACTACCGTGGTATATTCCATCGCGCCTTTCTTTTTGAGCGTTTCGACCACCTGCGCGACCGTCGAGGATTTCTGCCCGATAGCGACATAAATACAAAACAGGTCGGTGTTTTTCTGGTTGATGATCGTATCGATCGCGATAGCGGTCTTGCCGGTCTGGCGGTCGCCAATAATCAACTCGCGCTGGCCGCGCCCGATCGGGATCATCGAATCAATCGCCTTCAAACCGGTTTGCACCGGTTCACACACCGGCTGCCGTTCGATAACCGAGGGCGGGATATTTTCCAGCGTGCGGAATTTGTCGGTGGCAATCGGGCCGCCACCGTCCAGCGGCTGGCCCAGCGGATCGACCACGCGGCCGATCAGCGCATCGCCGACGGGAACCGAGGCCACTCGGCCGGTGCGCCGCACCGGGTCGCCCTCTTTAATGCCAACGTCAGAACCGAAAATGGCGCACCCGACGTTATCCTCTTCGAGATTGAGCACCAATCCCATAATATCGCCGGGGAACGTTACCAGTTCCGACATCATCGCATCTTCCAACCCCCAGATACGGGCGATCCCGTCGCCGACTTGCAACACGGTGCCGACCGACTCCATCTGGAGTTTGGATTCATATTTGGTAATCTCCCGCGCAATAACCGAGGAGACTTCTTCGGGTTTCAAAGCCATTCTCGACTCCTCAAAAAAACAACCGCACCAACGTCGGAGGTCAGTGTACTTTTAGGGCCAGAAGCCGCTCTTTGAGCCGGAGCAATTGGTAACGCACGCTTTTATCGATTACCTGGTTGCCCAGCATCACAATCACCCCGCCGATAATCGCCGGCTCGACTTTTGTTTTGGTGCGCACGGTTTTGCCCGTGAGCTTTTCGAGCCGGGCCTGCATCGCGGAGAGTTCGGACTCAACCAGGGGCACCGCCGTAATCACGCGGGCCTGGACCACCCCGATCTCCTGCAGGTAGAGCTGCTCGAAATAGTCGACGATTTCGGCAATGTACGGCAACCGGCGCCGGTCGTTAAGCACTACCAGGAACTCATAGACTACCCGTTCGACACGCTCGAAAAAGGCGGTTTTCATCACCTGTGCTTTGTCGGCATCGGGAATCTGCGGCGCCTGGATAAACGACAGAAACGCGTCGTCCTTGGCCACATACTGGCGGATGGCCCGTAAATCCTGATAGTAGTCTTCCACCTGGCCGGTTTTCTGCGCAACCTGGAACAGCGCGGTACCGTATTTTTTCGCCACCTGCGCGCCGATCATTTGGCTGTCTCCACCTGATCAATGAAATCGTTGATCAGCTTGCGATGGCGTTTATCGTCGAGGGATTCGGCAATCACCTTGCGGGTGGCCGCCAGAGTCATCGCCACGATCTCTTCTTTGAGTTCGATCTTGGCTATCGCGATATCGCGGACCAAATCGGCTTTGGCTTTTTCGATGATCCCTCGCGCTTCGGTATGAGCTTGCTCCTTGATTTCAGCGGCGACCTGACGACCGTCACCGATGGCCTCCTGAATCTTCTGACGGGCCTCGGCCTCGATATTTTTCATCCGTTCGGCGTAGTCGGCCTCGAGTTTCTCGGCGGCGGCTTTCGCGCGATCGGCCTCATCGAAGTCCGCGCGAATTTTCTCGCGCCGGTCCTCCAGCATCTTCAAAAGCGGACCAAAGGCAAAACGCTTCAAGACCCAAAATACAATAACGAAACCGACGATGTTCGTGAGTATCTGTGCTAACTCGAACTTCATCCTCGACCTTTCCGTTTACTGCAATCCGCCAACGGCGGATTGCTTCCCGGGTCGTCCCGGAGGGACGCTTAAGCGATTTTGCCCATCAGCAAGAACACCGTCACCAGGGCGTAGATCGTCAGTGCTTCGATCAGTGCGCAACCGATGATCATCCCTACCTGGATTTTGCCCGCTGCTTCGGGCTGCCGGCCCATCGCTTCCATTGCCGCCGAGACAGCCCGTCCGAGACCAAGACCCGAACCCACTGCGGCGATTCCAACGCCCAAAGGCAAGGCAAACGATAATGCAGTTCCGATTTCCATTGCATCCTCCGAAAAGGTGTTAAGTTGAACAACTCGCTATTTTCTCCAAAACTCAGTGATGCTCCTCGTGCGGCAGCATCATCGTAAAATAAATCGTCGACAACAAGGTAAAGACCAGTGCCTGGATCGTCCCGGTCAACAACGCCAGCAAAACAAACGGCACTTGCAGCGGCAGGCCGATCGGCAGTTCCATAAACGCCAGTGCCGTGATCCCCAGTCCGGCAAACGCCGCGATCAGCATATCCTCACCGGTGATGTTGCCCAAAAGACGAAGCGAAAGTGACAACGGCTTGGCCAGTTCACCGATAATATGAATTGGGAGGTTCAGCGGGACCAGCACCCACTGCACGACACTTTCGGGCGAGCCCGCGAAGTGATATAGATATCCGCCGAGACCCAGGCGCTTAATTCCGGTAAACTGCACATAGAAAAACACGACCAGCGCAAGCGAGACAGTGATGTTAAACCCGCCGGCCAGCCCGCCGGTTGGCGACATAAACCCCGGTACTAGCCCGAGCATGTTCATACACCAGATATAGATGAAAAGGGCGCCCAAAAACTGCGTGAGGTGACGCCCCTGTTTGCCCAGAATCCCGCCAAAAAAATTGTCCAGCCCCTCGACCAGCATCTCCATAAAATTCTGCAGACCACGCGGGATCATCTGGGTCTTCCGCGTCGAGATAATTGCAAAAATCGAAATTAACACCGCAGTCAGGATTGCAAAGAAGACATTCTCCCAACTGTGCAAAGACTGGATGATGACGTTATCATGAAACCATTGTGACAGGAAGGTGAGGAAATTGGGGATATGGGCCGCGCCTCCCTCGCCTTCACCGCCGTGCTCGGCGTTTTCGGCTACCGTCAAAACCGGGAGCAAAACCTTCAGCAGAAAATAGTCCATTTTCAGCGCACCGTTGGGTTGATGTTCCGCGATTGGTCGGCTTTCGCCAGCCGCTCATTTAATAACCGACCCAGTACCTTGAGCACCGCCACGGCAAAAAGCACGTGGAAACCGATCAATACCGCCGGCACGGGAAGTTTGCTGTAGTAAAGCACCAGAAAACCCGCGCCGTAAAGCGCCGGGAATTTGGCCAGGACCAGCAGGACGACTTTCTTGCGATCGATCTCCTGATAGGGTGTAAAAACTGCCACCACCAACTCGGTCAAAAAATAAAAATTGGCGATGCCCCAGGCCGTCCCGATAAAGATCCCGAGGCCGAATCGCCAATCATAATAAACAGAGACAAATAAAAAGGCGAGCATCGCCACCATTGCCGAGGCAGCCATTACCCGCCTGATAAAATCCAAACCGAGGTCTTTCATACTTCGATACCTTTAGTCGATCTCGCGGCTGGCCTGACGAATCAGATTATAGGTCTCTTTTCCCGCCGCGATAAAGCCCAAGATCAAAAAAATGATTGTAAAGATCGGTTCGGTTTCGAAATATCCGTCCAGCCAATGTCCGATAAAGTATCCGATCAGCGGCCCGATTGCAAGCAGGAATGGAATGACGGTAAGTAACCCGACAATCCGAATCCAGCCGGCGTCGTCCTTTTTTTGGGCCACACCCAGCCGCCAATCTTTGCGACATCAGTTAACCTTAACCCGCACAACAAATTGCACACAACCCTCCCGCCCTTAATCAAGTGTCCAAAAAGCCCCTCCGCCCAAGTAAAGTCAAGCCCTTTTTGAGAAATAATGCACAATTTGACACCATATTTCCGGGTTTGAAAACGAGTCGGGAATGTAAGACAGGAGACATTATTCGGCGAACTTTTCTTTTAGCGCCCGGACCACCGGGGCGGGAACAAAACGGGAAACATCGCCACCATGACGGGCAACGTCTTTGATCAAACTCGATGAGAGATAGGTATATCGCTCGTTGGGCATCAGGTATACTGTCTCGATTTTCGGCGCCAGCCGCCGGTTCATCAAAGCCATCTGGAATTCGAATTCAAAATCGGAAACCGCCCGCAGGCCCCTGACGATCGCAATTGCCCCATTTTTATCGGCAAAATGGGCCAGCAGGCCGGGGAATGTCGCGATTGTGACCGTGGGAAAATCCGCCAGACACTCTTCGACCAGCTTCACCCGTTCTTCAGCAGCAAACAGCGAGGTTTTCCCCGGATTCTGTCCCACCGCGACAATGAGTTCGTCAAACAACGAAATCGCTCGGTCGACCAGGTCCAGATGACCGTTGGTAATCGGGTCGAAAGTCCCCGGATAGACTGCTTTGCGTGGCCGATCGTTCATCATATCCCCATACCCACTCAGATTACCCACTTACGACCTATGGTAGCGGTTCACTCAGCCGTCGGCAATCGAAAAAACGTCATCATGGTGTCGCCGGTGCGTCGCTGTCGGACAACTTCCCATCCTCTGATATCATTTACCGGTGTTTCTTTTTTGTGATGCTCATAAATCACCAGGCCGTCCGGCGCGAGCAGGCCGGCTGCGGCAAGGGCCTTGAACACCGGTTTGGCAAATCCCTGAAAATACGGCGGGTCGGCAAATATCAGTTCAAAGGTCGGTTTATCTTCCCGGGCGGCCAGCTTTCGCAGGGCGCGACAGACATCAATCCCCAGAAACGCGACACGATCCCCGATAGCCAGAGTCTCAACATTCTTGCGCACAGCGAGACGGGCGTGACGACTGATATCGACCAGAACCGCCCTCTCGGCCCCGCGCGAAAGAGCCTCCAGACCCAGCGCACCGGAACCACAGAACAAATCGAGCACGCGCGCGCCAACCACATTCTCACCGAGCATCGAAAACAAGCTCTCTTTAACCCGGTCGAGGGTGGGGCGCATCTCGTTTCCGCGCGGCACATTCAGCTTGCGGCCTTTGAATTCTCCGGCAATGATGCGCATCGCGCCACTGCCTCTCTTTCTTAGCGGACAATAATCAACGAACGGAGTCGTTCCAGTTTGACCTCACCGATCCCGGCAACACCGGTCAACTCGGCAACCGATTCGAAGCCCCCATGACGGTTACGGTATTCAATAATACGTGCGGCCAGCACCGGGCCGACACCGGGCAGCCGTAACAAATCGGGATAAGCGGCGGTATTAAGATCGAGCCGGCCGCCGACTGTCGTTGACACGGGTAATGATTCGGTCGGTTGGGCGGGGGCCGCCGGTCGGGCGGAATCTGCCGTAACGGCGGCCGGCACAACCGTAACTGCCTCCATCGTCACTGCCTCGGTTGGTCGGGTTTGCCGCAGATAAATAGTGATCGACAGCAGCGCCAACAATAACACCCCCAGCAAAGCCGCGGCCCTGGTCTCGCCCCGGGTAAACCCGATCGGCCCGCCAAATGTCACCTTCGAGTTCATCGTCTCTGCTACTTACTGTAGATTACCGTCGTGACTACGCGGCCAACCGCACCGAGCGAGGCCGCCGAGCATTTGTCCGGGGTATCAGCATGGGTGTGCCAGGGTGGATAATCAAAATCGATCAGGTCGACTGTCTCAATCCCTTTCCCCAACAGCGGGATATGATCGTCCTGGATTGAATATTTCGCCCGCCGGTCGAATTCGGTCACCCCGATTTCTTCGGCAACCGCCCAAATCCGATCGACGACATCAGGCGCATACCGGGCCGAATATACCTCCGGTCCGACTTTCAAATCAGCATCACCGATCATATCCAGTAAAATGCCAAACTCATAGATTGACGGATCGACATTTCGGCTGAAATAACGTGAGCCAAGTAAATACAAATCGATCCGACCCTGCGGGCCGTAATCCTCTCCGTCGAATAAGACAATATCAACCGGTTTCGGCGGCGGTTGTATCGACAGGAGCCGGGCGATTTCCAATAAAACCGCGATGCCCGAGGCGCCGTCATTGGCCCCGAGAATCGGTTCATCGCGACGGCTCGTATCGGGGTCGTAGTCGGCGGTCGGCCGGCTGTCCCAGTGTGCGCAGAGGAGCCGTCGGCCATTTCCCTCGCCGAAGCGGGCAATGATATTGACCATCACGAGGTTTTTGGAACGCAGGGAGTCATAATATTCAAATTGCTGCTCAATCACGGTATCGGCGAGCGGGCGAAGGAATTCGACCAAATACTCACGGCAGCGCTCATGCGCTTCGCTCCCCGGTACGCGCGGCCCAAACGCACATTGTGCGATCAACTGCTCCATCGCCTTTTCGCCGTCGAATTCGGGCGGCGGACCGGCGCAACCCGACAGCGTGATTATGGCAACGGCCGCAATTAAACTGCGAATACTCATCAAGTCGTCTCCCCCCGCGATCATTTTGCCGCAATATACGACACGCCGCCGTACTCGCCAACCGGCGATCTGCCGGCAAACAGTTGAAAAGAAACACGCACTTAGAAACTGAATTCGAGCCAGATGCTCACCTGGCGAACGTGGTTGGCCTGGCCGGTCTGGTTGTTTTTAGTGTCCTGCCAGTTCATCTGAAACCCGCCCTTCATCGAGGAAGAAAAACTGTAATTCGCGCGCGGCTCGATGGTGAACGTGCTGCGATCATCAGTGATGGTATAGGCCCCGTCAGTCGGCTTGGACTTTTTCTCCGAAAGACTGGCGGTATACTTGATCGCCAGACTCAGCGACAAGGTGCTTTTCAGCCGGAGGTTGCGTAAGAACGGGAGACGAACGCCGTTCGGCGCACGGAAAGAGTAGTTGGTGGAAAACCCGATGGTCCGTGACGATTTGCGCGAATCCAAATAATTCCCCAGGCCGAAATTGTTTTTCACCGAGCGATTGAGTGAAAAACTGTAATCACCGGTCAACCGCAAGCCGTTGCGGAAACTCTGCGACAGACGCAATGACGCGCCGACTTTGTCCGCTTCTTCCTTAGTCTCGGGCAACCAGGACAGAACCGAATCACCATCGGCCGTCTGATATTTTTCCGTTTCATTGGTCGTATGCGAATAGTCGAGTTTGATCACCGAGATATCAAGTACCCAGCGAACCGGTTTAATCCATCCCAGTGGTTTGAAATTCGACAAATTGCGCAACGATGTCGAAAGTTTGGGAAAGGTCTCGCCGGCCCGTCGCGTGCTGGTCGTCGAATAATTGGTCGTCTTGCTCCGGTCGTAACCGGTGGTGACCTTGGCCAGCCCCAGGAGGTTGATCGCCGAGTTGAGCGAATATTTATCGGTGAGTGCTTCGCTGTCCCGATTATACGTGCTCGATCCACCGCTGGATCGGGCCACGTCTAGACTGTCGGTAAACCCCAGCCGATACAACAACGACGGCCGGGCCATCAGCCCGTAATTCGTGCGGTTTTCCGTGTGCGAAAAATTCCCCTTAAACGGTTCAAACGGGCTGGTCACCTGCCGCAACAGCCAGACAAACGGCGCGTGCGGTTTAAACGCGAAACCACCGGAGTCTTTTTTCTTTTCTTCCCTGGCCGGGGGGCCGGTCGAATCGGGTGGAGCCCCCCGTTGTGCTTCCCGTTTGCGCCGTTTGTCTGCTGACGACGAGCGGCGACTCCGACCTTTTTTCGATACGCCGAGGAGTTTTCGCAGGTTCAATGTTGCACCGGTCGACAACCGCGAGGAAACCGCTCCCGACCGTGACCCGTCCCGGTAACGTTTCGGGTCGGCGTCTTCGGAATAGTCGCCGTTGTAGGTCAACGAGGGCGAGAGAAAACGGAGAACCGGCACCGAATACCGCAGGCCCAGACGCTGGGTAAACTTGATTTCCTGGCCGAATTTAAGATGGCGGGGATTAAAAGAAAACTGCAGTCGTTCCGGGTCATACAAGTCGCGTTCAGTAGAAAAGCCGTACGTTCCTCCGAGCACCGAAAACGGATCGAACGAAAAATCCGCCTGGCCTTTAAACGTCCGGGTAAAACTCGGCACCAGGTAACCCAGGTTGTTGATCTTGGTTGAGCGCGTGCGCCGCAACTCACCACGGGCGGTAAACTTCTTGGGCAACAACCTCAGCCGGGTGTCCCAGATCGACTTGGGGAAAAACAGGTACCTGGTCCAGGCCAAAGGCGAGATCGGCAACAGTGTCTTGTTTGAATATGAATAGTCACTACGCACATTGTACGTTTCCGAGAGGGAGGTCGTCCGCGGCGACCAGAGATTTTTGCGGGTAAGAGAACCGGAAAATTTTATCGCATTCACCGTCAACTTAGCGAGCCAGTGCTTTGTCGGCAGCGTCGCTTTCAACGAGGAGGAAAACCCGTAACTGATATTGGTCGTGGTCTCTTTTGCCAGCAGTTCGGGGGTCAACACAATATCCGACCCGGTGAGCAATTTCGGCTCGGAGACATCTTTGGAATATTTCAAGGTCAACGGGATGCTCACCCGCCAGGCCGCCGGCAAAAGCTTGCCGATTGAAAAGGAAGTATTGGCGCTGAGCCGGGTCCGGGTTGAACCATTAAGCAGGCTGGAGCCGGAGGCCGAATTGGCCCCGGTCAATCCGCGGAATGAATAAGTTTGGTATTCCGAATTGACTGCAAAACCCCAGAAATCGGCAAACTGAGCGTTTAACGATAACCGGGCGGCGGTACCGGCGTCATTGCGGACGTTATTGAGTTGTAATTCATTACACCAGATCTCGCCGGAGAACTTATCATAGAGTCCTTCATTATATGTTACACCGACGGCAAAATATTGTATCTGCGTCAGGGTCGGATTACCGTGAATTTTATACTCGCCGGAATAGCGGTCGCCAAACTCATCAGCGGCAACCGTCTGTTTCAGCGGAGTTAATTCATCGAAATTAAACTTGATCGAGTTGCTGTCCCAGCCCGGGTAACAACGGATATGCTGCTCGTAATAATTGTTCTCATCCAGCCCCATGCGAAAAATAAACGAGACGACCGCCGAATCCCGGAAGAGATACGAGGAGACCGGCGGATCGCCGACGAGGGCCGATTTGGTGTCGCCGTGGACAAACATCCGCATCGTTTCGTACCCGGTATAATCCTCCGCCCGCGTGAGTATTTTCACCGCCCAGCCGGTATCGCCCTCCTCAAAGTTTTCGAAACGCAGCAGGAGCGACTGTTCTCTTTCAGTGATATTGCTTTGTTTATTTTCTTCACCGACAACACCGCCCGGGTCGTAGTCGGTATTTTCCTCGGAATTGATCGCCTCGGCGCGAAATCGTTTGTCATCGGCGACGATGTCGTCGGCCAGCGGCTGCGCCCGCCAGCGGTTTTCCACAATATGCATTTCGGCGATAACTATCTGGGTCATTTCGGTCAAACCATCGACCCACAACCGCGCAAAACTGATCAGACTCGAATCACGATTTCCGGTTGTGTTTTCCAGATCCTCACTGTCACTCCAAAGTGGAATTCGATAGGTGCGAAATACCAGCTTTTTTCCGGCGGCTGATTCGTGGCGGTCGGCGACACGGCGCGAACCCTCAACTTCAAAGGGGGATCCGCCGAGGTCAATGGCATAGGAGAAGTAGTTGTTGTTCTGATCGAGAAAATCGTTGTTATTCAGGTCTTCGGTGTCGGGCCGATACCCCGAACGATCGCCCTTGGAATTGCCTTCGGTGCCATTGATGTTGTCGTAGACAAAGGGGTCGTCATCGGAATATTTCCAATCGTCGCCGTGGGGATCGGGGTTGCTTTCGGCATCGTAACCCTCTTCATCAACGGAAAACACACCATCCAGACCCGTATCTTCACCTTCATCCAGGATGCCATTCTTAATCCGAATCCGCGTTCCATTCTCGTCATACACATCACGGTCTTCGGTGTCCAGAGAGCCGTCGCCGTCGATATCTTCGCTGATTTCCCCGAGATCAAGGTGCAACTTCCCTTCCACGTAGCCATACGTCCCCAACCGAATCTCGAGATACTGCGCCCGGCTCTGGTCTTGCATGCCGGTCGAAAGCGCCCGCATGATCCCGTCCCATGAATTGGTTTCATGCGGCTGCATTTGCAGGTACAACACCTCCATCCGCTGGTCCTGGGCATTCTTGGCCTGGCGGTCGTAGACATCGCTCACCAAAAAATCATGGTACGGGTTATACCAGATCAGGGTGTCGCGCGGCACATCGGTCATGCTCGTCGGGGGTGACGCCCTGGTCCAGGACTCCCGTAAAACGCCGAGGGAGGTAAGCAATTGAATTGCCTCAAAATCATCGACCAACACATACCCGGCGGTATTGGGATTGGGCATCGAGCGGGCAATCTCACCGCTGATGCGCAAGTTCGACCGGGCGGAAGTTTCGACCAGCGGCAGCGCGTTGGCCAGGCGCGTCATCCAGGCCGGATTCGAGACCAGGGCAAAATCCACCTCGCCGACCAGGTCACGTGATGTTTCCTGGCCGAGTTTCGGTTTACGGTCGGACGATTTCTGCGATTTATAGAGAAACGTCGAACCGATATTAAATCCCGGTCCCGCGGCATACTCAGCCCGCGCACCGAGCAGGGTCTTGCGCTCGGCGCTGATAAACGGGGCATATTCGAAATCAATCGTCAGGTCACCGGTCGGATCATTAAGTACCCGGTCACTGATGAAGGTAATCTGTCCCAGTTCATAGTCGATCTGGTAATCGACATTACGGATCAGTTTTGCGGAATTGAAAGTGACCGTTTCTGAGTTTTGCAGGATATTGATTTTGCGCAATGAGTAAGTCGACGTCCGCCGGCTGGTCGTAATCTGGATATAATACTTGCTCTGTTCGGTCAGTTCTTTGGTCGTAGAGGTGGTGTATATCGCCGGAACCGTCTCGTCCAATACCGAATCCGGGGCACTGGGCGCATATCCGACCGGCGGGTCGGGAGCGAATGGCTTATGGTTGGGAAACAGGATATGTCCGCGATAAAGGTCGAGCAAATAGTCAACATTGTCGACCCGGTCGTCGGGGGCCTCCGCCCCGGCCGAATTGAATTTGTCCAGTCCCAACAGTTGCAGATAGGGCACACCGTTCTGATGATTGAGATTCGCGTTGTTCCGTTCGGTCCCGGCGGCGCCTTTGTAGATGTCGAGTTGGAACTCGTCGTATTTGAGACGCTTGGCCCCGAGGTTGTAAACATTTTTCCATTCATAATCCCAGGTTTCACTGGTATGTGTCCGCTTCGCCGGTTTGAGCATTTTCAAGGCCAGGGTGTCGCCGTTTCCGAGATTCCCGACTTCGACAATCCCCTGCGGCGTCCGGACTTTCATGTAGCAGGCCAGCAGTTCGTTGACCCGATGCTGACGTTCGAGCCGGATCCAGAACTGTCCTGGTTCGAGAAAGTAGTCCTTCCCGTCGATCATCTCGCGGACAAACGAGCCGGCGAATTCATGGCTGAACGCCTCCGGGTTATTCGGATCGATATAGAGGTTGGCATACGGGTCTTCCCCCGCCGACTGCGAACTCCCCACACCGAACAATCGGAAATCGACGATCGAGTCGGTGGCCATATCGAATCCCAGTCCCAGCGAATCGGGGCCGATCTTGCCGACATCGTAATACGTTCGCTGCAGATAGGAATAATCACGGATAGTCACTACGTTTTCGGTGGCCCCGGCGGTAAACCGCGTTTTCTCGGTATTCCCTTTTTCCTGCGAGGCAATAACCGTCAAGTCGATATTGCCCAGCTTGGCGGTCGACTTGATCCCGAACAAGCCCTGGATTCGCTGTGAATAGCCGACAAATCGCGAGTTAGGCAGGTTCAATGTCGTATTCCCCAACTCGACTGACTGCAGGATATCGTCCTCGTCGCCCTTGTAGCGGATCTGGATTCGGTTGGACAGGTCGGATTCGCGCTTGGAGTCCTGATCAACCGAAACGAAAATCTTCGACCCGATGTTCCCTTTGATCGTGAAGCGCGAGGTCTGCTTCATATCCAGGGACGGGAATTTACTTTGCCGGAAAGTACCGGTGTTCTGCACTCCACCCTGCCAACGCGACGTCCCCGAGAACAGAATTTTCCGGTAACCATTGACTTTCAAACCCACCCCGCCTTCGCCGAGAATCGCCCGCACCGATTTGGGGACTTTGACAATCTCCCAGGACAGCCCTGAGCCATGTTTCTGGAACTGGGCCTTGGTCAGCGAAAGAGTGAGATTTTTCCGCCAGCGGTCGATCACCCGCGCTTCATTCCGCTCCCGGTTGAACGTGACAATGTCCATCGCCAGCGGGGCGGAAACGGGTTGGTCATTGTAATAGGAGCGGATTTGCGCGTACCCGGTGTAGTAATTGATGACTACTTCGGAGCGCGGACCTTTACTCGGGTATTTTAATAACGGAATTCCGGAAGTGTCGGTGAAACAAAGACCGATTTCGTGAGTTTGTGGCTGGAATATCTCAATGGTACGGCCATGGTAATCCAGTGTCGCCACCATGCCGACCGAGTAGGCGCGGGAGGCAAACAACAGAAACAACACCGGTATCAAGCAGATAACCCGGCGCCACTGCAGCTTATGACTTGCTCCAATCAAATACTGCAAAAACCTCGCTCCCCCGGTTGGGGTTATTAACACTCTTTAGATAGTATCGATAGGCGACTCCTTTCTCTAAACCATAAAACTCCAATCGCTTAGCAGATTGGCGGCCTTTTCATCATTCTACTTCATCTCTGTATCGGTGCAATCGCCATGCCGATTTGCCTGTGACAGCGGGACATATCCCCGACCACCCCGATTTACATACCCAAGAAACGAACTTCTTCTTCCAATTCAACCCCAAATTTATCAAAAACGGCAACTTTCATCTTCTCGGCCAAAGCCAGGACATCGGCCGCCGAAGCCCCGCCGAGGTTGACAATCACGTTGGCGTGCCGATCACTAACCGCCGCCTGCCCCACGGTAAATGATTTTGCCCCGGCCTCTTCCAGAAGCCGCCCCGCGGCGATTTTGCCGTACGGAGCGGAGGGGTCCTCGATATTCTTAAAATAGCTCCCGGCACAGATGTCTCCCGGCGGTAATTTGGCGTCTCGCCGGGCAATGATCTCATCCGCGCTTTTACGCAGAACAGCCGAGTCAGCCGGGCTGAGAATCAGACGAATATCCAACACAATTTCACCCGAGGTTTTTAGCCGGCTGGTCCGATAGGCGAAACCCAGTTGCTCGCCGGACAGATCGATGGTCCGGCTATCGGTGTCGAGCACTCGTACACCTTCGAGGACATCGGCGATCGACTGTCCGTACGCCCCCGCATTGCCGACTACCGCCCCACCGATTGATCCGGGGATTCCGGCCAGCTTTTCCAGTCCCGCCAGCCCCTCGGCAACGGCAAAATCAACCAAGTCGTTCAGATGCGCCCCAGCTTCGGCAGTGATCCGTTTGCCGTCACGCGCAAGAGAACGGCACCGGTTGACGATTACCAACCCCTTGATCCCCCGGTCACCGATTAAGAGATTACTCCCCTCGCCGAGGATAGTGGTCTTGATACCGGCCGCGCGGGCGGAGCCGATCAACTCGGCCAGATCATCGGTCGATTCGATCTCGGCCAACAGTTGCGCCGGGCCGCCGATCCCAAAAGTCGTATACTCAGCCAGCGGGACATCCCGCCGGATACGTGTTGCAAACTTCCCGGGCAGCTGCCCGACTTCGACTTCGGCGGTCATACTCTCCCCGGATCCGGCCGCTTGTGGTTTTTTGATCGCACCATCAGGATATAAAGTATCGAATTAACTCGCCGCAGGCAACGCCAACGGCCTCATCGAACGAGGTAAATTCATAATTTAGTTGACACCCGGACACACTTCACCTACCCCCGCGAACCCGCCACGGCGGGCCATCGACTTGTCATATTGTACACCTGAATCGGTGGTCGGTCGTATTAAGTTACTAAATAATATGATTTTCCCCAACATGTCACTCTTCCTGCGGAGTGTTGAAAAACCGAATTTTCTTGGTGTCCCGACCTGGGTTCTGCCCGTTGGCTTCTCAACATTCGTAAGTTATTACCGGCGCATATGCTAAAGAGCACAGACGGCGGTGGCAATATACTGCCATTGACCACAATATTTAATTACCGTGTTTCCTGATAGTATGCGGATCACCGGGATCTGACAGTGTGGTTCGCAAACGAACAAAGTGATTCCGTTTTACCCTT
Organism: Candidatus Zixiibacteriota bacterium; assembly: GCA_024277855.1. Classification (GTDB taxonomy): domain Bacteria; phylum Zixibacteria; class MSB-5A5; order WJJR01; family JAJRUJ01; genus JAJRUJ01. The sequence goes on from JAJRUJ010000098.1 coordinate 42,492, forward strand.
ATTAATCAATATATTCAGGGGCTATGGCCAAGAAAATCAAAACATTCTTCGCCTGCTCGTCCTGCGGCTCGACTTTCGCCAAATGGAGCGGCCAGTGCGGCCAGTGCGGCGAATGGAATACGCTGATCGAAGAACGTGCCGCTCCGGCGGGACGGACCAAACGACAGGGCGGACCGGCCGCCTTGCCGACCCCACTGGCGGAGGTTGCCAATTCCACCGACATGACCGTCAGTTGCGGGATCGGTGAACTCGACGATGTACTCGGCGGCGGACTGGTGCCCGGCGGAGTGTTGCTTTTGGCCGGCGAGCCGGGGATCGGTAAATCGACACTGCTTTTACAGGTTGCCGACCGAATCGCGATGGCTGGCCGGCCGGTCCTTTATATTTCCGGTGAGGAATCGTTACCCCAGATTAAAAACCGCGCCGAACGGCTCGGTCTCGGCTCGGCCAATCTGGCGGTACTGGCCGAAACCGACTGGCCGTCTATCGAGCAGTCAGTCCGTGAGGTCAACCCGGTTGTGCTGGTGATCGATTCGATCCAGACGACCCACCACCCGGACTGGCCCTCTCCCCCCGGCACGGTCGGGCAAATCCGCGAGTGCGCGCAGGCCCTGATCGATTACTGCAAAAAATCGAATGCAATCGGATTTTTGATCGGCCATGTGACCAAAGAAGGTGCAATTGCCGGACCGAAAGTCCTCGAACATATGGTCGACACTGTCCTGTATTTTGAGGGCGAAAGACACCAGGCACACCGAATCGTCCGCTCGGTAAAAAACCGCTTCGGCCCCACCAACGAAATCGGGGTCTTCCGGATGACCGAAAGAGGTCTGATCGAGGTGACCGACCCGTCGGGGTTGTTCCTCTCCGAACGGCCCGAGGACGCGCCGGGATCGGTAGTCGGCTGCGCCGTCGAGGGGCGGCGGCCGTTTTTACTTGAGGTGCAGGCGCTGGTCACCCCCGCACATTACGGCTCACCCCAGCGGGTGAGCACCGGGGTCGACCAGCGGCGTTTGATTCTGAACATTGCGATTTTGGAGAAGATCTGCGGCTTGGCTCTGGGCGCGCGCGACGTATTCACCAACATCGCCGGGGGATTCAAATCGGCCGAACCGGCGCTGGACCTGGCGGTCTGCGCGGCGATAATCTCGGGATTCCAGGAAATCCCGATCCCCTCGGATACGTTTGTTGTCGGCGAAGTTGGCCTGGCCGGCGAAATCCGCGCGGTGCCGCATATCGAAACCCGGCTGAAAGAGGCCGAAAAAATGGGTTTCAAACGGGCGGTAATTCCGGCGGGGAACAAGAAAAAAATGGAGTATTCGGGAGACATTCAAACCATTGCCATCGCTTCATTGACCAATTTAATCAAAGTCATCAGCTAGGATTCATCGATTTTTCTCTTCCTGCGTATAACAAGTAGAGATCGGGAAATGGGGAATCTTTAAGAGCCCGATTTTATGTCGAGCAAGGCAGGAGGGTGCCGATGTTTGTGCATATATCGATCCATTATCCGCTCAGGGGGAAGGAGCAGTTTATCGTCGATTCGATGCACCGATTCGGCGAAGCGGTCAAGGACAAACCCGGTTTTCGACAGGTCCTCACCACCCGGGACAAGACAACCGGTAAGCTGGTCGGCATCGCTCTTTGGGATTCCGAGGAGCAATGGGAAGCCGCCAAACCGGCAATGCGCGATGCGATCAAGGATGACCCATTCCACGAATGGGAAGATGTCCCGTCAAAAGTCTACCGCCTCTACGAACAGTGAGCATCTTTGATTTGTCGTGGTTGGGGGTGTCTCTCTCGTACTATCGTCTTGATTTATGGCCCATGAGGACATACGCCGCGTACCGCTGATGGTGTCATTCCCGCCGTCCGCCTCTGGCGGACAGCGCACCATGAAAGGCCCAGAAGGTAATCCAGATTCCGCTATTACCGGCAACAACCCCCACCCCGCACAAGTTTGAAGTGGTCACGTCAGCCCGGAGCAAAGTTCCGGGCCATGCCTTTCTCAATCATTTACAACAATCGTCAGGCATCCGGTTTGTAGGTCCAGCAATGGTCGCAGCAATCGCCGCCATCGGCTAAAATCTGCGTGCGGGTCATCTTAATCCCCGGATGAATTTTCCGGCAGGTATCAAAGTCGGTCTCGCAATACAGCGGGACAAACTCACCGAGACCGTAATCTTTGAAAATTTCATAAAATACACACCAGTGATAGTTGATTTTGACCATCGTCTCATCAGAAGCAACCATCGAATAGGAGATATCGTCGGCGTATTCAAGGGTTTGATTTTTGAACTCCTGCCAGCGTTTGTCGAGCGGAATGTCCTTGAAAACAGTAACAAAGCGATCTTCGGCATACCTGTCGAACAGGGTTTTGGCGAATTTTTTGGCCTCTTCGCGGCCATAAAGTTCGATTGCCGTCTTGATTGCAAAAATCAGCGGCCGCAGTTCGACCAACCGCTCGTTATACATTTTTTCTTTGGTCATGACCACACTCCGGGAACTGGCTGACGGCAATACCCGCACACGCCGTCGGCGATGTGAAATTCGGTGATATGGTACCCATACCGCCCGATTATTTTTTTCCGACAGGAATTACAATATGTATTCTCACGTCTGTTGCCCGGGACGTTGCCGAGGTACACATAATTCAGCCCGGCGGCATCGGCGATATCCGCGGCGGTTTCTAAAGTCGACAACGGGGTCGGTGGGAGGTTTTTCAGCAGATACATCGGTTGAAAACGGGTGAAATGTACAGGAACATCCGGCCCAAGATTGGTCATGATCCAATTACAGAGCGCGCGGAATTCTTTTTCCGAATCGTTGAGTGTCGGCACGACCAGATAGACAATCTCACACCAAAGGCCCTGCTTCTTGATTGTGACCAGGGCTTCGAGCACTGGTTTAAGTTCGCCGTGCACGACATCGCGATAGAAATCCTCGGAAAACGATTTGAGGTCGACTTTGATCGCATCGAGCGTCCCGCAAAGTTCGACTAACGGTTCGGGATTGATATAGCCACCCGTGATCATCACA
>JAJRUJ010000099.1 GCA_024277855.1 Candidatus Zixiibacteriota bacterium
ATCTCCGGCGCACCTCGACAGGTGAGTTCGCCGGCACGCGTTGTTCGTCTCGACCGCCGGAGATTGAGATGGTCGACGGGGAACGGCGGCCGTCGATTGTCCGCAGAAAATTCCGGGCGGCCCGGGAGGGATGTAACATCCGCATCATGGTCCGGCGATGGGTTGCGTGCGGAACATCGTTGCGGGCAATCGCGATCATCGCATCGCTTAAACCACGAATATTTCCCGTGGCAATCACCCGGCCTAAATTGAACCGGCGCGCGAAGTGCCCCATGTCGCCGGTATTGTAAACAACCAGCGGGCAGTTACACTGGACAGCTTCGGAGAAAACCAGCGGCAGACTGTCTGAACGCGAGGGGATCACCGTCGCCGTCGCGTGTTGATAGTAACGTTGCAGCCGTCCGGCCGGGACACGGCCGGTGAACTTGATCCTGCCGTTAAAATCATCGCGACCGACCATTGTCCGCAATTTTCGTAATTCCGGTCCCTCGCCGACATAGACTAAGTCAAACTGGCTCAGTTCGCGCCGGGCCTGATGATAAGCGGCTAACAGATCGAATACGCCTTTGGTGCGGTGGATCCGGCCGGCATAGAGAAAATACGGCCTCGCGGGGCCGTCAACCTCGGCGTCCACTGCCGGTTCGGGTAAAAGGCGCAAGCTCGGCAAAAAACGGCATGGTTTGGCGCCAAACTGAGATGCAGACCGGGCCAGTTCGAAACCGTCGGCAAAGATATGTTTTGCGTCCTGCAGGATGTCGCGGGTCAACCGGCCGAAGAACGGCCGTTTGGCCCAGGTATTGATATCCGAACCAAGGCACCAGACCGAGTAGGGAATTTCGAATTTCCGCGCCGTACGATGGGCAAACCAACCGGAGGGCAACGCCCAGAGGGCCAGAATATGGTCAACACCCAGTTGTTCCGCGAGCAAATCGGAGGCGCGTTCGCCCGAATGGAGGAATTGCCGCATTTTGCGCCAGGTTGCCGGTGAGAGATAATTCCAGGAACCGATCGGAATATCCTGGTGATCGGAGCCAAAGCGAAAACGGTTGATGTCCCACTGTTCGTCCTCGGCCGGCGGGCCGTATTGCGGGGTCAGGACGACCACGCGCGCACCCAGCACGCGCAACGCCTCGACAAAATCGGGAACAAACGGCGAGGCCGGATCGTCCGGACCTTTGGGATAGCGGTTGGTGATCAATAGTATTGTCATGGGTGTTTAATCCCGCCTGGTCGAGTGGAACGATGACGGTTCACGGTTGGGGATCTGCGATATCGTTTTGTTTCGATCGTGTTCTCCGAGTTGAAGAACCAGTTGTTTATTGACCCGTTGAATCCGAAACAGTTCACGATAAATCCGCACCATTTGGGTACCCAGAAAACCGAAAAGTGCAATCTGAAGACCGGAAACCAGCAGGATGGCGACGAGCGTGAACAGCGGCCGTACCGGATTGAGGTCGCCGACTTGCCATTGCCAGGTCAGGTAGACGCCACCGGCCAGTCCGAGACCGAACAACAGTGCGCCGACCAGACCAAAGAGCATGGCGGGCCGCTCAAAAAATGAAAACAGCAGGTGCGAGATAACTGTGGCCTTGAGGGCGAATTTTGATTTGCCCTGCTTACGGCCGGTCAGGACCGCCGGAATTTCGCGAGCGGTAAAACCGGCAGCCAGCGCTTTGGAAATAATTTCGAGGTTTATTTCTTTGCCGTCAGAACTCAAATCCAGCGAGTCGAGGACCTCCCGCCGGTAGGCGCGCAGGATGCCGGTGACGGTCTTGATCCCGCCGGGCATCGCAAAACCCAGGACCCGGTTGCCCCAGCGCGAAATCGCCAGCCGACCCGGCGGCACGTCGGCCGCGCCGCCACCGGCCATATAGGGTGAACCGATGACGAAATCAACGGCGGGCTGTTCGGTAAGCGTATGGGCCATTTGGACCAGGTATTTCGGATGATAACTCAAGTCGGCATCGGTGGTCATGATAATCTGTCCGCGTGCTTCGGCAAAACCGCACCGCTGGGCATACCCCCGACCACGATTCGGTGAATAGGAAACAACACGCACCCACGGCTGGAGTTGAGCAGTCTCCCGGAGGATACTCACCGTATCGTCGGATGAACCATCATCAACTGCGACAATTTCAAACGATTGTCCCAGCGGTTCGAGTGTTTCGGCGATCCGTAACAGTGTGCCCGGGAGGTTGTCGGCCTCGTTATACATCGGGACGACGACCGAGATATCCGGGGCAGGTTGATTGGTGTTCATTTTCGGGTTGTCATCCACTTTGGATATACCTTTCCCCGGCGGCCGAACCCAATATCCGACCCTTACGGTCTATATCGGCGAATGCCGGGAAACCGTTACGGCCGAAATGGTTTTTGCCGGAATGGAGAGTAAAAACCGGGGTGATTGGGCTGAATAACATGAGAAGCGGGACCGTCAGGCCCCGCTTTATATTCTGGAGAACAGTTGTCAGCGGTCCGTCGATGTTTATTACTGCTTGACCTCTTCATTCTCGACCGGATTGCCAACCAGGCGGTTATCGAGGTTTTGCAATGCCGCCCGGACAAACTCGCGAAACAGTGGGTGGGCCTTGAGCGGACGCGACTTGAGTTCGGGGTGAAACTGAACGCCGACGAACCAGGGGTGGTCGGGGATTTCGACGATCTCGACAAGTTTTTTGTCCGGAGATTCCCCGGTAACTTTTAGCCCGGCGGTCTCGAGTTGTTCGCGGAACTCGTTGTTAAATTCGAACCGATGTCGGTGCCGCTCGGAAACCTGCGACATACCATATGCCTGCCGCGATTTGCTTCGTTCGGAAAGCAGGCAGGGATAGGCGCCCAGCCGCATAGTGCCGCCCATATCGATGACCGATTTCTGTTCGGCCATCAGACTGATCACGGGGTATTCAAGCTCGCGATGGAATTCGTGGGAGTGGGCGTTTTCCCAACCCAGAACGTCACGGGCATATTCGATTACCGCACATTGCATCCCGAGACAGATTCCCAAAAAAGGAATATGATGTTCGCGGACGAAACGGATCGCTTCAATTTTCCCCTCCACTCCCCTTTCGCCGAAGCCACCGGGAATCAGCAGGCCGTCGACATCATTGAGGAATTTATCCGCGCCTTCGCGGCGGATGTCTTCCGAGGAGACCCAGACCATTTCGACGTGCGCATCGTTTTCAACCCCGGCATGTACAAACGATTCGATGATCGATTTATAGGCGTCGTGGAGGTTTACATACTTGCCGCAGATGGCGATTTTGACTTCCCGCGATGGATGGAGGGTCTTGGCCACCATCTTCTCCCAGGCCGCCAAATCCGGCGGCGGGCAGGTGATCTGCAATTTGCGGCAAATGAGATTGTCGAGGTCCTGCCGGTGAAACTGCAACGGCACTTCATAGATCGACTTGACATCCAGCGCCGAGATGACCGCCTCGGAGGGCGTATTGCAAAACAGGCCGATTTTATTGCGCACCGAATCGTCCAGCGGTTCGGGACTGCGGCAAAGGAGGATATCGGGCTGGATTCCGATCTCCCGCAACTGCCGGACCGAGTGCTGGGTCGGTTTGGTCTTCAACTCACCGGCCGAGGCGATATAGGGTACGAGGGTGAGATGGATAAACAGGGAATTACTCTCGCCCAGTTCGAGCCGCATTTGCCGAATGGCTTCAAGGAACGGCTGACCTTCGATATCGCCCACGGTGCCGCCGATCTCGGTGATGATGACATCGACTTTGCCGTTACCGGATTCAACCCGGCGCAGACGGGTTTTAATTTCGTTGGTGACATGCGGGATGACCTGGACTGTCGCGCCCAGATAATCGCCGCGCCGTTCCCGCTGGATGATCGTCTCGTAAACCCGGCCCGAGGTAACATTATGTTTTTGGGAAAGATGCTCATCGAGAAAACGTTCGTAATGGCCCAGATCGAGGTCGGTTTCGGCGCCGTCGTCAAGGACAAAAACCTCGCCGTGCTGGAACGGATTCATTGTCCCCGGATCGACATTCAAATAGGGATCGAATTTCTGCAGGGTGACACTTAACCCGCGGCTTTTCAGCAGGAGGCCAATTGAGGCCGAGGCGATCCCCTTGCCCAGGGCCGAGACAACCCCGCCGGTTACAAAAATATGTTTACATTGTTTTTCCGAGTCAGTCACGTTCCCCCCTCAAGCGCCGGCTTTGTGCTTCAGTAACAATCTAAGATGACGTAAATCGGCGGGCGTGTCAACGCCAACCGTCGAGCAGTTCGTTTTGACGACAGAAATCGGGATACCCCATTCGAGCAACCGGAGTTGTTCGAGGTTCTCGGCCCGTTCGAGCGGAGTTTTCCGGGCGGCGGCAAATTCGAGCAATGTTTTCCGGCGAAAGGCATAAATCCCAATATGCCCCAGATACTTTTGTGCCGAACCTGGCTCCCGATAGTACGGAATAACGCTGCGCGAGAAATAGATCGCTCTGCCCGCTCGGTCGCAGACAACTTTGACCAGGTGCGGGTCTTTCGCCTCACGGACAGAAATCGGCCGGGCGAGTGTCGCAACCGCAATCGAACGATTATCCTGCAACGTCAGGACCAGACGGTTGAGGATTTGTGGTCGGTCAAAATATTCATCACCCTGGACGTTGACGATAATCGGCGTCCTGATCGATTCGGCGACGGCGGCCACGCGGTCGGAACCTGATTTCAGGCGCGAGGAGGTCATCACCGGCTCCGCCCCTGCTTCGGCCGCTACCGCAAAAATCCGCCGGTCATCGGTGGCCACCATAACCCGCTCGACAGCTTGCGCGGCACGGCAGACCTCGATAACATGAGCGAGCAACGAACGACCGTTAACCTCGGCCAGGACCTTACCGGGGAAACGGCTGGCGGCCCAGCGGGCCGGGATGATCACGACGGCCCGGGCTTTTGTCGCGGTCTTTGTCCGTTGTTTAATCAAAATACCGCCTTTGCCGCCCACAAAACGGCCGACTGTCGTGCCATATGTTGAATACCCGGCTAACGGGATCTAGCCGATTACCCGGGGAACACGGAACATACCGCGATACCAGTCCGGCGCGTTACGCCGAATTTTATCGCCGGCCAATGAGGGAACGACGCGGTCTTCACGAAATACATTTCGACCTTGAGAGAGGCAGGTGGCGGGAAGGACATCGGTGATATCGACTTGTTTGAGCAGATCGACATACGCCATAATCCCTTCGAGGTCACGGCTAAACCGTTCGGTTTCTTCGGCGGTCAGAGCCAGATTTGCCAGTCGCGCGGTATGCAGGATGTCCTCGGGAGTAATCGCCATCGAAATTGCCTTCCGTTGGTCTCGGTTCCCGGGATCACAGTATACAGCGGCGGTGCGGTGATGTCAATCACCAAGCTTTGCCGAGGAAATTTTCTTCTGCCGACCTGTCACGCGGGACAACCGGTGTCACGCTCCGGGCGAACAAACCACTTAGCCGGGAAGAGATTAGGCCGTATACTATGTCCGTAAGGTAAGACGGAGGGATGATGGAAAAGAAAATCACGGCAATACAGGAATATTTGCTCAATGCCGGCCTTGACGGCTGGCTGTTGTATGATTTCCACGGAATCAACCCGATCGCCGGAGAAGTCCTGCATTTGACCGGGATGCAAACGCGGCGCTGGTTTTACTGGATACCGGTTAAAGGTATGCCACATAAGATTACCCACGCGGTCGAACAGGGCACATTTGACGATATTCCCGGGGTGAACCACATTTACAGCAGTTGGCAGGAGATTGCGACCCAGTTGGAGGCCGTGCTGGCCGGGGCCGGGAAAATCGCGATGGAATATTCACCGGAAGCTGCGATTCCCTATATCTCGCGCGTAGATGCGGGAACGCTCGAGACTGTCCGGCGGCTGGTGCCGGAGGTTGTCTCTTCAGCCGACCTGGTCCAGTATTTTCAGGCCCGCTGGACCAAAGAACAACTGGCCTCGCACCGCAAGGCCGCCAAAGCACTGCATGAGATCAAAGACTTGGCTTTCCGCAAAATCGGCGACCGGATAAAAGACGGGCGACCGATTACCGAATACCGCATCCAGCAGTTCATCCTGCGTCAGTTTGAAAACCGGAAGATGCTCACCGATCATCCGCCGATTTGTGCGGTAAACGCCAATGCCAGCAACCCGCATTATGAACCCTCGGAGAGCGCTTCGGCGACTATCAAATCCGGCGACCTGGTGTTGATCGACCTCTGGGCCAAGCTGGATCTCGCCGATGCGGTCTATGGCGATATCACCTGGATGGCATATGTCGGCCCGGCGGTCCCGGAAAAAATAGCCAAGGTTTTTGCCGTGGCCACCGCCGCGCGTGATGGAGCGGTGGCTTTCATTAATCAACGCTTGAACGCCGGAAAGCCGGTCTACGGGTTTGAAGTCGATGACGTTTCTCGCGAGATAATCACCGATGCCGGGTATGGAAAATTTTTCACGCATCGGACCGGGCACTCGCTGGGCACGTCAGTGCATGGGAATGGGGTGAATATCGATAATCTGGAAACCCGTGATCGACGGCAGTTGATTCCGGGAGTGGCGTTTTCGATCGAACCGGGGATTTACCAGCCGGAATTCGGACTGCGCACCGAAATCGACGTTTTCATGCATAAGGATCAGGCCGAAGTAACCAGCCAGCCGATCCAACAGAAAATTACCACGCTGGAGGCCTGATCATCGATGAAACGATACGGATTCGATTGGGCGGTATTGCTGCTTGCTGTTTGGCTGCTGTCCCGACCGGTGGTGACGTGGACAAACGACTCAACGGCGACGGAGGCGACCGGCAATACTGATGTATGTGACTGAAAAAATACTCGCACCGGTCCGTAAGAAATACGGGACTCCGGATTTGCTGACATTCGAAACGGTCTGCCCCGAATGGGAAATGGATATCATCATCGGTTCTCAGAAAAACGGCCGGGCGCACGATGTGACGATGTTTATTTTCCGCGGGCGGGAAATTGCAGTAACGGCCAAACATTCTTATCCCGACGGTTTGTACCGGCCGCCGTCGGGCGGACTGCAACCGGGGGAATCGATTGAAGAGGGCGCGCGCCGTGAAACGTACGAAGAGACCGGATTGCAGGTGGATTTGTCACGTTATATCCTCCGCTGTGAGGCCGAGTTTTATTCCTCCACCCGTGCCGTGAGCTGGACCAGCCACGTTTTTATTGCCACGTATGTCGACGGGCAGATCGGGTCGCACGACCCGGAGGAGATCCGTGAAGCGTGCTGGTCGACACTCGACCGGTTCCCCGAATACAGCCGTCTGATGCGCCTGACTGACTCCGGCGGCCTGCATTACCGCGCCTTTTTGCAGGAGGAAGTATTGCGGCGGCTGCAACATTAGGCGCCGGTTCTTCCCTTTACCAACCCTGTGCCCTTGTTCGTGTTTGGCTCCCATGACCTATGGGAACTTCCCCATCATCTCAGATTCTCCTCGTGCCGGCCGCGATTGACCATCAACAATTGAACAACCTGGCCGGACAATAATTCTCATTGTCCCACATCATGTTACGGACCGTTAAGCAGTTCTCCCTCTCCCGGCGGCTAAGACGGCATCGCGATTGCATTTTGTCGGATCCGAGGACACACATCTCGATTCGACAAGGTGGGAGAGGAACAATGAAAGTACGGTTCACATTGACTATGGACGACCTGCTGGTGAACGGAGAGCATTTCGACTCGGTTGTCCTGGACTGGGAGACGGATACGACCCAGGAAGATGTCATGCGGATGTCTGAAGTCTGGATATCCTCGCAGGATTTTCTCACCCGCCGGATGCAGGGCCTGACTCGGGTCGGTGAGTCGAGCCTGACCATTGAACCGGTGGGTCAGGCGTGAAGCGGTTGCCGTGCAGTGGGAGAACGCGCAAATGATTGAAAAGACAGCGGCGGTGATCTGGGAGAAAATGGCAACACTGGCCGAAGGCCTGTGGGCGCGTTTCGGTGATTTTAATACATACATCGATAAATTGGGCGGGGTCGAAACCCGCTATTTTATTTATATCCTGCTGGCCTTGGTCGGGCTGATGATTATCTCACGCGCAATCAAAGTCTCGTTCGCCATCGTTCAGCGAATTGTCCTCCCGGCGGCGCTGGTCGCCTGGGCCGTGGGCAGTTTGACCGCAATCCCGTTTTTGGCGGTATTCACCGTTGTGGTTGGAATGGCTGCGGCATTCATGTTATTCCGACCAGCACCGAGACGAACATGACCAGAGAAGACAGTACACAAGATTCGTTGTTACGGTCCTGCCCGCTCTGCCGGGCACAGATGGAACCGGCCGGCGAATGCTGGATTTGTTCATCATGTTTGGTCCGCTGGCGGGGTGACACATTTGAAGCGCTTGACGAAGACATGCCTGACCTTCCCCCCTACCTCGGTTTCCGCTTCGGCATTTGAGCGGCCCCCGGTTCACGGATGATTCCAATGAATGTATCGACGGTAAATGCTGTCGGACAGTTAGGCCCTGACCTGCTTGATCCGCCCGCCACCGAGAACAATATCACCGTCATAAAAAACCGCCGATTGGCCGGGGGTAATCGCCCGCTGGGGTTCGGCGAAACAGATGCGGACCTGCTCATCGTCCGGGATGATCTCGGCCGGGACCGCCCGATGGCGGTAACGGATTTTCACACTTGCGGGAATTCTTGACGCCGGTGGATTAATTGAAATCCAGTTGAGATCACCGACGGTGAACTCACGCCGGTACAACAGTTCGTCGGCGCCGATACGCACCACATTATTCTGTGGATCGATCCCGGTGACATAGGACGGTTTGCCGTGTGCGCCGAGTCCTTTGCGCTGGCCGATAGTGTAGAAAGCGACGCCGTCATGTTTACCGACAGTTCGGCCCTCAGGGTCGGTGATCGCGCCCGGTTTTACAGTCACGCCGCCCTTTTCTTTGAGAAAACGGCCATAGTCGTTATCGGGGACGAAACAGATTTCACGGCTTTCGGGCCGTTCGGCATTACGCAATCCCAGATCGCGGGCGATTTCCCGGACTTCATCTTTGCATAAATCACCGAGCGGAAAAATCGTCCGGGCGAGGGAACCGGATTCGACACCCCAGAGGAAATAGGACTGATCGCGTTTTTGGTCAACGCCGCGCAGGAGTTGGGTGCAATTTCGTGACGGGTCGCGCACGGTGCGGGCATAGTGGCCGGTGGCCAGGTAGTCGGCACCGAGCAGGCGCGCGCGTTGTTCGAGAACCGACCATTTTATTTTGGTATTGCAGAGCACACAGGGATTGGGGGTGCGGCCCGCGCGGTATTAGGCAATAAAGTCGTCAATCACCTCGCGATGAAAATCCTCGGCCAAGTCGATGACATAGAACGGAAAATCCATTTTACGCGCAACCATCCGGGCCTCATCGAATGCCTCCGCCGAGCAGCAGCGGGCTTCGTTGTGCACATTGCCGCCGACCTCGTCATAATTCCACAGTTTCATCGTCACCGCGACAACATCACAGCCCGCCTCGGAGAGTAACGCAGCGGCGACCGAGGAATCAACCCCGCCGGACATGGCCACCAATACCCGCGAGCCGGCGTAAGCGCTCAGATCAGGCCCGGCCATTGGTGGAAACTTTCTGCTCTGCGCGATACGTCGGCGAAAGCCGGCGCAGCCGATCCACCTCATCGGCGATCGTCGTAATCAGATAATCGAGATCACCCGGATCATTGAGGCGGCCGAAAGAAAAACGGAGCGAACTTTCGGCAGCGGCCCGGTCACAGCCCATCGCGGTGAGGACATGCGATGGTTCAATTGCCCCGGTCGAACAGGCTGAGCCGGAGGAAACACAGATGCCCTGCAGGTCTAAACCAATCAACAACGCCTCGCCGTTTATCCCGGCGAAACCGACGTTGATTGTGCTTGTGACCCGCCGGTCGGGATGGCCATGGAGCCGGACATCATCAATGGCGTCGCGAAGCCGATGGAGGAACTCCTCACCGACGGCGGCAGCTTGATCATTCGAGTTTGATTTCTCGCTCAGCAATTTGACTGCTTCGGCGAAGCCGACAATCGACGGGAGGTTTTCGGTGCCGGAGCGGCGTGCCGCTTCTTGCCCGCCGCCAAAGATGTGTGGTTCGATATTCGTGCCTGCACGGACATAGAGCGCCCCGACCCCTTTGGGGCCGTAAATTTTGTGTGCCGAGATAGTCAGCAGATCGACCGCCGGTTTGTTGATCTCGACTGGAATCTTCCCGGCGGCCTGGACAGCGTCGGTGTGAAAGAGTACACCGCGTTCGCGCGTGATCGCGGCGAGTTGTTCGATCGGCTGGATGGTACCAACTTCGTTGTTGACCGTCATAATCGAGACCAAGGCGGTATCGTCGCGGAGGGTCGATTTGAGATCGGCGGGATTGACCAGACCCTGTGAATCAACCGGCAGGATAGTGGTTTCCCAGCCGAGTTCGGCCAGCCGTTCGAACGCGGCGAGGACGGCATGATGTTCAATCGCGCTGGTTATTAGATGGCGACCTTTATCCTGGTTGGCATAGGCCGCGCCGAAAATCGCCAGGTTGTCCGCCTCGGTACCTGAGCCGGTGAAGACAATCTCGGAGGGTTGTGCGCCGAGAAAATCGGCAACGACCGCCCGCGATTCCTCCAGATGGCCTTTGGCCTCCTGACCCACCCGATGCGGTGAAGACGGGTTACCAAAAACTCTTGTACTTATTTCGGCGATTTTTTTGATGACTCGCTCATCAGGGGGCGTAGTTGCGTTATGGTCGCAATAAATCGATTTGCTCATGCTGTTTTCCCTTTGCCGACTATCGATCGGAACACATCCGATTCGTCGTTTCTAATATACGAGATTTGAGAGCAAATGCAGGGGGAACCAGGACAATCCCGCCAATTTGATAGTTGGGCAGGCGTGGCCCTGACCAAATGGACTTTTGCAAAAAGTCCTGCGGTCAGGCTTTCAAGGTGCGTTCCCGTGTATCACATCTGCCGATTTCAGCTTAGTAAAAACGATAAAAGGCAAAATGGATTCCCGCTCATACAGGCGTCACCGCCCGAGGCGGCAGGCGTGGCCCTGACCAAATGGACTTTTGCAAAAAGTCCTGCGATCAGGGTTTCAAGGTGCGTTCCCGTATATCACATCTGCCGATTTCAGCTTAGTAAAAACGATAA
>JAJRUJ010000100.1 GCA_024277855.1 Candidatus Zixiibacteriota bacterium
TTATAATGCCGTACATTTTCCCTCGCGAATTCGCTGGAGCCGGATCGGTTCCGGTCTATAGCCCCAGCCGGTCGTAATCCCTGATTCAGGACTAATCCCGGCCTTGCTTTCTCGTGAAGTTTATTACTGAGGCCTCGGGATAACTGTATATATTTCGTGATACTATTCCCGGCCTGATTCAGTACGAGCATCTAACGTTTGATACATTAACCGGGTAATTCCCCAATAAGAAAATTTTGCTTTTAAACTAACTATATCAACCTCAACATCTGTACATTCGTCCCCATCTGCAAATCCGGGCAGGAATGTTCTGTTCGCGCAACTCATCTCACACAATACGCCACCCCATTCGCCGTCGACAAGTCGAAAGGCTAACGTAAAATCTTTGAATTTTGTTTTTGGTATTCGTTGAATGACGCCAGTGGCTGAGCATCTTCCTCTTATCACAACGGCATCATCAAAAGCCGCCTGCATCAGTTTATCGCATTCTTCATTCCATGCAAATCTTGGACCAGCTATTCCGTCAAATAATTTCGCGCTATTCAATTCATCTTGCGTGCGTATATTTTTAAGCCGTGAATCTTTCACTAGGAAGCATAAAGCATCATATGCAGATTCATATTTCAACCTGACTAATCTCCGCAGAAATCGAGCAACCCAATACCACCAGCCCCACAGAAATGACATAATTGCGAGGATAGCCCAGAACCACCATGTGTTCAAAATGAATGGTATTATATTTTTCAGCCAGTTTTTTTTAATTGATTCTGGAAATGCAGAGAAGACAGTGAATACTAAACCAATCGCCCCGCTAACTGTATAGCGCTGATGAGTCGGTCTGTAGAATCCCATATTCTCAAATCTACCTTCGCCTCACCCCTGCGTCGAGCAAATAATTATGATTTATTTATCTGCTTGGAAAGGTGTAAAATTACGGATTGCCGGGAAATATAAACGGGCGGGTAGGCCCGCCCGTAAGTACGCGTCGATCAAACCGCCTGTAAGTCCTGCCCGATCGCCGCGTTCGGTTGGTCTGCCGGGCCGAGATCTGACCCGAAAGACTTCCCATTGCCCGCAACTTCTATACTGCCGGCGGCAATTTTTATTCCCCGGGATAGAGGTTGATTTCACCCGCACAAATCCGCAGTCCGATTCCGGGAGGATGCGCGGGAATCCGTTACTGGTTGGAAAGGTCTTCCCAGCGGACTATCCGCCAAAAACCATCGGTGGTCGATTGACGAAAATAAAACAGAGCATCGCCGTTGGCTTCGATCGATTCATAGTTGTAATCGCCGTCCAGGTCGCGGACCAACAGGCGAAAAGCTATCCGTCGTACTTGGCGCGGATAACTCAGAGTCGAGTCGAGATAGGCGGCGGTCGAATCCCAGGTCGGCAGACGGATATCATCGAACACGGCAAATAACCGCCGGGTGCGCTCAAGATCGCCGGAGGGGCCGTCACGCGGAACCAATACCCGATCGATCCCCTCAATCCGTTCCGGATCGAAATAGGTAAAAACAAAATCGGGATCGAGCACGTCTTCATAAACATCGATGTCCCGATTTTCATAGGCGTAGCGAAAATTGTCCAGCACGGCGCGTACCGATGTTTGTTGCTGGATCGGCACAATCCCCGCCCCGGAAATCTCGGGTGGCGCGAACGGATTCGTACAACCGGCAGGCAGGGCCAAAAACGTCAGCAGGACGCAAAATCCCGCGCCGACCAGCATCCGGTTCAACGGGCGTTGCTGTCGCGCTCGTGAGTGCATCACCGATACCTTGCTTTCAAGTCGGCCCACGAGTAATCGCTACCCTCGAGATGCCGGTCTTCCCAGCGATAGACCAACCAGCGGGCTGCTTCATTTTCCCGCAAAAAAAGCACCGTTTCCCCGGTATACAACGTCGTCTCCGGTGGCACAGCGGCCGTGACAGTCAGAATGGTATATGCGCGATAGTAGACCGCGGATGTGTCGCCGTCCAGATCGGCCTGCGACATCCGCCAGTCCAAAACCAATGTGTCGAGATTGCGAAAGATATTGTCGATGATCCGGACATCCTCGGCGTTCGACCAATTGGTTGTCCCGCCCGGCTGGCCGGTGTTCAAAAAATCGAAAGTAAACTCGAATTGATTGTCGAGCGTCAGCGTATAGTTGACGATACTCTGTTCATTGCAGGCATGGAACAAATTGTCCACGGCGATCTCCGCGGTGACCGGATCGAGATAAGTGCCGCCGATACTGCGCGGCGGTTCGGATGTCCTCGTGGAAAACGGGTCTTTGCCGCAGCCGGCAAAGAGCAAAAACATCAATACGCCGAACACCGCCATTGTCGAGCGAAAATACAGCATCCTCTTAATCATCATTGTCTGCTCCACCGACCTCACCAGTGTCGCCGATAGGTCAGCTCTACCCAGTCGGAAATATCCTTATCGGCTCCGCCCGTGCGCTGGATGCGCCGTGATCCGGAAAGATAAAGATCATCCCGGCCGTCTTCCGGCCGCCACAAAACGGATAACTCGATCACCCGGCGCACAAACGTCGACCGGTGCACCCGCACCGCCTCGTCGTCGACCTCCTGATGATCATACGATTTCTTTTGCTCGAACGATACCCCGGGTGTCAACACCCACCCCCGGTACGGCGTCCAGCGCCACCGGATCCCGGCCAGGTGTGACCGGCGGTCCCACGAAACCTGTTGGTTCCATTTTTCCCGCCAGATCAGCGGCCCAAAATCCTCGTACCGATAGGTATAGCGCAATTCCAGGGGCAACGGTGGCAGGGGAAGGGCGTCGAATGACGATACGGCTTCGGCCCGGCGATAAAGCGTACTGCGTTCGGGCTGCGCGACTCCCTTTTCGAGATCGTAGGAAAGGTAGTTCGCCTGGATTCTAAAGATTTGTTTTAGCCCCCAACCGGGCAGCGGCCGCCAGGACAGACGGGGCATAAACAGGTAAATGTCGTTGTGATTGTTGTTGCCCGACCACTGACCCGAGAGGAATACCTGCTGTAAGCCGCGATACGAAAAGACAAGCGAGCCATCCCAGACCGGGGTAAAAGTGTGTGTCCAGCCAAGATCGACCAGCGTAGTCGCCAGATCGCGGTCGGTATAGAACCCGGAATCGGGCGGAACGACAAACGAAACGACTTTCCACAGGCCGCGCACGTATATCGAATCGGCTTGACCTACCCGAAAATAGCCGGCCAATTCCAACTCGCCTGTCTTGGAATTCTGGTCTTTCCGGTCGGCGCCGAAATCTTCGGTCGTTTCCAGATAGCGGTATGCGGCGGTGACCGCCCCGGACCCGCCCAACTTGTTGCCGAGACGCAGCCGATATCCTTCCGACGATTCTCTCAGCCCCAACGGTAGGACCGGGGAGGTATTTGCGCTTTTTTGGGTCAGTTCATATGATTCGCGCCGCCAGGTGAAATCGGTGGTCAGTCCCCAGAAAAATCCGCCGGCCCAGTGGCCGACCGCATCGGCGGTAAAATGGCCGTTGTGCAGCTTTTGCCGCGCAATCGTCTCGTAATCGTCGAGTGTCGGATAATATGATGTTCGCCGCCCATGGTCGGCTGCGGCAAAACTCAGCGAATCCCCAAAAATCAACTCGCCGGCGCCGGCCAGGCTCCAGCGGCCCTCGACCGACGGTACATTTTGCAGTTGATGCGCCCGCACTAATCCCTGCCCCTGCCAGGTCCGTTTGAGCCAGCGGGTTTCGCGCAGGGTAAATTCCGTTTCGGAGGTAAAGCCCGCATCCTTGGTTTTGGCCTTGCCTGCCGACCGCTCTGCGACCGAGAAACCGGTCCGCTGCGTCAGTGAGAAAACCGGGGAGAATTCATAGCGCAACCGGGTCAGAATATCGGAAAAGACATAGTGTCGATTGGCCAGTTCTTCGAGTCGCTGGCGGCTTTGTGCCAGGGAGAAACCGCCGGAGAGCCGGTCGGAAAACCGCTGGTCGACAAATGTCCGGCCGTTGAGAAACCGCTGTTTGCGGGTCAGGCCGTCGGAGGACGATATCTGGGTGGCCGAGAGGCCCCCGTCCAGACCCCAGACCGTCTGCTTGCCGAGATTGCGACGGAACAGGACACTGTCGGTCCAGACATAGGTATCGTAATTGTAGGAAAACCCGAACGTGATCGAAGTCTGTTCGGGCGGCGGTTCAGTCTCCTGGGCGAGGGTCCTCGAACCGATCAGCAGGATCAGGGCCACCCAGGCCAGCGCCCCAAACGCGGCGCGCCGTCTGAGCCAGTACGGCAAACTGCTTGATCGAGAGTTGTTCGGCCCGCTGTTTCGGTTCAATGTCGGCCTCCCGCAGGACCTGCTCGACCTCCCCCACACTCACCCCGGGGATTGCGCGCAAATTGTTCGAAATCGTCTTGCGCTTCCGGGTGAAGGCCGCGCCGACAATATACCGAAAGATTTCGCCGGTCTCAATCTCCGTGTGGAGCGAGGGAAAATCCAGTCGCACCACCGCCGAGGTCACTTTGGGCCGAGGGTAGAAAGCGGTCGGCTTGACTTCAAACAGGTATGACGGCTGACATTGCAGTTGAACCTGTACCGACAGGGCGCAACGGCCTTTCTTTCCCGGTTCGGCGCAGACCCGTTGCGCGACCTCGCGTTGCAGCATGATCACTGCATGACGCCAGCGCTCCCGGCCGTCCAATATCCAGAAAATCAACGGGTGCGAGATGCCATAGGGCAGATTCCCGGCGAGGATCGACTTCTTGCGCGGAAAATAGCGCTCGGGCATATTGAGCACGTCGGCATAGACAATATCGATTCGCGAATCTTTGGGAAATTTCTTTTTCAACAAGCCGATCATCCGCCGGTCTTTGTCGACCGCCAGCACTTTTGCCCCGCGTTCGA
Source organism: Candidatus Zixiibacteriota bacterium (assembly GCA_024277855.1). Lineage (GTDB taxonomy): Bacteria > Zixibacteria > MSB-5A5 > WJJR01 > JAJRUJ01 > JAJRUJ01. The sequence continues at coordinate 4,863 of JAJRUJ010000100.1, forward strand.
GGATATATTCGGTGAGGAATCCCTTACCTGCGCCGATTTCAAAAACCAGCTCGCCGGGGGTAATCTCCATCGCGTCGGCAATCCGTGCGGCGACTTTCTGGTCGGTGAGGAAATTCTGCGACAACCGGCGACGTGGCCGCAGTTTTTTCTTCTTGATATATTCTCCGTTGCTTTTCATCGCGGCAGCCCAAACAGTTTTTTCGCTGCGGCCGTGGTCACGTCATCGACCTCATCCTCATCGAGTTGTTTTATTTCGGCCAGTTTGGCCCGGACTAAAGCGACCAGGGCCGGATGATTGCGTTTGCCGCGCAAAGGCGCCGGGGTCAAAAACGGGCAATCGGTTTCGAGCAGGATTTTCTCCAGCGGCACGGCGGCGGCATTGGCCGGATCGGCCGAATTTTTATAGGTCAACCGGCCGCCGACCGAAATATAGAATCCATAATCGACTATCTGCCGCGCCTGCTCGACATCGCCGGCAAAACAATGCATTACCCCGCCGACCTTGTGTGCGCTGTTTTTCAAAAGGATATCGAACGTATCGGGGAAAGCATCGCGGTTATGAATCACCAGCGGGAGTTTCATATTCCGGGCCACCGCAATCTGATCGGCGAAAGCGCGTTTCTGGTCGGGATGCGGCGAATAATTGCGATAATAATCCAGGCCGCATTCGCCGATCGCGACAACTTTGGGGTGGTCGGCCAGTTTTTCCAGCCGCGCCGGATCGGTCTTCGAGTCCCAGACCTTGCTGTCGTGCGGATGCAGCCCGACAACGGCGTAGATATTGGCATAGGCCTCGGCCAGCGCAAGGGAAATTGCCGACGAGCGAAAATCGGTGCCGATATTGACAATCAATTCCACCCCGGCGACGGTGGCCTGGCTGATGACTGACTCGCGGTCTTTATCGAACTGGTCAAAATCCAGATGGGCATGGGTATCGATCATCGTTACTCCCTGGCCTGTAGGGTATCGTTATCGGCTGCATTAGGCAAGGACTAGTACTATCGATCACTCCCGCGACACTGATTTGTCTCTCCCGCAACTTACCTTGTCTCCTGCCGCAACTTACTTTATCCTCCCGCGACTTACTTTGTCTCCCCCGCGCAGGCGGGGGCCCATTTTCAACCCTAACAAAATAGATTCCCGCCTGTGCCCTTGAGGGTGCTCAAACGGGCGTGTCCACGCGAAGTGGGAATGACATACTTATTATTTGTGGCTGGTGTATGTCCCCATGCACCAGCAACGGCTTATAATTATCGTAACGGAGTAGACCACCAAGAGCATGTCCGATCTCAGGCACAATTTTGCTGTTGAAGCCCCGGAGTGCTCGATCTATCTTGCGCTGACCGAACAGGAGGGCCTTGTTGGCAGGTTTTGCAAATAAGCGATCAGGTGCTTTCTAAGGAGACAACATAATGGCCAAAAAATTATATCGTTCGACTAAAGACAAAAAAATCGCCGGTGTCTGTGCCGGCCTCGCCGACTATTTCGATATCGACCCGACCATCGTCCGCCTGATCGCCCTGGCGCTGCTTTTGGGCGCCGGGACCGGCGGTTTGGCCTATATCATCGGCTGGATCATCATCCCCCAACAGCCGTAACGGCTGTCTGCTTTTCTCGCGGTAGATAATCGATTCCCGAGGCGGACGTCGGCAGGCGGTCAAGATTCGATTCGCGATGGCCGACAATGAGATAGGTGACGATATTCCCCCTGTTTTGCCGTCAGGGTGTTGGAGAGTAGCCGATGGCCGAAAAAAAATATGTTCATGGCACTAACGCCGAGGAGCAGTTGCGGCTGGCCCGGTTGAATGAACTGACCAACGATTCGTATCTCGAGTTTTTACAGCCGGAGGGCCGTGAATCGATTTTGGAAGTCGGTTCCGGTTTGGGCATTTTAAGCGGCACCGTGGCCGAACGATATCCGGAAGCGAAAGTTGTCGGACTGGAGTTTTCGGCCGAGCAACTCGCCTATCCCAAAAAACTCCTGCCGAATATCCGTTATGTGCGCGGCGACGCTCATCGTATCCCTTTCCCTGCAGGGTCGTTCGACTTAGTTTATGGCCGCTATATCCTTGAACATGTCGTCAATGCACAAACAGTCACCAATGAGATGTTTCGCGTGTTGAAACCCGGGGGGCGCGCCTGTGTGCAGGAAAACAACGCGCTGGTTAGTATTTTCGATCCTGACTGCCCTCGTTTCGATGCTCTGTGGCGGCAATATGTGCAACTGCAGGACCGCTTCGGCGGCGATCCGCAGGTCGGTAAAAAGCTGTTCGCAATTTTTAAAAAGGCCGGGTTCACCGAAATCCGTCTTACCTGCGAACCGGAATTTCATCACGCGGGAATGCCGTCGTTTCTGCCCTGGGTGGAAAACATGATCGGGATTGTCGAGGCCAGCGCGCCCGATATGCAAAAGTATAATTTTACTTCGCTGTCGCAGATTGACGAGGGTGTTGCCGAGGCCCGCGCTTTCGCCGAACGTGACGACGCCACTGCATTATTTTACTGGAACCGCGCTTGCGGCATCAAGGTCTGAAAGCAGTCCTGGACCTCAATTACTTCAATAAGACCATTTTCCCCGTCATAACTGTATCCGTTGTGGTGAGACGATAGGAATAGACTCTGGAATCAAGCCGGCACCCCGTGGAGTTGCCAAATCCCGGACAGCCCTGTATTTCCCGGTGTTGAGAGTGGTATCCCGCAGGCCTTTGGCAGAATTTCCCTGAACATCGAATATCTCGAGATTTACAATCCCGCCTCACTCGATATTGACATAGATGATCTGAATACCTGCTGAGTACGCGGGGTCGGGACCGGTGCAGAATTAGTAACCGTAATAATGTGGAACCGGATCCGGCGGAATCCATATTCGCTGTTCCGGCTCAGGCGTATGCGGCGCTCAGCATTGAAAGGGGAAATAACAACCGAAGATAACCAAAGCCGGGAACCCGAACAGCAAAAGAAAAACAGTGTCTATTTTTCGGGGAAGACCACATTTCATCTTTTGAAAACATAGCATTTTAATGTATATATACGGGATATTTCAGCCCGGGTTATTGATCGTCGCCAGGGGACGATAGAGATAATGAATATGCTCTGCCCGGGTCCGAAAACCATGGCGGTCGAGATTGGCTTGAGCCTAATGAGTGGTTGGAGGCAAACATGAAGAGGCGGTTTTACTGGTTCATTGGGATCGTGTTGTTACTATCCTGTCCAGCTTCGATGGTGATAGCGCAAAATAACCCCGGATGTGTCTCCGGTAAATGTCACGCCGATATGGGCACAAAAAAATGGGTTCATGGCCCGGTGGGTGCCGGCATTTGCACGGTTTGTCACACACCGCTTGAGGGAAAGGACCATGAGTTTGTCCTTGCCGCCGATAAGCAAGAACTTTGCTTCAACTGTCATGAAACCAGTCGTGACATGATGCTGGAGGACCATGTCCATACGCCGGTTGCCGAGGGTAAATGTATCTCCTGTCACGATCCTCACCAGTCGGATTTTCGCTTTTCATTAAAAGCACCGGCGGCTGACCTTTGTTTCACCTGCCATTCCCGCGAGAAATTTGAGCAGGAGTTTGTTCATGGACCCGTGGGAGTCGGCGATTGTAATGCCTGTCATAATCCCCATGCCTCCGCCAATGAAAAACAACTGTTGGCTCCGCTTGACCAGTTATGCTTCCGGTGCCATGAGGAGCAGAAGGGGATGATGGATAAAAGGCATATTCATCAGCCGGTTAAGGAAAAGTGCACTAACTGCCACAGTCCGCATGCCAATGCGGCCGAATTCATGCTTCCGGAATCACCGCCCGGGTTGTGTTATGGATGTCATGAAGACATCGCGGCGTATGCCAATGTCTCTGTCGGACACGAACCGGTTGTCAATGGACAGTGTACCGATTGTCACGACGTTCACGCCTCCGACTATCCACGGCTTTTTCCTGTGCCCCAAGCCGACTTATGCTTTACTTGTCATGATGAACTGGCCGAATTTGTCCGGCAGCAAAAATACCTCCACGGCCCGGTCAAGCAGGGTGACTGTAACGCCTGTCATGACCCGCACGGCAGTGAATTTTATCGCATCCTGCGGAAGAAATTTCCCAAAGAATTCTATATTCCCTACGCCGAAGATAATTACGCTTTGTGTTTCGAGTGCCATAATCGGGAAATTGCGAAAGAGGAGAAAACCAGGAAACTGACCGATTTCCGCGACCAGGATCGGAACCTCCATTTTTTGCATGTCAATAAAAAAGACAAGGGGCGCAGTTGTCGCGCGTGTCATCAGGTGCATGCCTCGAACCAGGAAAAACATATCCGGACTTCCGTCCCGTTTGGGAAGATTAACTGGGAATTGCCGGTGACCTTTACCAAAAATGACAATGGGGGATCGTGCGTTGTGGGCTGTCACGCCCCTAAGGAGTACCGGCGTCAATGAACCGCCTCCGGTTGGCAATACTGGTTATGGCGGGCATTCTCTTGCTCGGGTATCAGGCGGGGCCGACGGCCGACGGGATTGATCGGACTGCCCGGCGGGAACAGATCAAGCGTTGCCGTGCCTTACTCAAGGAAGCCGTTAAGCTGATCGACGAGGCAAAGTATGATTCGGCGCTTGTGTCGCTTAATGCCGCCGCCGAATGTGACTCGGAAAACCCGGATGTCTATTACCATTCCGGCCGCATCTATTTAAGATTGGCCGATACTGCGGCCGCCATGACATCTCTGGCCGCCGGCGTCGAAAAGGCCCCGTTCTCCAATCGACTCAAACTACTTCTGGCGCGATTACAACTGGCTCGCGGCACAAATGATCAAGTTTTGCCGCTGCTGGAAGCGGTACTTCGGATCAACCCCCGGCAGGGGGAGGCCCTCTATCTGAAGGGCTTGCTCGTTTTAGCCGAGGGAGACACTGCCCAGGCGGTCGATCTTTGGGAAAGCGTCCTGGCGATTTCGCTGAACAGGGGAAAA
>JAJRUJ010000101.1 GCA_024277855.1 Candidatus Zixiibacteriota bacterium
CTATTACCTCGCCTGCCCGACGATCGTGCAAAATGTGATGGATAAATTTGCCGGACTGACCGGCCGCCAATATCATCTATTCGACTACGAAGGCGCACCCGATGCCGAGCGGGTGATTGTCATCATGGGTTCGGGCGCGGAAACGGCGCATGAGACGGTCGAGTATCTTACGGGGCAAGGGGAGAAAGTTGGAGTCCTCAAAGTCCGGCTGTATCTTCCTTTTTCTGCCGAGCATTTCTTTGCCGCGTTGCCCGCAAGTGTGAAGACAATTGCGTCGTTGGATCGCACCAAAGAACCCGGCGGTCCCGGTGAGCCGTTATATCTCGATCTTGTGACTGCGCTGGCCGAAGACGCCGCCTCGGGCAACGGCAAGTTTTCGTCGATGCCGCGCGTAATCGGCGGCCGCTACGGCCTGTCGTCTAAAGAATTTACGCCGGCGATGATCAAGGGCATCTTCGATGAGATGAGCAAAGACAACCCGAAAAACCACTTCACTATCGGGATTAACGATGATGTAACGCACACGAGTCTGGCCTACGACCCTGATTTTTCGACCGAAGATCCGGGCACGGTCCGGGCGATGTTCTATGGCCTCGGTTCGGATGGCACGGTTGGCGCGAATAAAAATTCGATCAAGATTATCGGTAAGGAAACAGACAACAATGCGCAGGGGTATTTCGTTTACGACTCGAAAAAAGCCGGGTCGGTCACGGTTTCGCACCTGCGGTTCGGGCCGAAGCCAATCCACTCGACGTATTTGATCGACAAGGCAAATTTCATCGCCTGCCACCAGTTTACATTTCTCGAACGACTGGATGTGCTCAAGGCCGCTGTGCCGGGGAGCACATTTTTGCTCAACAGCCAATATGGCCCTGACGATGTTTGGGACAACCTGCCCCAAACGGTCCAGCGACATATCATCGACAAAAAAATAAAGTTCTACGTCATCGACGGCTACCAGGTCGCCAAAGAATCCGGGATGGGCGCGCGGATAAATACCGTGATGCAAACGTGTTTCTTTGCAATTTCCGGCTTGCTGCCGCGCGATGAGGCAATCGCCGCGATCAAACGGACGATTAAGAAAACCTACGGCACACGCGGCGCGGCGGTCGTAGAGAAAAACTATGCGGCAGTCGATGCGACACTGGAACATTTGCATGAAGTCAAAGTGCCGTCCGGAGTGACCAGCACGTTCGATCTGCGTCCGCCGGTCCCGGCGGAGGCACCCGATTTTGTGCAGAGAGTGACCGCGAAGATCATCGCCAACCGGGGCGACGAACTGCCGGTCAGCGCGATGCCCGATGACGGCACCTACCCCAGCGGGACAACCAAATGGGAAAAACGGAATATCTCGCTGGAAATCCCGGTGTGGGATGAAGACATCTGCATCCAGTGTGGCCGCTGTGTGCTGGTCTGCCCGCATGCGGTGATCCGTTCGAAAATCTATGACCCGGCCGAGTTGGCCAGGGCGCCGGAAACCTGGAAACATGCGACCCCGCGTTTCAAGGAGTTCAAGGACAGGATCTACACCCTCCAGGTCGCGCCGGAAGATTGCACCGGCTGCGCTTTGTGTGTGCAAGTTTGTCCGGCAAAGGATAAAAGCGATTCGAGCCGCCGGGCGATCAATATGGAGGCGCAACCGCCGTTGCGCGAAACCGAAGCGAAAAACTGGGAGTTTTTCCTCGACTTGTCCGACACGAACCGCACGGAACTGGCACCGGGTAAAGTCCGCGATATTCAGTGGTATCAACCGCTGTTCGAATTCTCCGGCGCCTGCGCCGGCTGCGGCGAAACGCCGTATATTAAGATTCTCAGCCAACTCTTCGGCGACCGGGCTTTAATCAGCAACGCAACGGGGTGTTCATCGATTTACGGCGGCAACCTGCCGACTACTCCCTATACGGTCAATGCCGACGGCCGCGGCCCGGCCTGGACCAATTCACTATTTGAGGACAACGCCGAATTCGGCTTTGGCCTGCGCCTGGCGATCGACAAGCAAAATGAGTATGCCAAAATCCTGCTTAAACAACTCTCCGGCAAAATCGGCGACTCACTGGTGACCGGATTATTGGAGGCCGACCAATCGACTGAAGTGGGTATTGCCGAGCAACGCAAACGAGTTGCGGCGCTCAAAGAAAAACTCGGGAAAGGCCAGACGCCCGAGGAACATAATCTGGTCAATATCGCCGACACCCTGGTTAAAAAGAGTGTCTGGATCGTCGGTGGTGACGGCTGGGCGTATGATATCGGTTATGGCGGTCTCGACCACGTATTGAGCATGACCCGTAATGTTAATCTGCTGGTCCTGGATACCGAGGTCTACTCCAATACCGGCGGCCAGATGTCGAAAGCGACACCGCGCGGGGCGGTAGCCAAATTCGCTTTCGGCGGAAAACCCACAGCCAAAAAAGACCTGGCGATGATGGCGATGACCTATGGTAGTGTCTATGTCGCCCGGGTAGCTATGGGGGCGAACAATACCCAGACAATCAAGGCCTTCCTCGAAGCCGAGGCCTATGACGGGCCGTCGCTGATTATCGCCTACAGTCATTGCATTGCTCACGGATATAACCTCGTGTACGGTCTTGACTAACAGAAAGCCGCAGTGCAGTCGGGACACTGGCCGTTGATGCGGTACAATCCGGTATTGGCCCGGGACGGGAAAAACCCGTTGCAACTGGATTCAAAGGCGCCATCGCTGCCTTTGGAAAAATATATTTACAACGAAACGCGTTATACCATGCTCAAGCACGCCGATCCGGCGGCGGCGAAACGACTGCTGCGCGAGGCCGAAGCTGATGTCAAAGAACGCTGGCGGACGTATGAATACTGGTCGAAGATGAACCGAGCCGATGGGGTGGAGGCAACAAACGATGGCTGATTTGACCACGAAATATTTAGGGCTGACCCTGAGCAGTCCGCTGGTGGCCTCACCCTCGCCACAGTGTGAGGATATCGACAATATCAGGCAGATGGAAGATGCCGGCGCGGCCGCGGTCGTGTTGCATTCTTTGTTCGAAGAACAGATCCAACTGGAAAGTCTGGCGCTGGATACCCACCTATCCTATGGCGAACAGTACGCCGAGGCCATGTCCTATTATCCGGATTTGAATACGACCCACCTGGGCCCGGACCTCTATCTCGAACATATCCGCAAGGCCAAGGAAGCTGTCGATATTCCGATTATTGGGAGCTTGAACGGTGTTTCCACCGGCGGCTGGATCGAGTATGCCGAGAAATTTGCCCAGGCGGGGGCCGATGCCCTGGAACTAAACATGTATTTCATCCCCACCGACCCGAATATCCCGGCTGCGGAGGTGGAGGAGATGTATTGCCGGTTGTTGCGGGACGTGAAGGCCGGTATCGATATACCGGTGGCGGTTAAACTCGGCCATCATTTTACGAGCATTCCCGACATTGGGCGCAAACTCAATGCCGAGGGCGCAGACGCTCTGGTGTTGTTCAACAGGTTTTATCAGCCGGATTTCGATCTGGAAAAGCTGGAGATCAAGTCGACGCTGACTTTAAGTTCGCCCTATGAAATCCTGCTGCGACTGCACTGGGTCGCAATTTTGCATGCACAGATTAAAGCCGACCTGGCGGTGACCGGTGGAGTACACGACCATATCGGGGTGTTGAAATCGATGATGGCGGGAGCAAAAGTCGCCATGATGACCTCGGCGATTTTACAAAACGGCATCGGCCATTTTGCCCGGGTCAAACAAGACCTGGCCAATTGGATGGAAGATAAAGAGTATGATTCGATTACCCAGATGCAGGGCAGCATGAGTTACGGGAAAGTCGAAAACCCGGGAGCGTTCCAGCGCGGGAATTATATGAAAGTTGTCTCGTCGCATATCCTGCGCGACCTGCCCTGACCGTTGCCGTACAACAGCGAAGATTCCTTCCGGGTCGTAGTAGTATTTATGACCCGGTTTTTTTATTAGGAGATTGTTCGGGCGGACGCAACATTGTCGTCAATATTCACGTAAGGCAGTAAAAAACGGCTGTTCGACGCAGTGAAATCCGTGTATTATCCGCAATGTTCCTTAGAAGTAACAGGGATGACCGAAGGGATACAAGCGGTGGGTTGTCATGTATCGTGAGGAGGTAACATGGTGTGTAAAAGGACGCTGCTGGCGTTGGGGATGGTGTGTGTGATCACATCGATATCCACCCCGGCGCTCGCTCAGAAGTATGGAATTACTTCAAAGACGCTCGATAACGGCCTGGAAGTGATCGTCGTCGAGAACCACGGGGTGCCGCTGGCCACAATTGAAATCTGCGCGAAAAATGGCGCCTATACTGAGACACCCGAACTTGATGGGTTGTCCCATTTGTATGAGCACATGTTTTTTAAGGCCAACAAAGAAATTCCCAGCCAGGAACGGTATATGGAGCGCACGCGCGAGTTGGGGATGTCCTGGAATGGGTCGACCTCTGAAGAACGGGTCAATTATTTTTTCACGTTGCATAAAGATGATCTGGCCGCCGGGCTGAAATTTATGAATGACGCCATCCGCTATCCGCTCTTTCTAAACGAAGAGCTGTTGCGGGAACGGCAAGTGGTAATCGGTGAGTTCGATCGTAACGAGGCCAACCCGTTTTTCCACCTGATCCGGGCCATCGGCAAAGAGATGTGGTATAAGTATTACAGCCGCAAAAATGTGATTGGCGACCGTGACACGATTCTGGCCGCCGACCAGACAAAACTCCGGCTGATCCAGTCGCGCTACTACATTCCCAACAACTCGGCTTTGATCATTGCCGGAGATGTAAACCCGGACGATGTGTTTGCCCGGGTCGAGGCGATGTTCGGTGATTGGGAACGCGGCGATAATCCGTTTGAGAAATATCCTATCCCCCAACATCCGCCGCTGACTGAGGACAAGACGGTCGTGGTCACTCAGCCGATCAATTTTGTTATTCTGCAACGGTCGTGGCAGGGGCCGAGTATACGGGATGATGTGGCCAGCACTTTTGCCGCCGATGTTTTTTCGTTCATTCTCGGCCAGCCCGATTCGAAGTTTCAAAAGAACCTGGTCGACGCCGGTCTGGTTGACGGCATAGGTTTGGGCTACCAGTCGCTGGTGCATGTCGGACCGATTACCATGACGTTGCGTACGTCGGTCGATCGCTACGAGCAGGCCAAAGCGGCCATCGACGCCGAAATCGCAAAGTTCGATGAACCGGACTATTTCACCGACGAACAAATCGAGTTCGCCAAAAACCAACTGGAGATTTCATAAATTTTCGGACGGGAACGCGCCGACCAGTTCGCCCACACCCTGTCTTTCTGGTGGTGTACCGGCGGTCTGCAGTATTACCTTGACTATATTGACAACCTGCACAAGGTCTCGCGGGAAGACATCTACCGCTATGTGCAGACATACATCAAAGGTAAACCGGCGGTGACCGGGGTGCTGTTGTCCGAAAACGACCAGGCGAATCTGAAAATCGGGGAGGCGAACTGATGAAACGTCTTGCCCAAGCAACGATGGTGGTGGGAATGGTTTTGTTTATGTCCGCCAATGGACTGGCTGTCGAAAAATTCGAAGTCGACGGCATCGAGGTAATTGTCAAAACAAATACCGCCAATGAGATCATTGCGGCTGATTTATATCTCAAAGGCGGTACGGCATATTACGGAACCGACCTGGCCGGAATCGAGGAAGCGCTTTTCAGTGCTGCGATGGAAGGCACCAAAAATTATCCGAAGGATAAACTGCGTTCAGAGCTTGCGCGGATGGGGACGAGCATCAGTTCGAGTGCCGGGCATGACTATACGTCGGTCAACATGCAGTGCCTGAAACGATATCTTGATGATTCGTGGAAGATTTTTGCCGATGTCGTCGTCAATCCACTGCTGGATTCAGCCGATGTTGAATTGGTGACGGAGCGGCAACTCAATGATATTCGTCAGACCGAGGCCGACCCGGACGGATATGCCCGGATTATCGGCGAACGGCTGTTCTTTCGCAATCATCCTTATGCCGTCTCACCCAGCGGTACCGAAGAGACAGTTGCCGCGCTCAATGCCAAAGTGCTGAAGGATTATCAACAAAAACAAATCAACCGTGCGCGGCTGCTGGTCGTATTTGTCGGCGACGTGGACAAGGAAACCGCCACTCGGCTGGTCAAGGCCGGCCTGGGCGCCCTGCCCGCGGGATCTTATTCGGCTCCCGCCCTGCCGACGCCGGGGGGAATGACCGGAGTCGAAAATACTCTGGAGGCGCGCGAACTGCCAACTGTGTATGTCCGCGGATATTATCCCGCCCCGTCACCGGACAATATCGAGGACGCGATCCCGATGTTTGTCGGGCTGGACATCCTGCGCGACCGGTTGTTTAAGGAAGTTCGTACCAAGCGCAATTTGACCTATGCCGTGTCATCATCAATGGCCAATCGTCGGACTAATTATGGTCTGCTCTATGTGACCTCGACTGATCCTGCGCAGGCGGTTTCGGTGATGCTCGATGAAGTCGAACGCATTCAGACTGAACCCGTCCCTGAAAAGGATCTGCGTGATAAGATAAAGGTCTTGACCACTGAGACCTTAATGGCCGAGCAGACCAACAGCAGTCAGGCCTCCCGGTTGGCTCTCTATGAACTGAACGGTCAGGACTGGGAATTGGCCGAAAAGCGGATGGAGCTGATTCAAAAAGTCACCCCCGAAGAGATCCAGCGGGTGATGAAGAAGTATGTCAATAATGTAAATTTCTGCGTCCTGGGAGATACCACTGCGGGACGGGCCATGCTCGATGCGGTCGCCGCTCGTTAATTGACCAGCTATTTGCCTATCAGATAGGACCCGGCCGGGCTACTTGCCCGGCCGTTTTTTTGTTAGTTTTTTGTGATACTGTAGTGTTTATAACTTCGCCAACATTTGCGCCCGCATAACACTTTGTGGTATAAAAAGATATGAAAATAAACAGCCATAATAAAAAAACCACCCAAATTACAAACAATAATTTAATATTATCGTATTTAAGAGAATATGATAATATAAAGAGATGAATATAGGTCAATTCGATGAAAACAGATGAAGATATGCGGGCCTTTAAAAACCGCCTGTTTGAACAATTAGGAATCCTGGGCGGGGCGTTTTCCAGCCCTAAGCGGTTGGAATTACTTGACATCCTCTCGCAGGGCGAACGGACGGTCGAAAATTTGGCCCGACAGACCGGGCTTTCAGTATCTAATGTCTCACAACATCTCCGTATACTAAGAAACGCGCGGCTGGTAAAATCAACCAAGGACGGGCTTTATGTACATTACAGTGTTGCTGACCCGGAAATCATCGCTTTCTGGGGCAGTTTCCGCTCACTGGCAGTCAGCCATCTTGCCGAAATCCGGGAGGCCATCCGGGCGAATCTTGATGACCAGGATGAGTTGACCTCACTGGAGACCAAAGAGTTACAAAAATTGTTGGCTGCAGGCGAGGTCATTCTGCTTGACGTTCGCCCCAGCGAGGAATATGAAGCCGGCCATCTCCCCGGTGCCCTCTCGGTCCCGTTGGACAAATTGCGCGAGAAGCTTGACGAGCTTCCGCGTGATCGTGAAATTATTGCCTATTGCCATGGCCTATACTGCGTGATGGCACTGGAAGCGGTCAAGATTTTGCGCGAAAAGGGATTTAAGGCGCGACGGTTCGAGACCGGCCTGCCGGAATGGCGGGCGATGGGCCTGCCTGTAGAGGAAGAGTAAGCACACTCCATGACTGAGGACACAAATAATCCCTTGATTTGCAAACAATTAACGTAAAGGATGAATATGGGAAACCCCAAACACAAACTGGTGAGATTCGCGGTCGATCATCCCAAAATTGTGGTGATCGTCTCGTTGCTCATTACGATTGCGCTGGCGATTCCGATCCCGACGGCGGTGATCGATACCGACCCGGAGAATATGCTCAACAAGGATGAACCGGTCCGCGTGATAAATGACCGGATCAAAGAGGAATTCAACCTTGCTGATTACCTGGTTGTGGGATTCACCGGCGAAAACGACCTGCTGACCGAAGATTTTACCGAGCGGTTGAGCCTATTAGTGGAGCGCATTGAAGAGATGGAAGGCGTGGTCGCCGAGGATATTCTTGCTCCATCGACTGTCGATGATATTTATCGCACACCTGACGGCGCGCTGGTAGTCGGCGGGTTGACCGACAAACGCACGGGCTGGGAAACCCAGCCGTCGATTGCCGCGAAGATCGCCGAAAATCCGATCCTTCGCGGCAAACTGGCCTCGGTCGACGGCCGTGCGGTCGCCTTATATATTCCCCTGGAAGCTAAGAGATTTGCTTTTCCGGTAAGCGAACAGATCAAAACGGCGATGGCTGAAATCGGCGGCTTCAACAACTACTATATTACCGGCCTGCCGGTCGCCCAGGAAACCTTTGGCAAGGAAATGTTCAAGCAGATGGGTTTCTCGGCGCCGATGGCCGGGCTGCTGATTTTTCTGCTGATGCTGGCGTTTTTCCGCAGGATTCGGGTCGTGCTGGCTCCCATGATTATCGCGGTAATGACGGTGATCTGGACGATGGGTTTGTTGATCCTGCTTGGTTATCCCGTGCACATTATGAGTTCGATGATCCCGATCTTTCTGATGCCGATCGCGGTATTGAACTCGATCCATATTCTTTCGGAATTCCACGAGCGCTATCAAAAATCGAAGTCACAGCGGGTCGCCATCACCTCCACGATGAACGAGTTGTACGGCCCGATGATTTTCACGTCGCTGACTACTGCCGTCGGTTTTGCTTCCCTGATGTCGGCTTCGATTCCGCCGGTCAAAGTATTCGGCGCTTTTGTCGCTTTTGGCGTGGCGGTGGCTTGGATTTTATCGGTAACGTTCAACCCGGCCTACGCAGTACTGCTTTCGAAAAAGACGCTGTCCAAATTTGGACGCCTGGATGAGGGTAAATCCTTGCTTGGTCGTTTCCTGCCGGCAGTGGGCCGTTTTGCGGTCAAAAATCGTTGGCCGGTGCTGGCGGTGACTGTGATTGCCCTGACCATCGCGGCATATGGGATTTCAAATATCGTGGTCAATGATAATCCGACCAAGTGGTTTAAGAAATCTCATCCGATTCGGATCGCCGAACAGGAACTGGGCCGTCATCTTGCCGGAACATACATGGCCTACCTGGAGTTCGACGCAACCGACACTGAAGATGAGTCGGTAAAAACCCCCGAGACCCTGCGCTTGATGGAGGGGCTTCAACGTCGGCTTAGCCTGCTGCCGCAGGTCGGCGCAACGACCGGGATCACTGATATCGTCAAAAAAGTCCGCTACGAATTGAACAATGGCGATTCGACGGCCTATGCGGTTCCCGACGGCGCCAAAGAGATCGCCCAGGAATTGTTCCTCTACGAGGTTGCCGGCGGCGATCCGGAAGATCTGTATAAGTTTATCACCCCCGACGGCGATAAAGCGGTAATGTGGATCCAATTAAAAAATGGAGACAACACCGCGGTCGAAGAGGTGGTCCGGGCCACCGAAAAGTATTTTGCCCTCAATCCCCCTCCGGCCGAGATGAAATTCGACTGGGGCGGCCTGACCTATATCAATGTAATCTGGCAGGACAAGATGGTCGTCGGGATGCGCAATGCGCTTTTAGGGTCATTTGTGGTTGTCTTGTTGATGATGATCTTCCTCCTGCGCTCGTTCGTTCTCGGCCTGATCTCGATGATCCCGCTGACGGTGACCATCGCCCTGGTTTACGGCCTGGTCGGCCTGACCGGACGGCCCTATGATATGCCGATCGCCGTGCTTTCCTCGCTGACCCTGGGCTTGTCGATCGATTTCGCGATCCATTTCCTCAAACGCGGCCAGGAGATATATAAGCAAATCAAGAACGTACGGCAGACGATCACCGAATTATTTAAAGAACCGGCCCGAGCAATCGCCCGCAACATCGTCGTAATCGCCCTGGGATTCGTTCCGTTGTTATTCTCTAATTTGGTACCATATGTGACAGTCGGCGCTTTTTTCCTGGCGATTATGGCGCTTTCCGGAGCGGCGACATTCCTGATCCTGCCCGGGCTGATCAGTCTCGGCGGCAAAAATATCTTCTGGCCCTGGGGTGCACGGAAACAAACCTGGACTGAACGTGCCCCCGGAGAAACCACTACACTGTAAGAGGAGGTTGTCTCATGAAACAAATGTTGAGTACACTGGTTATCGTGCTGCTTTTGGCCGGTGGTACGGCCTGGGCCCAACAAAACCCGGCGGAAAAGCTGATGACCGATTCGCATCTGGCATACTATTATGCCGGTGACGGCGGCAGCGCCAAGGTGAAGATGGTCCTCACCAATAAAAAAGGAAAGACCCGCGAACGCGAGTTCTGGATGCTGCGCCGCGATATCAAGGACCTAGGCAATCAGAACTACTACACCTATTTCACCAAGCCCGGCGACGTGGCCGGTACCGCATTTCTGGTACACAAACATGCCGAGGGAAACGATGACCGCTGGCTGTATATCCCGGCAATTGATCTGGTCAAGCGAATTGCCGCCGATGACCGCAGTTCGTCGTTCGTCGGGTCGGATTTCAGTTATGAGGATGTTTCCGGACGACTGCCGATTTTGGATAACCATGAGATCGTCGGCGCGGACTCGGTTATGGGACGGGCGACGATCGAAGTCAAAAGCACGCCCAAAGACGCCAAAACCGCCGAATGGGCTTATCGCCTGTCCTGGATCGACAACGAAACGAAGCTCCCGCTGAAAGAGGAGTATTTCAACAAAAAAGGTGTCGCGATCCGACGTTTTGAAGCCGGCAAAATCGAAACAATCGAGGGTTTCCCGACCGCGGTCGAACGGACGATGTACAATCTTAAACGCAAGCAACACACGACGATCAGTTTCGGCGAGATCAGCTATAAGACACCGATGAAGGCCGACGAATTTAACGAGCGGCTGTTGAAAAACCCACCGCGCGAATACACGAGGTAACGACAATGCGTAACGTCCTGATTGCAATGATGCTAACCTTGCTGATGTCGGCAACCGCCTGGTCCCAGCCAATCATCGGGGGATTTGTCGAGGCCAACCAAGCCGTCCGCGTGGAACAAAACGAGGCGCTGGACGCTGTGGAAAATAGTGATCTCGGCGAACGCGAGTACCCGCGCAGTGAATTTCGGGCGCAATTGACGGTGAGGGACGCAGCCGATGCCGCGTCGTTCTTCCTCCGGGTCGATGTGGTCTCCGAGGGCACCGATAATTCCGGGACCGCGATCGACCTGCGCGAGGCATATCTGAAACTTTACCTGCTCGACTGGCTCGACATTAAGGTTGGTCGACAGGTGGCAACCTGGGGCACCGGCGATTTAATCTTCGCCAACGATCTGTTCGCCAAAGACTGGGAGGCCTTCTTCACGGCACTGGACGACACCTACCTGAAGCCACCGCAGGATTTGCTTCGGTTGAGTTTTTATCTCGGTGGGATCACCGCAGAAGTGGCCACCTCACCGCATTTCACGCCGGATAACCTGCCCGACGGGACAAGGTTGTCGGTGTATAATCCGTTTGTCGGCGTGGCGGTAGACGTCGAGATGGCGCCGGCGATTGACGAGCCGCTGCGCTCTTTACGCAATGGCGAGGTGTTTGCCCGAACATACGGTAGTATGGGCAGTGCCGAGTGGGCGCTCTATGGGTATAAGGGTTTCTGGCCCACGCCGCAGGGCGCAACAACGACCGGGATGCTGTACTATCCCCGGATGTGGTCGCTGGGGGCGAGCTACCGCCGGCCGGTCGGCTCGATGTTGGTACATGCCGAGGGCGCGGCGTATATTTCGCAGGACGATCCTGACGGCGATGATCCGATGATCGCCAATTCGCAACTGCGCGGGTTTGTCGGCACAGAGAAATCGTTGGGCAATGACTGGACACTCGGCGGACAGTATTATGCCGAGTATATGCTCGATTATGATAAGTATCAGGCGGGGTTGAGGCCCGGCGGCGTCGAGTTCGACGAGTTGCGGTCGACGGTTACTGTCCGGGTCACCAAGTTTATACTCAACCAAAACCTGCAATTTTCCGGTTTCGCCTACTGGGGACTTTCGGACAGTGACTGGCACCTGCGGCCCTCAATCAGCTACAAATTGACCGATGAAGTCAATTGGACACTCGGCGCCAGTCTGGTCGGCGGTGACAAACCGTACACGATGTTCGGGCAGTTCCGGGACAATTCGAATGTTTTCACCCGGGTGCGGTATAGTTTCTGACCCAGCCGGTCAACTCAGAAAGGATAATTCAGATGACGTTAGAACACGCGGTCCGTTTAGTCGCGGGGATATTTATCCTGGCCAGTCTCACCCTGGGTTGGCTGGTCAGCCCCTACTGGTATCTGTTCACGGCCTTTGTCGGGCTGAACCTGATCCAGTCGTCGTTTACAAAGTGGTGTCTGATGGAGGACATTTTGCGCAAAACCATCTTCGGCGGTAAATCTTGCTGAGATAAGCGGAAATGTAATAAAAAACGCTGCGGGTCATCGACCGGCAGCGTTTTTATAATCCCGTCATTCCCCAAATGCGCGATTACGCAAACAAACTCATCCCGACCATCGCCGTCGTGATCATCCCGAAGATGAACATTATCACAAAATAAACGACCACGATAACAATCATATAGGGGATGATTTTATCCTGCGGTGTGCCCAAGACCGGCGTGAATCCCAGGTAGATCAGGTAGATCGTATACAACCCCACAAAAATCGTCAGAATCCCGAGGAACGGCACCAGTTGCAGTACGCCGGCCAGCCAGAGGGGGCCTTGCACGTAAGCCACCAGTTTCAGGGCTTTGACGAAATCATCGGAAGACTGGAAACTGGGGGCGAGTTTACTCACGATAAAAGCCGCAAGGAGTACTCCAACAAGCGTCAGGACATAACCGACGATTGAAGTGCTCAGGGCCAATCCAAACGAGACCCTGAGGTCGATAATCGAACTGAGCGCCGACCCGATATAGGCCATCTGGATAAAACCGCAGATGGCGCCGATCGCCGCCAGCGGCATGACAAACCCGGTCATGATCGATCTGGTGGTCGCCGACTCGCCGGCAATAACGGGCCATTCTTCCTTCGGCTTGATTGCCATGTTGATTGCGCGTGTAATGATATTCATTGCCCCTCCTTTGTCCGTTAGCATAGGCGTCAAGTCGCGCCCCACATTCGCCCATCCGACAATTAGTCAACCCAATAAACTTCAATCCTTTGGATAGTTGATATCTTTTCCCGCAAAAACAACAAGAATTTTTGGGGAAAATAGACAAATGATTATTTTGGCTTGTTTGCTTTTGGCGACAAATGCGCGTTGAGTAGACTATGTATTGTTTGCGTTGTTCGCCGAGAGAAACACTGGATTGGAATTCGACAGCCGGCGCAGGGTGGGCACTGTCCGCCATTACAGAGTACCGTAATTGAGTTACACACCAACTCATCCCTCATCTTCGCCCACCGCAAGCAGATGGGGTACCCGGTTTTCAATTGTCC
The DNA here is from genome assembly GCA_024277855.1 of Candidatus Zixiibacteriota bacterium. Taxonomy (GTDB): domain Bacteria; phylum Zixibacteria; class MSB-5A5; order WJJR01; family JAJRUJ01; genus JAJRUJ01. The sequence goes on from JAJRUJ010000101.1 coordinate 13,489, forward strand.
CTCATCTTCCTCCACCGCAAGCGGATGGGGTACCCGGTGTTCAATTGTCCCTCATCTTCGCCCACCGCAAGCGGATGGGGTACCCGGTTTTCAATTGTCCCTCATCTTCGCCCACCGCAAGCGGATGGGGTACCCGGTTTTCAATTGTCCCTCATCTTCGTCCACCGCAAGCAGATGGGGTACCCGGTTTTCAATTGTCCCTCATCTTCCTCCACCGCAAGCGGATGGGGTACCCGGTGTTCATCCCATTCTCCTCACCCCCCGCTGGTATCCACTCAAAATATTCCCTTGACCCCGCAGCCGATTTCGCCGATTAGAGAAATGCAGGGAATCAACTGAAGATAACCTATTGTCCTCAGGGAGAAGACGATGAAAAAGCTGACGGTTCTGCCGATGCTGGGCATATTGTTGCTGCTCGGCGGTTGTGCCTCGGTCTCGGTACAGACCGATTTCGATCAGGAAGCCGATTTTGGTAAATATACCACATTTAAATGGGTCCCGGCCGACCGCCGACCCGAGAATAAGTCCAAGCTTGATAACTCACTCAACCGCGCGCGCATCATCCGTGCAGTCAACCGCGAACTCGAGGCCAAGGGTTTCCGGGAGGTACGAAAGGGCAAAGCCGATCTGCTGGTGAATTACTTTATTGGTGTGCATGACAAGGTTAATGTTACGACTGTCGGGTACGGCACCTGGCGGCGGCCTTATCGCCGCGTGACCTACCATTACAAAGAGAGCACGCTGACCATCGACCTGGTCGATCCGGGACTCAAGCAGCTTGTCTGGCGCGGTTCAGGATCGGATGTCATTGCCCGCCGCGACAATATCGAAAAACGGATCAACGACGCGGTGAAGGCGATCCTCAAAAAATTCCCACCGAAGTAGTTTGCCAGGTATAGAAAACGTAGCGAACAAGAATCAGGCCGCTGCCGGGTTAATTTCTTTCCCGACAAGCGGCCTGATTTATTGACGGACGAGCATGAAGGCGAGGAAAACCAGCAGGCCGATTACGGCCATGGAGCCAATTACGATCATCGCAATCTGGCCTTCGCTGGCGCCAACGAGTGTACGATACGGATCACCGGTGACAAACTGATCGTTCCTTCGCTTCTCGATCCGCCGTTTGAACCGCAGACGCTGATTATCGAATTTCTCCAGCAATTCCCAACCAGCTTGCGCCTCTTCGTCGCAGACTTGCCGGGTTACCTCCGGATCCTTGAATTTCTGCGAATTGGCTCGGACAATCTTAAACTCCCAGCCGTCTAAGTCATCTTTATTATATCCGGTCATATTTTCCTCCTCTTCCAACATCTTCTTACGGGCTGCCGCCGCCGCTCTTGCCGCCACCGCACCTGTCGATGCCGCGATTATTGCACCTGACATATCGGTCTACCTCCTTGTATAAAATATACACTCTCCGGATCGGCATATTCAAGGAAATCGCCCAAAATCGAATACGGCCAAGCCGCGATCTTTTAATGTGTTATCAGTTTGCTGTTGGTTTTATGCTGTCATCGCCGTACCACTATCAACATCGCCAACCTCCACCGAAGGTGAGTTGAGCATGTCTGAATTTTTAAATCAAAATGGTCAAGCCGTCCCGGCCGTGACCGCCGAGCAGATGCGCGAGATCGACCGGATTGCCGTCGAGCAAACCGGGCCTAATCTCTATCAAATGATGGAGAACGCCGGCCGCAATCTGGCTGAGTTGGCCCTGAAAACACTCGGCGAGAGCTGGTCCGAGTCGCAAATTATCGTCTTAGCCGGCAGCGGCGGCAATGGCGGGGGAGGAATCTGCGCGGCGCGGCACCTGGCCAATCGCGGTGCGCGGGTGGTGCTCTGTCTTTCGACGCCGGACCGGTTGAGCGGCATGCCCGCGTTTCAAGACAAAATTTACCAATCGACCTCGGGTGAGGAAATCCATTCGAGCGAACTGACCGCGATCTCCGCCGACCTGGTTCTCGATGCGCTGATCGGTTATGGCCTCAATTCCACACCGCACGATGATGTTGCCGAAATCATCGGCTGGGCCAACCAGGCCGGTGCGCCGATCATCTCGCTGGATATCCCGTCGGGGATCGAGGCGACTAACGGCCGCACCCCCGGAGAATATATCCGCCCTACTCATACACTGACCCTCGCTCTGCCCAAAACCGGGCTGACCGCCGAAAATTCCGGCGAGTTGTATTTAGCCGATATCGGCATCCCGACAGAGACATTTCGCCTCGTCGGCATTGATTACAGTTCACCTTTCGGCGATTGCTATTTGGCACCGTTGAAAATAATAGAATAGTGGGGGAATACGGACAATTGATTGCCGGCCATAAAAAAATACGCCCAGGAGGAGTCGAACCCCCAACCTTCTGATCCGTAGTCAGACGCTCTATCCAATTGAGCTATGGGCGCACAAAGGGCCGTTCGGCCCGCTAAACTTGTCTCACAGTATATGCCGTTGGACTCAGACTGTCAACTACTTGGCCGAACCGTCCGTCCTCTTTTCTGCTCGCCCGACTACCAGATCAATGTGGGCTTTTAACACATCCAGCGGCTGCAAGCCGGTAATCCGGTCGACCGGCGCACCGTGATGGAATAAAATGAGGGTCGGAATACTGCGAACTGTATACTCCGACGCAATTTCCGGGTCCTGATCGATGTTCAATTTATAAAAGTCCACTCGACCGGCATATTGCGGACCCAACTCATCGACCAGCCCGCCCATCACCTGGCAGGGCGTACACCATGAGGCCCAAAAATCCACCAATACCGGACGCGATGAGGAAATGACATCTTCCTTCCATTCTACGCCGGTGATCGGCCGGGGTTTACCCGGTATTGGTTCTCGATTAAATAACTTATCGAATATACCCATATGTAACCCTATCTCCCGGATATAGCCGGCGTAATCACAATTGTCGGCGGGTCAAAATATGGCAGTATTTTTGTCGTATATTCATCCGCCGCCCAACGCTTTTACACCAAGACCGTATCAGCCCTTAATATACGTCAAAGATTTGGTTGTGGCGAGAAGATCATCGCCGCCAAAATGGAGATATCTATTGTAGCGCGGCTCGGGAGAATTAGCATTATTAGGTCATCCACGAATCAGGCATCGACGCGCGACCCACGGTGGAGACAAAATCACTTTTTACAACAACCCCGGATGCCCACTGTAGCGCTGATTTGTTGCAGTGGGGCAGGCAGGGGGAGGCGGTATGGAACAAAAGAAGAAAATAATCGTCGGTGTCCCGACCGAAACATTCCCCGGTGAACGGCGTGTCGCATTGATCCCGTCGGTCCTGCCGCAATTGACCAAGGCCGGAATAGAGGTCATCGTGGAGTCCGGCGCCGGGCATGGTGCGGGAATCCTCGATAGTGCATTCACCGAAAAGGGCGCGACAATCGCGGCCGACCGTGCCGAGGTTTTCCGCAAGGCCGGGATCATCGTGCAAGTCCGCTCGCTTGGTTCCAATCCCGAACATGGTCGGGACGATCTCGATCTGCTGCGCGCCGGCCAGTTGGTGATTGGATTTTGCGATCCGCTCGGCTCGCCCCAGGCGGCGAAAGAACTTGCCGCCAAAGGCACGACGGTGATGTCGATGGAGATGATTCCGCGCATCACACGGGCCCAGAGTATGGACGCCCTTTCCTCGATGGCGACGGTTGCCGGCTATAAGGCCGTCCTGCTGGCCGCCGGGACGCTGCCCCGGATGTTCCCGATGTTCATGACCGCCGCCGGGACAATCACACCGGCCAGAGTCTTCATCATTGGCGCCGGTGTCGCCGGTTTGCAGGCCATCGCCACCGCCAAACGTCTGGGCGCGGTGGTCCAGGCCTATGACGTCCGTCCGGCGGTCAAAGAACAATGTGAATCACTCGGCGCGAAATTTGTCGAGATGGAACTCGAAACCGGCGAGGCCGAAGACAAGGGCGGATACGCCAAGGCCCTCGGTGAGGAATTCTATAAGAAGCAGCGCGAATTGATGGCCAAAGTCGTCGCCGAAAACGATGTGGTCATCACCACCGCGGCGATTCCCGGCAAGAAATCGCCGGTGCTGGTAACCGAAGAGATGGTCAAAAGTATGGCCCCCGGTTCGGTGATTGTCGATTTGGCGGCCGAACGCGGCGGAAACTGCGAACTGACCAAGGCCGATGAGACCACGATTGTCCACAATGTCACTATCCTCGGGCCAACCAATCTCCCGTCGACCGTCCCGTTTCATGCAAGCCAGATGTACGCCAAAAATATCACGACCCTGCTGGGACATCTGATTAAAGACCAAAAACTCACCCTGGATTTTGAGGATGAGATCACTCGCGATACAACCATTGCGCGCGACGGCAAGATTACCAACCCGCGCATTGCCGAACTTCTCGGTGAAAAATCTCCCCAAGCAGATGAAAGGAAAGACGCCTGATGGAAACGCTTGTTATGATCCTGACTGTATTCGTGCTGGCCATCTTCATCGGCTTTGAGATCATCACCAAGGTGCCGCCGACGCTGCACACGCCGTTGATGTCCGGCTCGAACGCTATTTCGGGGATTACGATTATCGGCGCAGTTGTCCTCGCCGGTGAGATCGGCAACCCGATGCTGGCCAAAACCCTGGCAATGGTCGCGGTGATTTTTGCCACGATCAACGTGGTCGGCGGTTTTTTGGTCACCGACCGCATGCTGAAGATGTTCAAAAAGAAGGGCTAACCGATGCTGAGTATGAACCTGGTCAACTATTCGTATCTCATCGCGGCGGTCCTGTTCATCCTGGGTCTCAAAGGCCTGACCCATCCACGTTCTGCCGTGCGGGGCAACCGCCTGGCCGCGCTGGCGATGTTGATTGCCACTGTTGTTACGCTTCTCTCCGGAGATTTTGAATTTAAGTATATCATTATCGGCATTGCTGTCGGCACAATCATCGGTGTCGTCGCGGCAATGAAAGTCAAGATGACTTCCATGCCCGAGATGGTCGGGCTGTTCAACGGTTTCGGCGGCGGCGCTTCGGTGCTGGTTGCCGGCGCTGCGCTGATCTCGGCAATGGCTCTGGCCGCCGGGCATGAAGCCAACACCCAGATGAAAGTTGCTACGGTCGCCTCCGGGATCATCGGCTCGATCACTTTTTTTGGCAGCTATGTGGCTTTTGGTAAACTGGCCGAATTTCTCGCGGTGAAATGGAAACTCCACCTCTGGCAGAAAATCATCAAATATGGTTTCTCGCTGGCCGTCATCGCCGGTGGTATCTGGTTCGGCATCGCCAGCGGGATCACTCCCTATTCAATTGGCATGATGGCCTCGGCGGTATTGATCGGGCTGGTTCTCTGGATCAAGAATGCGCGTTTCCCGGGCATGGACGCCCTCAAGATCGTCGCCGCCATCCTCGCGGTCGGCCTCGGGGTCATGGTCGTACTCAACCCGGGTAATTCGATGCTGTTCTGGACGATGGTCGGTGTCGCCGGCTTGCTCGGCGTCCTGCTGACCCTCTCAATCGGCGGCGCAGATATGCCGGTGGTTATCGCGCTATTGAACTCCTATTCCGGGTTAGCCGCCGCGGCCACCGGTTTTGTAATCAATAATAATGTCCTGATCATCGCCGGTTCGCTGGTCGGCGCTTCCGGAGTCATTCTCACCAAAATCATGTGTAAGGCAATGAACCGCTCACTGGTCAATGTCCTTTTTGGCGTGATGGGTCCGACTTCGGATACTCCCGACGCCGACGAGGTATACAAGACGGTCAAGTCCACTTCTGCTGACGAGATCGCGATGATGCTCGACACCGCCCAGCGAGTGGTGATTGTCCCTGGTTATGGGATGGCGGTCTCGCAGGCACAGCATGCGGTCCGCGACCTGGCCAACCTGCTTGAATCGCGCGGTGTCTCGGTCGAATTTGCCATCCACCCGGTGGCCGGCCGGATGCCCGGCCATATGAACGTGTTGTTGGCCGAGGCCAATGTCGACTACGACAAACTCATTGAGATGGATCATATCAACCCGACGATGGAAACAGTCGATGTCGCCATCGTGATCGGGGCCAATGACGTGGTCAATCCGGTTGCCAAGACCGATCCGGGCAGCCCGATTGCCGGGATGCCGATCATTGATGTCGATAAGGCGCGCACAGTCGTAATTATCAAGCGCAGCCTCTCGCCGGGTTTTGCCGGGATTCCCAATCCGCTGTTTGCCGCCGAGAAAACGTTGATGTTTTTCAACGATGGGAAAAAGGCAATCCTTGAGTTGATTGAAGCGATCAAAGAATCATAGACAATTCACTTGCGCCCCGGTAATACTTACCGGGGCGCTTTTTTTTGCGTATCATTATAATGTTTGTGGGTTCTTTGGAAGAACAGAGTACGGGTACCCCACCCGCCGGGGCGGGCGGTAGGAACATGCTGGAAGTACCCGGCCCGGGTGCGTGGCCGGAGCTTTGCTCTGGGTTTCAAAGAATGTGAGTAAAGTAGGGTGGGCGCTGCCCACCAAAATTGCTAAGAGAACACCATGACCGACTACCGCACAGAAAAAGATTCACTCGGCGAAGTTAAAGTCCCCGCCGGTGCATACTACGGTGCGCAAACCAAACGTGCCGTCGATAATTTCCCGGTCTCCGGCCACAAACCCGCGTTCGGTTTTATCTGGGCCGGTGCGGCGGTCAAACGCGCGGCGGCAATTGTCCACCGTGACCTCAAACTCATCGGCGAAAAAGAGGTAGAGGCAATCATCGCCGCGGCAACCGAGGTCATGGACGGCAAATTAACCGATCAGTTCGTCGTCGATGTCTACCAGGCCGGCGCGGGTACCAGCCACAACATGAACTTAAACGAGGTCATCGCCAACCGCGCGTTGGAAATTCTCGGACAGGGTCGCGGTGAATATTCGATTATCCATCCCAACGACCAGGTGAACATGGCGCAGTCGACCAATGACCTTATCCCGACGTCGTTGCGATTGTTTTGTCTCCGCGATGGGCAGCTTGTCCTCGATGCACTCGATAAAGTCGAAAGCGGTTTTCGGGATAAGGCGGAAGAGTTTCATAATGTCCTCAAGTCCGGCCGCACCCACCTGCAGGATGCCGTCCCGGTACGGCTGGGTCAGGAATTCGGCGGCTACGCCGAGGCGGTCAAACGCGCACGGCAAAAGATCGCCGCCGCGCGGGAAGCGTTGTTGGAAATCGGCCTCGGCGGCAGCGCGGCGGGCACCGGGTTGAATGTCCATCCGGAGTATCGCCCCCGGGTTACCAAAGCCCTGGGCGAGGTAACCGGATTCGAGTTACGGCAGGCGTCGGATTATTTTTGGGCGATGCAATCACTCGGCCCCTTAGTCGATTTTTCATCGGCGTTGCGCAACCTGGCCATCGAGCTATCGCGCATCATGAACGACCTGCGCTTGCTGGCTTCCGGCCCGACCACCGGTCTTAACGAGATTACCCTTCCGCCGGTGCAACCGGGATCGTCGATTATGCCAGGCAAGGTCAACCCGGTACTGGCCGAGATGATGAATATGGTCTGTTTTTCGGTAATCGGGTTTCATGAATCGGTCGCCTGGGGCGCGGGTGCGGGCCAGTTGGAACTCAATGTGATGATGCCGCTGGTCGGCTACGCGGTTGGTGAGCAGATGAAAATCCTCACCGGCGGCTTAAATGCCTTTCATGACCGTTGCCTGACCGGGATCACTGCCAATGAAAACGACACCCGCAAATTCCTGGAAAAATCGCTCGGCCTGGTCACGGCGTTAAATCCGATCATCGGTTATGAAAAGGCGGCCGAGGTCGCCAAAGAATCACGCACGACCGGCCGGTCGATCAAAGAAATCATTTTGGAAAAGGGTTACCTCACCGCCGAACAGATGGAGAAAGTGCTCGACCCGGCGAACCTGACCGAACCGGGCATCGCCGGCATTGATTGATTTCAGATGGGGTACCCCACACCTCAAAGGGCGGAGGCCACTCTGCGGTGGGCATGAGTAGGACAGATCTTTTGTCATTCCCGCGAAAGCGGGAATCCAATTTGCTTTTGAAGAGGGGAAGATATGATGACACCTGCAAATAAAAATTTTGAACCGCGCACACCCTCCGAGTCGAGTACCGAAATGCTCGAACTGGTGCTGCCCAACGACACCAACAACCTCGACAATCTGCTTGGCGGACGGTTGATGCACTGGATCGATATGGCGGCGGCAGCAGCGGCGCGCCGTCATTGCCGCCGGATCGCGGTGACTGCGGCGATGGACTCGCTCAATTTTTTGCACCCGGTCCGGCGCGGCGAGCAGGTTGTGCTCAAGGCCTCAGTCAACCGGGCGTTTGGCTCATCCATGGAAGTCGGCGTGAAGGTTTTCTCCGAGGACACCGCGACCGGTGAGTTGTTCCACACCGCCAGCGCCTATCTTACATTTGTCGCCATCGGTGAAGACGGCCGCCCCAAACCGGCGCCGCCGATCAAACCGGAAACCGACGACGAAAAGCGCCGCTTCGAAGAAGCCGGCGCGCGCCGCGACGCCCGCCTCCAACACCGAAAATAGTTCTTATAAAGAACTAAAATACGGTGGTTCTCTACCGATCAGCTTGTAGATAAGGATTCCTGTGATCCTGACTCGCATCCCGCAATAGGCGGGCAAGCGGTCAGACACAAGTCAGGACCACACCATGTACCTATGGCACACGACTCAGGGTTGCTGACATACTTTGAAACCCGCCACAAGATTCTGCATGATTCCACAGCAAAGCTATGAACCACCCAAAAAATGGCGCACCCGGAAGTGCGCCATTGACGAACTCTATCTTGAATAACCGCTACTCGCGCGGGGTGGAGCGGGTGCGGATTTCGCTGACTTTGGCCTTTTTAACCTCTTCTTTGATTGTCATCGTCTTCTCGCCGTAAATCGAGAATTTGATCCAGTCACAACCGAACCTGAACAACTCGACATCGTCGGTTTTTAACTTTTCTTTCAAACTGTCGGCGATTTCGAACTTGTCGAAGAAGGTGCTGTCGAAGAGGAAACGCCGGAACTTGTCGATGTTGTAGCAAACCAGGTGGAACATCTCCATCTTTTCCGGGGAAAGTTCGCCGCCTTTGACATAAAAATCGTGCAGCGTGATCTCTTTGTAGAGCCGGCCGATTTCGTCGTACTCTTTGATCCCCTGACCTTCGATCCAACCCTCGACCGACTGCTCGCCTTGTTCGCCAAATCCTTTACAGACATCCTCTTTCATCAAAAAATAAAACTCTTCCTCTTCGACGGCACCCTCTTTAGGTGAGGCCAGCCCCAAGGGGTACATCCGGCAGGACCAGGGTCGATCGGCGTAGACACTGCAACCGTCCTCGGTATTGAATGGGCATTTTTTCTTCTCGTCGGTCATCTTGAGCAGGATCACCGGGTATTTCTGTTTCTGGTCAAACGGTGAGAGGGTGTATTTTTGCAAAAATACCTGCGATGAAATCCCGAGATGGTTTTTCAGCCGGATGATGTCGTAGGGCGTCAGAAAAATGTTCACATCGCCACAGCAGTCATTAAAGCAGGGGACGTCCTTGTGACAGCGAAAGGTAAAGACGTCTTTTTCGGAGAGCCGTGGGTATTGCGACAGGATTTCTTTTTTAAGATTGTCCATCTCTTCTTTCATGGTCCGTTCCTCCGGCTCCCCGATTGCGTGCTCGGATTGGTTGCTGCTTTGGCTCGTGTCCCGACAGCGATCAGTCGGGGATGATATCGGCGCGCAGGGCACGGCTCGACCAGATCGGCAACGGGCCGGACTCTCCGTTCGACGGGTTATACCGCCAACGATACGATGCGCGGACATTATAGTTCTGCATCATCTGCTCCCAGCCCTTTTTGTAGTACGGGCACTCGTCGTTGAAACAGACGAGCTGGGTGACATTACCCCAGGTTGAATCGGCAGGGGCAGCCCACTTTTTCATCGCCTCATTGCAATGAGGGCAGTTCTTACTGAGTTTGTCGGTCATGGCATCCACATTTCGGCTTATGTTCATGTAGCCGATATACGCCTTTTGTTTCGGAAAATTTGTCCCCCAGACCGCCAAGCGGCCTGGGGGACTGTATTACCGGGATATTCTGACAAGCTGAGAACCCACAATTAATAGATAGCGTGGATCGGGCGCTTGATCATTTCCCATTCACCGGTTTTTGGATCGACCTTGCAATTGGCAAAGACTTTCCACTCGTCCTTCATCGTCGGCGTGTCCGAACGGAAGTAGTAACCCGGCCAGCGGGTCTCTTCACGGAAAAGGATCGTGCGCATGTGGGCTTCGGCCTGCCACATGCGGTGGATGTTTTCCCAACAGCGCATCAGCTCGTGCAAATCCGCCGCCGCGAGGTTCGCCGAATCTTCCTTCAGGAAGGTCATCAGTTCCATGCCCTTCGTCAGCAGAGATTTGTTGGTCGAGAATTGGGCAGTCACCCCACCAACATACTCGTCCATCATTTTCTGCAGACGGAACATGAACATCTTCGGCTTGATGTAGTTCGGATTGATCTCGGGATCGGATGAACCGTCCTTGTGTTCCTCAAACAGATCGAGCGGCTTGAGGATTTCGGCCTTCATCGCCTCGAGAGCGGCGGCGTCATAGTTGAGCGACGGTTTTTCTTCGACGATGTAGCGGACTGCGCTCTTGGCGGCGATCCGGCCTTCTGCGTGTGAGCCGGAAGAGAACTTGTGGCTCGAGGCGCCGGAGGCGTCACCCGCACAGAAGATGCCCTTGACCGTGGACATGCATTCGTAGCCCCAGAAGTAGTCGGACTTGGTCGCGTCGGTCTGCAGATCTTCCGGACCGGAAAGCCAGGCGCCGGAGGCGCCGGAGTGCGAGCCGATAAAGTACGGTTCAGCCGCGGCGATTTCGGAGCTCCGTTCCTCCGGTGCGGTGTTGGTCGCCGCCCAGAGGATCGCCTGCGAGATGGTCATATCGAGGAAGTCTTCCCAGGCCTCGGATTCAAGCTCTTTCATTTTCTTCTTGTAGGCCTTTGCGTCCGGCGACTCGTCGGCGATTTTCTTGATCGCTTCTTCGGTCCGCATGTAAATGGGGCCTAAGCCGTCCATCACATCGAGGAGCATCAGCCAATTACGCAGGTTGGCTGGGACGGGTTTGACCTTACCGTACGGCACCCATTTTTCGAGCTCATCCCGACGGGTTTGCATATAGGCCTCGCCCTTGGCGTTGGTGGCACGGGACTTAAACAGCAGGAACCATGCGCCGACCGGGCCGTAAGCGTCTTTGAAGCGCACCGGGATAAAACGGACTTCCTGGCAGGTCATCTCGGCACCGGCTTTGAGCGTGAAGTAAGCCGAGGAGCCGGAGTTCCACGGCGGGTACCACGCGCGGCCCAGACCTTCACCGGCCGAACGCGGTTTGAAGACGTGCACCGCGCCGCCGAGAGCGACGATCGTGGCTTTGGCCTTGAAGATATAGAACTTGTTTTCGCGGACGGAAAAACCGACCGCCCCCGCGCACTTGTCGCCGTCCATGATCGGGCCAACGATGAAGACGCGTTCGTAGATGTTGTCGTTGCCGATTGCGTTCTTGGCCGCTTCCGCGACGACGACCTTGTAGGACTCGCCGTTGATCATCAGCTGCCAGCGACCTTCGTGCACGTAATTGCCGTCGGCGTCTTTCCAGATCGGCAGGCCCCATTTTTCAAAAAGGTGCACGGTGGAATCGACGTGGCGGGCAATGTTGGCCACGAGGTCTTCACGGGTGACCCCCATCAGGTCGTTGCGAACATAGGCAACATAGTCCTCGAGTGTGTTCTTGCCGGATTTGAGGTCGACATACTGGTTAATGGCCGACAAACCCATGGCCACCGCGCCTGAACGATCCACGGCCGCTTTATCGACCATGGTGACTTTCAGGTTATTCTTCTTGGCCCAATACGCGCCTTCCACCGCCGCGCCGCAGGCCGCCATGCCTCCCCCGACGATTAACAGGTCGGTTGAGACTTCGATAGTTTCAAAATTCGCCATCTTGGAACAACCTCCCTACTTCGCCTGGAATTCGGTTTCACACGAACCCGGTTCGGTGAACAACAGCGGGCTCTTCAGATCTTCGGTTCCGGTTTCGTAACCGCCGTCAGGAACAGCGGAACCTTCCGCAGTGGTCCGGATCGGGAATTTGAAGCGCTTAAGTGTCCCGTTACGGAATTTGACCGTCCACATAATCGAATCGGTGCTCCGCATCGGGGAAACCGTGGCGCCCATCGGCACAAAGTCGGCATAGCCGCGAACTTCAATGGCCTGGGTCGGGCAAATCTTGACACAATTGTAACATTCCCAGCACATTTCCGGTTCGCAGTTGTATGCCTTCATCAGGTCCTTATTCAGGACCATCAGGTCGTTCGGGCAAATGTGCTGGCAGGCGGTCTTGTCCAGCGCCTTGCAACCGTCACACTTGTCCGGAATCACATAACTCGGCATGTTTGACCTCCATATACGTTAATTTTGTTTCGTTATTTCTTCGTTTCACCGGTGGCAAACTTGTGCATTTTCACTTCGACTTTATCTTCTTCTTTCAGACCGCCATAGTATTTGCGCAGGATTTTTAATACCTCCGGGCGGCTGAATTCCGCGGGAACGTCCCCGCCCTCGGAAAGCGATTTGCGCAACGCGGTTCCCGAGAGGAAAAGACGGTCTTCTTTTTTGTGGGGGCAGGTTTTCATCGAGGCCATGCCGCCGCATTTGTAACACCAGAACGTCCAGTCAATCGGCAGCATCTTGCACAGGAGTGCGCCGTCCCAGAGTTCGTGGAAAATATTCTGGGCGTCGAACGGGCCGTAATATTCGCCGACACCGGCATGATCGCGGCCGATGATCATGTGCGAACAACCAAAGTTCTGGCGGAAAAGGGCGTGGAGCAACGCTTCCCGCGGACCGGCATAACGCATGTCCAGCGGATAACCGCCGGTGAGTACGCGGCTTTTGTCGAAATACAATTCAACGAGTGTATTGATGCAGTCGACACGGACCTCGGCGGGAATGTCGCCGGGTTTGAGTTTGCCGATGAGCTGGTGGATGTAGAGCCCGTCGGAAACCTCCAGGGCGATCTTGGCCAGGTACTCATGCGAGCGGTGCATCGGGTTGCGCAACTGCAACGCCGCGATGGTGGTCCAACCCCGGTCTTCGAAAACCTTGCGGCTTTCCGCCGGACGCTGATACAGATCGGGAAATTCCTTGGGAAAATACGATTCGGAGAGCACTTTCACCGGGCCACCGACATTATACTTCTTCTGGTCCATGACCATCTTGACCCCCGGGTGTTCCCGGTCGGCGGTCGTGTAAACATGCTTACATTCAAATTCCCGATCGATCTCATAGCACTCGTCGACTTTCATCGTGCCCATGATCTCGTCGGTTTCTCCGGAGATAAGGCAGATTTCAGTTCCCGGAGCGAGCTTCTCGTCGACTGAGAGGGTGATCGGGATCGGCCAGAAAGTGCCGTCGGTCATCTTCATCTCGGCACAGACACCTTTCCAGTCATCTTTGCCCATAAAACCGGTCAGTGGAGTAAAACCGCCGATACCCAACATAATCAGGTCGCCGGTTTCGCGGGACGACATTACGATTTTGGGCAGCTCTCCGGCGCGCTTGAGTTCTGTGTTGCGTTCCGCGCCTTCCAAGAGCAGGGGCATTAACCCTTTGCCTCCGTGAGGAGGAATTAATTTTGCTCTAGCCATGCTCACTCCCTTTGGGAATCATACTTTGGATCGAATTATGACCGCTGAGTTACCTCACGCAGAACGTCTGACCCAGGGAGGCTGCAGGCCCTCGTCCCCGATGTCTGCGTTTGCTTTATGTGACTTACATTATCCTTTCGGTTTGCCTCCCTGGTTTTCGCCAAATAACTACGAAAACGGGACATTGTTGTCAAGCCCGTTTTGTCATAAAATTGTTATTATATTCACAAAATACCCCTAAATATCTGGTAACAGGAAAATCACGATTCATCAATCCCCGTGGTGATCGGCGCCCGTCAATAATACTGGCGTTTCTATTGTAGCTATCGACTGATTCAGGGGACAATTCAGAGATTTCGGGTAGTATTTGTCACCTTTAAACACTCGATTTCGGTGTGAAATATTGACCTGATATGTCATAATCCATTTGTAGAGACGAAAGCCGGACCAATTATGACAAAATGTTGTCGATAAGCGAGTAAGAGGCAGATGACAGGGCAAGAGATTTGCTTGAATTACGCCGGAGAGCGGTGACACCCGATACTCCCAGGTTGAATTATTTCGCCCGGTTACGCGCATTGAACCCATATAGTTACAAAGAGGAGTTTTAATGTTCCATTATGAGTGAGAAATGCCGATAATCTATAATGGAAATAGTCGATAATGGCCCGGGTCATTGGCGGGTTATTCACCGGGAGGATGTACGCCAACTTGACAATGTTTTAGGGATATTTGTGAATTCAATAACATCACCGTTGACAACCCGGACGGTCGGTTCTATACTCCACACTGGTAATCCGGCCACTTCCGGCATAATCAGCATGTCCGCCGGGTGATGGTGGCGGGTCGAACCGGTTTAGGGAGTAACCTGCGAACATGCCGGACCTTGAGGCCGCGATTCGGAGCCCCAATTGATCCGGAACGACGCAGGTGGTCTTGCTCAGGAGCGGTGATATGGCTGAAGCTCAAACTGTTATGCCGGACGTTGGTTTCATTCGCAGCGTGCGGCGCAACGGCGGTGACACACTCAAGAAGTGCTACCAGTGCGCCACTTGTTCGGTGGCGTGTGAACTCTCGCCCGAAGATGAGCCATTCCCCCGCAAGGAAATGCTCTGGGCGGGCTGGGGACAGAAAGACCGGCTGATCAGCGATCCGGATGTCTGGCTCTGTCACCAGTGCAATGATTGCACCACGCGTTGCCCGCGCGGCGCGCGGCCGGGCGATGTCCTTGCGGCCATCCGCACCTACGTGTATGAGAATTTTTCTTTTCCCAAATTCATGGGGAAGGCATTAGCCAACCCGGGCGCCTTGCCGTGGTTGTTTTTGCTGCCGATTGTGGTGATCCTGGCCGGCATCTATTTTACCGCGCCGCGGACGGTAACCGGCGAGTTTACCTTCGTGACCACGTCGATAATCGATTTTAATATCTTCATGCCGCATACGTCAGTCGATGTGCTCTTTGTGTTCGGGAATATCATGATTTTCAGTTTTGCCGCGGTGGCGTTTAAACGGTTCTGGGACGCTTTGCAGGCGTCCGGCCGTCCGGTGAAACTTGGCTTTATCACCGCACTGATCATGACGATCAAGGAAATCCTGACCCACGAGAAATTCAACAAATGCGTCACCAACAAACCGCGCAAGATCGCGCACATGATTCTGTTCTATGGGTTCCTCGGTGCAATGGCTACCACTGGACTGGTTTTCCTTTTCATTTTTGTCCCCCATTATCTGCATTTGCTGGGGTTAGAATCACTCCATCCATTTTTCCAGCTTCCGCTTGACCTCCCGCATCCGGTTAAGTTTCTCGGGGCGATATCCGGTGTATTGCTGTTAGTCGGCGGGGTGATGCTGCTCACGCGGCGCTGGGGGAATAAAGATGAAGTCGGCGCCAATGGATATACCGACTACCTGTTTTTGTATATAATTACCCTGGCCGGGCTTTCCGGAGTCCTGGCCTGGCTGATGCGCTATACCGGACTGCCGATGCTGGCCTATGCGAATTACTTCCTGCACCTGGTGTTTGTCTATTTCCTGTTGTGGTATATGCCGTATTCGAAATTCGCCCATATGATCTATCGCACGCTGGCAATCGTCCACGCCAAACAGGTGGGACGGGAAGCGCGCTGATCAGCTTTGCCCATAACCTCGTGTTTTAGTACAAACACGTCCCCCGGCGGCGCCTCAACGGCTGCCGCCGGTTTTTTATCCGGTATTTTTGCGGTCACCGCCTTGCCTGACAGCCGATTGGGCCGTATGTTCTGTGTGAGATGTTTGTTCAGAGCCAGCCACCGGCTCGGCGGCGCCGGTCTGTGAGCGCCGCGCAGGGTTGGTCTGTCGCAATGGAGCGGACTGCTGGAAGAATCTAACCGGAAGGAGCAAGACCATTTCTGCTAAAGTATTCGTCGGCAATTTGAACTACGAAACGACTGAAGACGATCTCTCGGCATTACTCTCGGAAGCCGGGGAGATCACCGATATCTTCCTGCCCGCCGACCGGGCGACCGGCCGCCCGCGTGGGTTCGCCTTTGTCGAATTTTCCAAAGAATACGAAGCCAACGCCGCAATCGCCAAGTTCAACGACTTTGAGCTTGGGGGAAGACGGTTGAAAATCAATCTGGCCGAAGACCGACCCCAACGGCCCGGTGGCGGCCGACAGTTTCGTGAGCCGATGGCCCCACCCGACCCGCACATGTTCAACAGCAAGGGCAAGCCGTTCAAAAACAAAGGCAGCCGTCGCGGCCTCCGCCGACGCAAACGGAGTCTGTAGCAGGACAAACGGGCTGTTGATCGATTGATAAGCTGACGTTTGAATCACTGATCCGGGAATGTTTTTCTGCGACGTACATACACGCCGTTAGTGTATCTTCTCATTTGGAATTTTTATGCCCACTCTTGCTGATTTCGCCAGGCGCAATCAGGCGGCCTGAAACAACGACGTGGAATGCGGCGGGCAGCATGCCCCCATGGCTGGAGTTGAAACCGGGACTGTTTGAGGATTATGTCGCGGGGAAATTTGAATACCGGCCCAAGCCGTATGCCCATATCTACCCACGGGAAATACTGCAGAATTTACAGGGGAAAGACATCCTCTGCTTAACCGGCGCCGGTGGACAACGGACCGTTGTCTGCGGCTTGCTGGCGCGAAAGTAACGTCATTCGATCTGACCGGGGGGCAGTTGGACGCCGACCGGCAGGCCGCCCTGCATCATGGGTGTGCAATCACCCCGGCGACACCGAATCGGGCACCAACGCACAAACTTCTGTAAAAACGGCGGATGTTTACTCATCCTCTGCTTTTGTTTTGGGGAATATCTGCGCCGGCCAACTGTAATAATGTTGACGCGTCAGCCAATGTCATCCCCCCTTGCCACCGCCTACTGTCGGAACATTCACTCATTTCCTGGGAGGGAAACATGCGCACTCTTTTTATGGCGGCAGTTATGCTTCTGATGTCGATGAGCACTGCGACGGCGGATCAATCGGAAACACCGTACCTGATTGCGCAGGGGATCGGCCAGATTGAAGTCATCCCGGATGAGCTGCATTGGGAGATTGATTTGGGTAACACGGGTTCTGAGGCAGACAAAACCATGCGACGACACCTCGAGATTATCACGGAAGTACGGGCTGTTCTCAAATCTTTCAACATCCGGGAGGATGAAATTGTCGCCTCTCAAGTAAAATTCGGCGATAACTGGAAATACACAAAGCGAGGCCGGAAACGCGCGGGATATCAGGCAAATTCTCATTTCTCTTTTATCCTCAGGGATTTTTCGCGGTATGATTCCCTGATGATTATACTCAGCAATGTCCCCATAATACGCACGATAGAAGTGGGAATTGATCACTCTGAGCGTGTTCGGTTCGTGAAAGAAGCAATACTACTTGCTCTGGAGGATGCCCGGACCAAAGCAGTGGCAATGGCGGAAACCATGGGCGTGTGTCTCGGCAAGGTTTATAAAATCGAGCCTCAGACTGCCGTTCCGTGGCGCTATTCTCAACCTCATCGTGGCGGTCCAGCCGGGCCGATCGGCGTTAAAGTATCGGACACTCAATCGCTGATAATCGACAAGATTGCCTTTGACGCAAATGTTACTGTGACCTATTACCTTATTGAATGAGCGGGCTTATGGGTCGAATCGGCAACGACAACGCGGCGGATGAACAATCATCCGCCGCGTACATTTCCAGACCGGGGATCGATCTGCTATTCGGCGCTTGTCGGGGTCACATTCTCAGCCAGCGCGATCACCGCGCCGGCGGGATCCTCGATCACACAAAAGCGGGCGTCGCTGCCAAATGATTTTGGCGCGACCAGGACCTTGCCACCCAGTTCGACACAGCTTGCGACACTGTTGTCCAGGTTTTCCACCGCAACATAGAGCAACCACTGAGCGGGGAGGTCGGCGTTGACCCCGCGGGCGTGGCAGATACCCACAGTGGGCGCACCAGTCTGCGGATGCAGCATGTTAAAATCGTTGTACTCACCCATCGAAACCGAAGCGGACATCCAGCCGACCACCCGTGAATAGAAATCTTTAATTTTATCCGCGTCGGGAACAGTGAGATCAACCCAGCCGATGGTACCGATCTGATCATTGGCAGTTTGCGTCATCTATATGCTCCTTCGTATCCGCCGTTTGTCAATATGCTCTGCATATCACATATCGTATAGTAGTAAGTTTAACAGAAAAAGAGGGTTAGTAAAGCAGCGGGACGGGAAAAGTTTGGATTTTATGGTTTTTTCATCGCCTCCTTCCGCTGTGCGGCGGGGAGTTTCTCGATGGCATAACGCAAGGCGGTGCGCGGCATTACTGGCTTGTTTTTCATCACATAGGCAAATACTTCCCCCGAAAATTCATTGCCGGTATCCTTGAGCATCCAACCATAGCCCTTTTGTACCAGGTCATCACCGCGAAATGGGTCTGTCTACCATAATAATTCGTCAATTGTGGGTTCCAAGCGATTTTTTGCCTGCCGGGATCGACTATCTCCCCTGCGGGAACCAATGAGATGTGCGGAGGCAAATTCGCACAAGCATGAGCATCACCGGCACTTCGATTAAAACGCCGACAACAGTCGCCAGGGCCGCACCGGAGGAGATACCGAACAAAATCGTTGCCGTGGCGATGGCAACTTCAAAGTGGTTGGACGCACCGATCATCGCCGACGGAGCGGCGTCGGCATATTCGAGTTTTAGCCAGCGCGCTGCCAGATAGGTGATCCCGAAAATGAACGTCGTCTGGATAAACAATGGGATGGCGATCCAGAGAATAGTCAGCGGATTGGAAAGGATGACCTCACCTTTGAAAGAAAACAATAAAACAAGGGTCAACAACAATGCACTGATCGTAACCGACGTAAGGATGTGCAGGAATTTATCTTTAAACCAGGCCGCCCCTTTCACGCCGACAATAGCTTTACGGGAGAGGTAGCCGGCAAACAAAGGCAAGGCGACATAAATTGAAATCGAAAGAAGCAAGGCCTCCCACGGCACCGGCAACCGGCCGACCCCCAGGAGAAAACCGCCCAGCGGGCCATAGAGAAACAGCATTGCCAACGAATTGATCGCTACCATGACCAGCGTAAGGCCGTCGTTTCCGCGCGCGAGATACCCCCAGACCAACACCATCGCGGTACACGGTGCAATACCCAGCAGGATACACCCGGCGAGGTATGATCGCCAGAGCGGCACTTCGAGCATGCGGATACCATCTATGGAGACAACGGTGCCGACACCGTGAACGGCGCCGACCGGGAGATCGAGGCCGAGCGGGAGCCGGACCAGGTCAACCGCCTCCGGCCCGATGAAGGTGCGGAAAAGTGTCCCGAGGAAGAAAATCGAGATGGCATACATCGTAAAGGGCTTGATCAGCCAGTTGACCACTAAAGTCAATCCGACCGGTTTGACATTCTTACCGGCGCGAAGGACCTCGCCGAAATCGATCTTGACCATAATCGGGTACATCATAAAAAACAGACAGATCGCGATGGGGATCGAGACAACCGGCGCGCCGCCGACATCGAGCGTGAGCGAATCGAGATATCTGGCGATACCGGGTGCGAATTTACCCAACGCGATTCCGGCGCCGATGCAGAGCAGCACCCAGACAGTGAGATAGCGTTCGAACGATCCAAGTCCGCGCGCTTCTTTAGTAATACAGGCCCTGGTTGCCATCAGGTGTTTTCCTCATTGGTTAACGATTCGGGAAGGGTTTCGACAAATGCCTTGATCTCGTCGCGTACGCGGCGGTAGTGGCCGAGAGCTTCCTCTTCGGATGCGGCATCTTTGGCCAGTTTCGGCGGATCGTCAAAACCAACGTGGACGACCTTCGTCTTGCCGGGAAAAACCGGGCAATGTTCATTGGCCTGGCCGCAGACGGTCACGACATAATCAAATTCGACCGCAGATAACTCATCGACGTGCTTGGAGCGGCGCGCACTGATATCCACACCGACCTCGTTCATCACGCGGATGGCGCTCTGGTTCATACCGTGTATTTCGATCCCGGCGGAGTAAGGTTCGATCAGCCCGCCTTTGAGTTGACGCGTCCAGCCCTCGGCCATTTGGCTGCGGCAGGAATTACCGGTACAAAGGAAAAGAACGCGGAGCGTTTTCACGGTTTTCATTTGCTGATTCTCCGGTAGTGGTTTCGCCGCATGCTAAGCAAATCTGAGCAGTTTTTTAATCTCGGAAAGGGAGAGCAACCGCCCCTTGGCTTTGATTTCTCCGTTGATCATCAGCACCGGCGACGGCAACACCCCATATTCGGCAATCTGGGCCAGACTATTGATATGCTGCACGTCTGCGGTGATGCCTTCTTTGGCCACGACAGCGATCACGCGCCGTCTCAGTTCATTGGCATTCAGTCAATCACCGCCATAAATCCGGATTTCGGGCACTTGTGGATCGTCAACAACCTGTTCTCCGCAAAATCGGCGGAATTCCATAAACATCGCCCGGCGGTATTCGGCCTCAACACCCGAGGGAATGTAGTTTTGCGCTTTGACCCGGGCAAAAATTTCGTCGGCCAGGGCATCGTCGCCGGATAACTCCAGGGCCTGCACTTCACGGAATGTGTCCTCGAGTCCGGTGATGCCGACTTTGTGTGCGCCGATACGCACCTGTGTAACCAGATAGCCCATGATCTCCCTTAGCCGATCAGTTTTTTGATTTCATCAAGGTCGGGAACTTTGCCGACAACTTTGACTGTGCCGTCAACCATCAGCGCCGGAGTCATGATTACCCCCGCAGCGGTGATCCGGTTGATTTCGGTAACTTTCTCGATTTCGTAATCGCCGCCGAGCGATGCGGCGGCTTCCCTGGTCAACTCGGCCAGTTTGTCGCACTTGGGGCAGCCGGTACCAAGAATTTGGATTTGTTTCATGATTTTTCGCCCCTTTAAACGAGCAGTTGGAAAACTATGCGAACGGCTACCAGCCAGACAATCAGACCGAACATCCGTTTTAGACGCACCTTGTTCATCGAGATAGAAATCTTGCTGCCTAAAAGTCCGCCCGCGACAGCCGCCACAGCTAAAACAAGACCGACGCGCCAATCAATCTGGCCATGTACCGCGTGTCCGGCAAGACCCGACAGAGCAGTCACGGCCACCATGACCGTAGATGTGGCGACAGCAATATCCATCGGTACTCCGCACAAAAGCACCATGATCGGTAACTTGATAATTCCCCCGGTGATCCCCAGCATACCGGACAGGATGCCGATGAGAGCCGTGGCACTCAGCACCAACGGCAGGTTTACAGCATAATTGACGCCGTTAAAGCTGCGCTGCCACCACCACCACCCTCTGCCGCGGATTTCAATTGCGGGCCGGTGTGAGTTGTTTCTCAGCATAAGTGTACCGGCAATTACAAGTATCCCAACCAGAAAACTCCTCAGTATTGCTTCCGGAATAAGTGTGCTGAAATAACCTCCGACAAAGGCCATCACGTCAGTCGGGGGATCGATGACCAGGGCCAGTTTCCAGTCAACTTTGCGGTTGCGCCAGAAAGTAAACAGCGCGGCCACAGAGGTCGCCGCGATCAATATCAGACTGATGGCCGGAGCCTGCTTAAATGAAAACCCCGCAAAAAGAAGAACCGGGACATACAGAATTCCCCCACCCATCCCGATCATCGAGAAGACCGTCGAGATTACAAAGAAAACCAGGGCGAGGAGCAGGATTTGGCCCATAAAGAATTAATCGCCTTTCTCGGCTTTGCCCTTGCACGCGAGACAAATGCGACCGGCGCTCGTGTCGAGCAATTTGTCTATGAAAACCATCTCTTTACATTGCGAACAAGACTCAGCATCGAAAACACCTGCTTTGCGAGTATATTCGCGAGGTGTAATCGTACCGATATCCAGAAACATCTCTTCCGGCATGGACATGATATTTTCGACCAGTGGACCGGTGATTTCCGGGGCGATATCCTGGGGCGGGATGCCTTGCTTACGCTGTTCAACAAAGGGTGACTTCAACATCCGGGCGAAAAATTCCGGTTTAAGCGATACCCGCACCGATCTTTGACCCTGGACATCAATAAGCGTGAAAGCCATCTTGTTGTAGTAGCGTTTTTCGATATTCGATTTGCCGTAAGTACAACCGGTCGCCACCATGATGCCGTCGAGAAAACACCCAGCCGCATGCCCTTTGCCTGTTTCGGAAATAACCTGCAGTTCCTTGTCTCTGGCCCGTTCGACCTCCAGAATATTCATCGCCGCTACGGCCGCCCGCAAACCAAGCGGCATGGCTGGACACTTATGCCCATGAAAAGCCAAACCGACTTCCATGAAGTTTTTTGGATCCAACATATTTCTGCCTCCTTTCATCTCGAAGAAATTAAAAAAACGTTCCAAAAACCATGCCGCTGATTGTGGCCATGATGATCACCAGACCCACAAACACGACTGTTTTTTGGGAGCCGATTACACTGCGGATAACCAGCATATTCGGCAGCGACAATGCCGGCCCGGCCAGCAGCAAGGCCAAAGCCGGGCCTTGCCCCATCCCGTTGCCAATCAGCCCTTGCAGGATCGGCACTTCGGTAAGCGTGGCAAAATACATGAACGCACCGGCCACCGAGGCAAACAAATTCGCCCAGAGTGAATTACCGCCAACCATGTTGGCCACCCATTCTGCCGGGACCAACCCCTCATGCCCGGGGCGACCCAGCAGTGCGCCGGCAATCAATACACCATAAAATAACAACGGGAGGATTTGTTTGGTGAAACCCCAGGTTGATTCGAACCACTCGCGTGTCTCTCCCCTGCCGGTTGACGTAATGACCGACAACCCCAAAACCCCGGCAGTGAAGGCGAGCAACGGCTGATCCGGCAGCCAGAAAGCCAGCACGACGACCGGGAGGCCGGCCAGGATCAGGCGCAGGCGGCTGACCGTGAACCAGCGATAGAGAATCAGGCTTAATATCGCGGCGCCAATCCCGGTCAGCGGCCACTTGATCTGGTAGATGGACTGCCAGAAACCAACCGGCTCGGCCGGTCGGGCCCAGGTGGCGAAAACCAGAATGGCGATCATGGTCGCAAAGTAAACGGCGGTTTGCCAGAGCGGGCGCGCGGCCTCCGGTTCGGGCATCGCCGCCTGTGCTTCCGCCTTGGCCTGCTCGTCGCGGCGAAAAACCAGGTGCATAATCAAGCCGATGACGATACTGAAAACGACCGCCCCCACCGCGCGGGCGATCCCCAGGGGCAGACCGAGAATACGCGCAGTGAGGATGATCGCCAAAATATTGATCGCCGGTCCGGAATAAAGAAAGGCGACGGCCGGCCCCAACCCCGCGCCCATACGATAGATCCCGGCAAACAGCGGCAGGACGGTACATGAACAAACCGCCAGTACCGAACCGGAAACCGAGGCGACACTGTAGGCGACAACTTTCCGGGACTGTGCGCCAAGATATTTAATCACCGAGGCGGAACGGACAAAAACCGCGATCGCCCCCGCGATAAAAAAGGCCGGGATCAGGCAGAGCAGAACATGTTCGCGCGCATACCAGCGAGCCAGCGCCAGGGCCTCGGTAACGGCATTGTTGAACCGAACCTGGCCAACCGGGAGATAATAGACGGCAAGGAATACGCCGACGATGACCAGCAGCGGTTTGTATTCTTTTTCCCAGTTCATGACATACGAATTACATGAGAATTACATCACTCGGCCAGTTTGAGTTGCTCTTCAGCGGTGAGTTTGATCACCGATTCGACACAATCGAAGAAATTCAGGACACAGGGTATTTGCAGCCGGTAATACACCTGTGAACCACGTCGCTCCGACCGGATGATACCGACTTCTTTAAGCAGGCCGAGATGACGCGAAACAGTGGACATATCTGCGCCGATCGCTTTGGTCAATTCCTGTACGTTGGCCTCACCGCGTGAGAGGGTATCGACAATGAACAACCGCGTAGGGTGGCCCATGGCCTTGATGATTTTCGCCCGCGCCGCAAATCGTGCTTGTACATTTGGTTCCATATTGACTCACCGGTTAAGAGATTACCCCAAAGATAAAACGTAAAGTGTAATAGATGCCGACGCCGATAAAAACCAAGCCGGTTACCCATCGCGCCCAGCGTTCAATCTGAGTAATTCGATCGAAGGCTTTGCCCACCGAACGGGCGCCGAGGGCGATAAAGAGCGCAAAGATGAAAACAGGCAACGCGGTCCCGATCCCGTACAAAGTGGGCAGGTAGACTTCCGATTGGTAACTGACCGCCAACGGAATCAAGCTGCCGAAAAATAGGGCCGCCGAAATTGGGCAGAATGTCAGGGCGAAGACAAACCCCAATAACCCCGCGCCCCAAGTCCCGCCGCGATCGACCCGGGCCTGCATCTTCTCGCTGATTCCCGAGCCGGAACCGCCGAATTTCAACAACTCGAGCATAAACATCCCGGCCACCAGCAAAATCGGCCCCAGCAGCTTGTTCATGTATTTCTGCAACAGATGCGACAGGTAGGGCGCTTCCAGCAAGCTGGAGACCAACAGGACACCGAGTACCAGGTAGGTCAGGCTGCGACCGACGGTATAGAGCAACCCGGCGGAAAGAACCTGTTGTGGTTTCCCCACGCGGCGGCCGATATAGGAGATCGCGGCGATGTTGGTTGCCAACGGACAGGGACTGATCGAGGTGAGGATCCCCAGCCACAATGCCGAGGCCGCGCCAAAAAAGAGATCGTCCATCAACCCTCGCCCTGTAGATAATCGCGGGTTTCATCCCGGACGTAAGTTATAAACGCCGCTTTATCCCCGGCCAGTTTCCAGACCCGCTTAAGATTTTTCCATTCGGTCTGTTTTTCATTGTACATGTTGACAAGAACCAATGAACTGGAAGTAAGTTTGTAGTCTTTGACGAAATGCTCATTGGCCGGCTCCTCAACATTGACCGCCTGCCAAGTGATTTCACCGGAGGTCAGAAACTCAGCAAAATTGGAATCGAACACCTCTTTGGTGTACTTTTCAATTTTCAGGCAGGTCTTGCAGCGGGCGGTCCAATGGAAATAGTATGCTTTCACCTGATGGTCGGGAAGTTCAATCTCCTCTGCGGCGATCGGCGTTATCGATTCTTCGTTTGTCGATCTACCAGTCTTACCAACCAGCAGGTAACCGAGACTCCCGGCAACGAAGATCAATAAGACAACCGTCAGAATTTT
Organism: Candidatus Zixiibacteriota bacterium; assembly: GCA_024277855.1. Classification (GTDB taxonomy): domain Bacteria; phylum Zixibacteria; class MSB-5A5; order WJJR01; family JAJRUJ01; genus JAJRUJ01. The sequence continues at coordinate 38,814 of JAJRUJ010000101.1, forward strand.
TTTCGCGTTCACTTATTTACTTCTCCTTATTCTGAAAGATTCTACGTCTTTTTTACTTTCTTATTTGGCAATATCGCCAAATAAGCAATGTAAAGCAACCATATACTTGGACAACAATTATCAATCTATATTATGAGCCGAATAATTCAAAATAATGACTGAGACATGTCTCATATCGCGGAGCTTTGACGTATTTGAGACAAGTGGTTATCTTTCGGTGACCTTTGGAGGAACAATGTCTGAGTCTGAATTGAAAATTTTATTTCTCAGTGGTGGAGATTGCACGATCAGTGGGATGGCCCGGGGGATCCTGTCCACGACCGGCAAGTCTGCCGATAGTACGTGTGCCGGCATCGGCGGCGATTCGATATCCCCCGAAGCCGTGGCCGTCCTGCGCGAGCAACAGATTGACCTCTCCCCGCACAGCGGACGGACAATCGACGATCTCGCCGGGAAAACATTTGATCTGATCATTACTCTTGATAAGGATGCTTATGAGTATTGCCAAACGCCGGAGCCGGACAACAAAGGCGGGACGTTTGTCAAGGCCCCCTTGTTTATCGGGCGACCATCGCGGCTGTACTGGGACTCAGGCGGTTATTCAAACTTTGATCGTGCGAAATTAATTACGATTCGAGACCATCTGCAACAGATGATCGAAACTCTGGTCAATACCGGGTATCTCTCCACGCTGATTGCGCATCGCCAGGACACTCAACGGCTGCTTGATTCGATGACCAACGGCGTGATCGTGCATGATAATTATCGCCATATTTATCTATTTAATGAGGCGGCCGAGCGGATAACCGGCCGGAAACGCGAAGAGGTGCTCGGCCGCGACTGCCACGAGATTTTTGGCGGCGGCCTCTGCGGCGGGCAATGCTCGTTTCAACAAGAAAGAGAGACGACGCTTCAGCCCCACGACTACCAAGTAAAATTTACCGATGTGACCAACAACCGCAAGTTACTACAGTTGTCGATTTCGTCAATTGAGTCGGAACGTGATATTCCCGGCGGTGTGCTGGCCGCGTTCCGGGACATTACCGAAGTCAGTGACCTGCGCTGGCAATTACATGAGAAACGAAGTTTCCACGGGATGATCGGGGTTTCGCCGGCGATGCAGGAAGTATTCGAAACAATCCGCCAGGTAGTCAGCTCCGATTACCCGGTATTGGTTACCGGCGAGAGCGGTACTGGTAAGGAACTGGTTGCCAACGCGATTCATAATGAGAGCCGTCGCGCCGGCCGGGAATTTGTCCCGATCAACTGCGGGGCCTTGCCGGAGAATATTTTGGAAAGTGAATTGTTCGGCCATGTGCGCGGGGCCTTTACCGGGGCAATCCGCGATAAGAAAGGCCGCTTTGAACTGGCCGACGGCGGGACTTTATTCCTTGATGAAGTGGGCGAATTGACTCCGGCGTTTCAGGTGAAATTACTGCGGGTATTGCAGGAAAAGCGGTTTGAGCGGGTCGGCGGCGAGGAATCGATTTCTGTCGATGTTCGGGTAATTTCGGCAACCAACCGCGACCTCCGACAGTTGATCAAAGAGGGGAAATTCCGCGAAGACCTCTATTATCGGTTGTGCGTCGTGCCGATCGAACTGCCGCCATTGCGGGAACGCCCGGAAGATATTCCTCCTCTTTTACAAAAATTTATTACCGATATTCGTAACGAAACCGGCAAACCCAAATTGAGCCTTGCTCCGGCCGCGATCGAACAATTGATGCGCTATGACTGGCCCGGAAATGTCCGTGAATTGATTAATGCCCTTCGTTATTCGGCAATCCGCCATGCCGGAGACCTGGTCGGAGCCGAGCACTTGCCGCCGGAGATTCGCGATGCCGACGGCCCGACTGTCTCATTCGAGCCGATTAATCTGATACCGTCGACACCGGCTGAAAAAAAATCCCGGAAACGTGGAAAACTTTCGATAGAAACCGTTGGCGAAGCGCTGTCTGCCGCCGGTGGCAATAAGGTCAAGGCCGCCAAGCTCCTCGGTGTCGGCCGGGCGACACTCTATCGCTTCCTTTCGGCAAATGATTTGTAGCCGGAATCCGGCATTTCCCCGGTGATGGCATACCGCTTGCTTTAGTCTGATCAGTGTATCAAAAGACCGTGGGCAAAAATATGTCAGCACCGTCAAATGAAAATATCCGTCGGGTCCTGGCGATTAGCCGGGAGATGCTGGCGCTCGCCGATGAGGGCGACCGCGACCGCAACGATTCGTCGTGTGCCATTTTATATGGTATTCTCCGTGACATGGCCTACCGTCTGCGCAAGTTGGCCGATGAAGAATGCGCTAAACACAAAGAAGCCGACAAATGGGATTAAGGGACATTCGTCCCCAAATGGGTTTCCATCACACGGGTTATTTTTGTCCTCGAGCTTATCTTATATCTGCTACTAAACAATCCACCCTATTCGAATAGCGAACATCACAATGTGTCTCGTTTCTTGCTATGAGACACCTCTCGACGGATTGTGATTTTTGGCGCTTGCTGCAAACTATTACTTAACAGGGTGATAATCGCAATGATCGTCCGTTGGCACGGTCGTTGCTTTATCGATGATGAGATTGAAAAAGAAAACAAAACGGGACAACGAGTCCCACAGGAGGAAGATACAATGAGTTTGGTCACCAGAGAAGCCCCGAAGTTTGCCACCGACGCTGTCGTCGGTCACGAGTTCAAGGAAATCTCGCTGGATGATTATAAGGGCAAGTGGGTCGTGCTGTTTTTCTACCCGTTGGACTTTACGTTTGTTTGCCCGACCGAGATCACGGCATTTTCCGACCACTACGACAAGTTTGCCGCCGCCGGTGCCGAGATTCTCGGTTGTTCGGTCGACAGCAAGTTTTCACACCTGGCCTGGGTAAACTTACCGCGCAATCAGGGCGGCCTGGGCAAGATCAACTTTCCATTGCTTGCCGATTTGACCAAAGATATCAGCCGCGACTATGGCGTCCTGCTTGATGCCGGCATTGCCTTGCGTGGGCTGTATATCATCGACCCCGAAGGCAATGTGGCTTTCGAAGTCGTCCATGACCTGGGCATTGGCCGCAATGTGGAAGAAGTGCTCCGGGTCCTAAAAGCGATTCAGAAAACCCGCGAGACCGGCGAAGTCTGTCCGGCGAATTGGCACGAGGGCGACGACACGATGAAAGGCGATCCGGACGGCTCCAGGGAATGGTTCGGCGCGCATGCGACGGCCTGACCGTCGCCTGGGAAAATCCAGTCGGTTATTGTCCGACCTGAAAAAGAAAACGCGCACTACAATGATCGGGCGGGATTGACCAAGGGCTATCCCGCCCCTTTCTTACACTACGGAGGATTTACAATGCGTTTAAAAAGTGCACTGCTGTTGGCCGTCATCACCGTGTTTATTGCCGGGTCGACCCTCGCCGCCGAGACCTACACAATTGATGGCGCCCATTCATCAATTAGTTTCTGGGTTCGGCATATGGGCCTCAGCAAAGTCCGGGGTAATTTTGGTGAATTTTCCGGAACGGTTGTTTACGACGCGGAAAACCCGACCAAGTCGTCGGTTTCAGTGACGATTAAAACCGCCAGCATCAACACCGATAACAAAGGCCGCGACGACCATCTCCGGAGTAAAGATTTCTTTGAGGCCGAGAAATATCCGGAAATCACCTTTGTCAGCGAGAAAGTAGAAAAAATCAAAGATGGGATGGTGGCCCAGGGTATCCTGACGATGCATGGAGTGACCAAGAAAATCGTCCTGCCGTTTACCCTGGCCGGACCGATCGACGGCATGCGCGGCGAGAAGCGAATGGGTATCGAAACCGGCCTTAAGCTTGACCGCCAGGAATACGGCCTCGCCTACGGCGGGCTGATGAAAACCGGCGATCTGCTGATCGGCAACAAAATCACGATCGACATCGAACTCGAAGTGGTCAATGCTGCTCCCGAGAAATAAGATAACTGCGTATGTCGTATCAAGCCCTCGGGGGCCTGCATAGTTGGATTTCAGAAACAGGGGGAGGTATATCCGACCCGGCCGACAGAATAATTACGATAAGCGATAATCTAACAGCATCTTAGCGACAAAGAGTGTAGAGCTGACGCGGCTCAATAATCGATATCAACATAGAGTGGTGACCAACCGTCAAGGTGGTAAGACCGTATATTTTAGTTTACATCGATAGATTTTTCTCGGGGATCGAAAGAAGGGAACGTACAGATGCCGCTCAAAAAAATAGGTGATTTCAGCATCTCCTACCTGCAAATCCTCAACGAGAAGGGTGTGGTCGACGCGAAGCTTGAGCCAAAGCTCTCCGATGATGAATTGCATAAACTCTACCGGACGATGCTGTTGGCCCGCGAAACCGATGCCCGAATGTTGAAATTGCAGCGCCAGGGGCGGCTGGGCACATTCGGTCCGGGCACCGGTCAGGAGGCCGCCTTTACCGCCCCGATATCGGCCGCATCGGACGAAGACTGGATCGTCGGCACGTTTCGTGAACCGGGTGCGCGGCTTTTTCGGGGCGAACCGCTCTCACAGTATTTGGCTTACTTTAACGGCTACGAAGAGGGAAATACTTTCGATCCGGCAAAGCGGGTTTTGCCGATGTCGGTCATTGTCGCTTCACAGACACTGCATGCTGTCGGCCTCGCCTATGCCATGCAGTATAAAGGTGAAAAAGATTCGGCGGTGATTACTTTTCTTGGCGACGGCGCCACGTCAGAAGGCGATTTCCACGAAGCGTTGAATTTTGCCTCGGTCTGGCAAGCGCCGGTGGTTTTCATCGTGCAAAACAACCAATGGGCGATTTCAACCCCACGGAAGATGCAAACTCGCGCAAAAACAATTGCTCAGCGGGCGGTGGCCTATGATATGCCGGGGATCCAGGTCGACGGAAACGACCCGCTGGCGATGTATCAGGCCACCAAAGAGGCACTCGACCGCGCACACGCCGGGGAGGGACCGACTTTGATTGAGGCGGTAACCTATCGGTTGATGATGCATACAACTGCCGACGATCCGAAAAAATATCGCAGTGAGGATGAGGAAAAAGAGTGGTGGAAAAAAGACCCGCTGACTCGGTTTCGCGTCTACCTTGAAAATAAAGGCCTGCTCGACGAAAAGAGCCACGCCGCATTGGCAACCGAGATTAAGGCCTATATCGACGACGAGGTCAAGAAATTCGAGGCCGCCACCGATTGGCCGCCGGATATTTCATTCGACCATGTTCTGGGAACCAGGCATCCGTCAATTGAACGACAACGCACCGCTTTTTTGGCAAACCTCAACAAGGAGGCGGCCAATGGCTAAGTTGAATATGGTGCAAGCGATCAACCTGGCGCTTACTGAGGAAATGGCCAACGATGAAAATGTGATCGTGCTGGGTGAGGATGTCGGAGTTGATGGTGGTGTTTTCCGGGTGACCGACGGCCTGCACGACAAATTCGGCGAAAAACGCGTAATCGACACGCCGTTGGCCGAGTCGGCGATTGTGGGGGCGTCGATTGGTATGGCAATGGCCGGCTTACGACCGGTCGCCGAAATGCAGTTTTCGGGTTTTTCATATTTGAGCATCCCGCAACTTGAGGGTAACGCCTCGCGAATGCGGGCGCGTACAATGGGAAAATGGACTTGCCCGCTGGTCCTGCGCATGCCGTACGGTGGCGCCGTACGGGCCTTGGAGCACCATTCCGAAAGCCGTGAAGCGATGTATGCCACCATCCCCGGGGTGACGGTGGTGATCCCGTCGGGTCCACGCAATGCGCGGGCGTTGATGCTCGCCGCAATCCGTGACCCGGACCCCGTAGTATTCATGGAACCGAAACGCTCGTACCGTGCCTTTCGCGAGGAAGTTCCCGAAGAAGAAGAAGTCCGTGAACTCGGCAAAGCACAGGTTGTCCAGGCGGGAACCGACCTGACGGTCGTCGCCTGGGGTGCAATGATGCGGCCAACACTGAAAGCCGTAGATTTAATACAGAAAAAACGCAACATTACCATTGAGTTGATCGACTTGTTGACTATCGCGCCGATGGATGCGGACACAATTGTCGAATCGGTTAAGAAAACCGGACGGTGTGTGGTGGTGCAGGAAGCACCGCGATCGTTTGGTGCCTCGTCGGAGATCGTCGCCCGGATCAATGACGACGCGCTGTTGTATCTGGAAGCGCCGGTCGGCCGGGTCACCAATTATGACGTGGTCACGCCCTATTTCGGCCGGGAGATGATGTACTTGCCCGACGAACAACGAATCGCCCGTTCACTGGAAGAAACCCTCGACTTTTAGGAGGTCGTCGTGTACGAATTTATTCTGCCTGATCTCGGAGAAGGAATTCACGAGGGCGAAGTGCTCAAATGGCATGTCGAGCCGGGTAATACTATTGTCGAAGATGATCCGCTGGTCGAAATCGAAACCGATAAGGCGGCGGTGACCATCCCCTCGCCCAAGGGCGGGAAAGTCATCTCGACAAACGGCAAAGTCGGCGATACAGTCAATGTCGGGGAGGTCATTGCGGTTATCGACGACGGCAGCGGCACAGCGGCCGCACCGGCAAAAAAGCCCGCCGAAGCAACACCGGTAAAAGAAACAGCAAAACCCACATCGGACAAAAAACCAGTGGAGCCGACAGTTGCTCCGGTGATCGGCCGTCCGGTCCCGGCGGCCCCGGCAACCCGGCGGCTCGCGCGTGAGTTGGGTGTTGATATTAATTCCGTCCCTGCGTCGGGCCCCGGCGGTCGAGTAACGTTTGACGATGTAAAAAACTTTGCCGAGGGAAAACCCTCGGCGGTGCCCTCCGGCACTCCCGCGGAGAAGGCGGCCAAAACACCGACCGCCCCCGAAGCCGAGTTTGCCGCTCATGCGGCCTCGACAATTCCACTTTTGGATATCGAACCACTCCCCGATTTCTCTGTTTGGGGGCCGGTGGAAAAAGAACAACTGCGGTCGATCCGCCGTAAAGTGGCGCGCAAGATGGTCACCTCAATGGTACTCGTGCCGCACGTGGCGCATATGGATGAAGCCGATGTCACCCTGCTTGAGGAATTCCGGCGCAACGAGAATGAACGCCGTCAGGGCAAATCGGACGCCAAGTTGACCCTGTTGGCATTTGTCGTCAAAGCGGTGACGGCTGGTTTGCGTGCCGCCCCCCGGTTTAACGCCAGTCTCGATGCGCTCAAAGAAGAGATCATCTACAAGAAATTTTATAATATCGGCATCGCGGTCGATTCGGGTCGCGGGCTGATCGTACCGGTGGTCAAAAACACCGACCAGAAGAGTATCATCGAAATCGCGAACGACATTCGCGATCTGGCCACGCGCGCCCGGGAGGGCACGCTGGAAGTTTCCGAGATGCGCGGCGGCACCTTCACGATTACCAACATCGGGGTACTCGGCGGAACAGGGATGATGCCGACGATCAACTATCCCGAAGTCGCTATCCTGGGGATGGGCGGGGCAACGGACAAGCCGGTTGTGCGTGACGGGCAGATCGTAATTCGAAAAATGCTGCCGTTGACGATGGCATTTGACCATCGGATTGCCGACGGCGCGGATGCCGCGAGGTTTGTCACCGAGATGGTCCGGCAACTCTCGCATCCGAACATGTTGTTGTTGGAGACCTAAGCGGACGCAGATCGTCCGGGAGAATAGATCATGGTCATGGGAAGTCTCGCCCAGGAAACCGAAGTCGCCATTATCGGCGGCGGCCCGGGAGGATATATCGCCGCCATTCGCGCGGCCGATCTCGGCAAGGAAGTCACGCTGATCGAAGAACGCGAATCGCTGGGCGGTGTCTGCCTGATCGAGGGCTGCATCCCGTCGAAAGCGCTGATCAATGCCGTGGATTTGATCGAGACGGCCAAACGAGCCAAACGGTTCGGCTTGAATTTCGGTGAAGTACAGACCGATTTGGACGGCCTGCGCCGCTGGACCGGTTCGGTGGTCGCGGCACTGACCAAGGGGGTCGCCGGTCTGTTGGAAAAACGCGGCGTCGAGGTCATTAAGGGACGGGCGCGGTTTGTCGGGCCAAACGAACTGGCGATTGAAGGCGGCGGAGTGGGCACAATCAATTTTAAACATGCGATCATCGCCACCGGCTCGAAACTTACCGAATTACCCCCGGGTTACGACCAGTCAGTCTGGAGTTCGGCCGATGCACTCAAATTACCCGAAATACCGGAAAAACTCCTGGTGGTAGGCGGCGGCTATATCGGGATGGAACTGGGCCTGGTTTATGCCGGGCTGGGTTCCAAAGTAACGATGGTCGAATTTTTCCCGAGTTTACTGATGGGCGCCGATGCCGATTTGGTTGATGTCGTGGTCCGTAGCTGCAAAAAACGGTTTGCATCGATCATGGTCGACTCGAAAGTTGTCGGACTGGGAAAAACAGCGATCGGCTTTGCCGCAAATATCGAACACAATGGTGAAACGAGCACACTGGAATTTGATCAGGTGCTGGTCGCAATCGGGCGTAAACCAAATACCGACAATCTCGGATTGGAAACCATCGGGATCACCCCGAATGAACAGGGACGAATCGAAGTAAATACGGAAAACCGGACCAGTGTGCCGCATATCTTTGCGATCGGCGATGTTGCTCCCGGCCCGATGCTGGCCCATAAAGCCAGCCGCGAAGCCAAAGTCGCCGCCGAGGTCATTGCCGAATATAATGCGGAGTTCGACAACCGGGCAATTCCTGCTGTCGTCTTCACCGATCCCGAACTGGCTTGGGCGGGCCTGACCGAGCGTGAAGCCGAGGAACAGGGCCGTAAAGTAAATATCGGTCGGTTCCCGCTGACCGCCCTGGGGCGGGCGCGCACGATGGGCCGCACCGATGGCCTGGTCAAAATCATCTCCGACCCGGAGACAAACCTCGTCCTGGGTGTCGGAATGGTCGGGCCGCATGTTTCGGAGTTGATCGCCGAGGGCACGCTTGCTTTGGAAATGGGCGCAACGTTGGAAGATTTAATGGTGACCATTCACCCCCATCCGACACTGTCCGAGGCAATCATGGAAGCCGCCGAGGTCGCCGCCGGGATGCCGGTCCATATTAATCCCCCGCGTAAATAAAGCGAATCACCAATGAATGTCACCCTGCCCCAGATCAGAAAATACGACGCCGATGAATTTATCCTCGGGGCGACGGCGGCTGATGGCCGCCCTCGTTTGCGGGTCTACCGTCCGGTAGAGACCACGGTTGTGCTGGGACGGGGATCGGACCCGCAAAAAGAGTTGCGTCTTAACTTTTGTCATACCGACCGGGTCCCGATCATGCGCCGCCGGGGCGGGGGTTGCTCGGTTGTTGTGGATCCGGGAAATGTCATTGTAAGCGTTGTGCTCCCGATCCCCGGCATCAACCACACTCATCGCCATTTCAATTTGCTGACGGCGTGGCTGATCGACAGTCTTGCCCGACTGGGTCTGGCCGGAATCTACCCTGACGGGATTTCGGACTTTGTGGCCGACGGCCATAAGGTAGGCGGCTCATGTGTCTACCGGACGAAGGGGCTGCTGTATTACTCGACGACTTTGCTTATCGACCCGGATTTTAGTTTGATTGATCGCTATCTTACCCATCCGCCCCGTGAACCGGAGTATCGTGACGGCCGCGGTCATCGGGACTTTCTGGGGTTGCTGGCCGACGACGGCACATTCCGTAATCCGGCAAGTTTTGCGGCGGCCCTCGAACGGCATCTCTCACTGGATAACCTGCCTTGGCGGTCGCTCACGACCGCAGAGCCCACTTGACGACAAATAGACAACCATGCCCGAATTACCTGAAGTTGAAACGATTGTCCGCGATCTCGCACCGGTCGTGACCGGTCGCCGGATTCGTTCTCTCGCAGTACTCGATCGTAAACTGGCGTCGGCCTCCCTCCGGCGCGTTCATGGCCGGGTTATCCAGAGCGTCAATCGGATCGGCAAAGAGATTGTCTTTGATCTCGGCCGCAATTGCCGCAAAAAAAGCCCGCTCTGGCTCTGCGTGCATCTGCGAATGACCGGGCGGCTGGTCTATACCGAAGAGTCGGCGCAAACCCGGCAAAAATTCCTGCGGGCCAGAATCGATCTCGACCAGGGTCGACTGTTGTTTATCGACCTCCGTCGCTTCGGAATCATGCGGTTGTTGACCGATTTGACCGGAGCATTTCCGACAGGTATCGAACCGCTTTCGGAAGGATTTACCGCGCGGAAACTCGGCGAACTGCTCGCCGGGAGTACCGCCGAGATCAAACCCTGGCTGCTGCGACAGGATAAGATTGTCGGCCTGGGCAATATCTACGCGTCGGAGATCCTTTTCGCGGCGCGGATCGCCCCCGACCGGGCAGCATCATCTTTGAACGCCACCGAGACAAAACGGCTGTACAACAATACCCGGCGAGTACTAAACCGGGCCATTAAATATTGCGGAACAACGTTTTCCGATTTCCAGGGCGGCCATGGTCAGAGCGGCAGGTTTCGGCGAATGCTGAAAGTCTATGGCCGGGAGGGTAAAACCTGCTTCCGTTGTGGCGGCGAAATTTTGCGGCTGGCTCAGCAGGGCCGCAGTACTTTTTTCTGCCCGGATTGCCAATGAACAAACCTTGATTTTATGAGACAATACAACTGTCTCATATTAACGAGACACTATATGTGTCTCACACTCTGCATTGAAGAGAATAACTCATTATAATATCTAAAGTTACCTGTCAAAGAAATGCGGCACGGCTATTGCTATATCTTGTGGGAACAGCTACTTTCGGGGACTAAACCGGATAAACAGCAAAACCACAGAGCGATGAGGGAAACTGCAATGTCGATCAAAGAGAAGCAAGAGGAAATCACCAAGGCGATGAAAGAGTGGCAAACGCTCGAAAATAAGGCCGTGGCCCAGACGGCAAAAATCATGACCGAGACCGATCATCCGTTGATTCGCCTGGTAATGGAAGTTATCCAGCGCTATTCAAACATGCATCATCGGGTGCAACAAATGATCATCGACGGTTTTGAACAGGAATTTATCGGGATTTCACCGGACGATCTGGTCCGTGTCTGGGATTCGATTGAGGACCACATCAAACTCGAAAAAAAGACGATTGAAATGGCGCAAGCCGGATTGGCGGCGCTTGAAGGTACCAGCAAGACAGTTCTGCAGCAATACCTGTTGACTTATCTGCTGGTTGACGAACAAAAACATGACAAGATGCTGGCCGATTTGGATACGATTAAGAAAGGGATGTTCAAATCTGCCTGATTTTGCCCACGGTCCGGGCAATAGCAGTGTAGCAAACAACGATGAACAAACCGGTAACATTTGATGATTGTTGCCAAGGTGCATCGGCAATAATCACGGAGATTGGACGGGCGGCGGCGCGGCGGGCGCAATCAGGTTCGCTCCCGTCGCTGCGAGGACCGAACCGCCGTTGTCTGTCCTGTCCATACCGGGGAATGTCTGAACCAAGCCGGTCGGGAATCCGTTGCCGTCTGCGAACAGAAAAGGCGCGGGCGAAACCGACTGTGCCATTTGACAAACCACCAAGCCGGGCTAATCGTACCTTGACCGACAAAGGGAAAGTCTGAAAATCGGGAATTGCACATATTCATCAGCGTCCGGTTGACTCGAACCGACTGTGGAGGAAAAAATGAACGAACGTCCTGGTGTAATAACTCTGCGAGGCAACCCGCTGACCCTGTTAGGCAACGAGGTGACTGTCGGTGCCAAGGCGCCTGACTTCGTCGTCTTGGACAACGACCTGCAACCGGTTAGTCTTGATACTTTCGACGGCAAGGTCCGGGTGATCTCCGTGGTCCCTTCGCTGGATACGCCGGTTTGTGATGCGCAGACCCGGAAGTTCAACGAAGAGGCCGGGAAACTCGGTGACGATGTCGTCGTGTTGACCATCAGCATGGACCTCCCCTTTGCCCAGAAACGCTGGTGCGGGGCGGCCGGAGTGGACAAAGTTCACACACTTTCGGACCACCGCGAAGCGTCATTCGGTCAGGCGTACGGTGTTTTGATTATGGAACTGCGCCTGCTCGCTCGTGCCGTATTCGTCATCGACCGTGACGGGACGGTTTGCTATACCCAACTGGTCAAAGAGGCAACTGAAGAGCCCGATTATGCCGAAGTGCTCGCCGCCGTCGGCAAGATCACATAATCAGAATAGAAAAATCAGATCGGCCGCGGGGCAGACGGTCGCGGCAAGCTATGACGGGGAGAACAACTATGACGATTGAAGAAGCCATCCATACTGCCATCGAACTGGAAAACAACGTCCGTGATGTCTACCATGACGCGGCGCAGAAAGTCACCGATCCCGCAGGCAAGAAGATCTTTACGGTACTGGCTAAAGAAGAACAGCGGCATGTCGACTATCTGGAAGACCAGATGAAACACTGGCGCGAAACCGGCAAGGTCAACCCGACCAGATTGAATACTGCCGTACCTTCGCACGCGGAAATCGACCACGCCTCCCACAATCTTTCGATTGTCCTTTCTCAGGAAGATCGGGGCACCGAGATGGACCTCCTGCGGCGGGCGTTGGCCGCCGAACATGAGACCAGTGGATTTTACAAAAAAATGGTTGCCGAACTCACCGAGGAGGGGAAAAAACTATTTGAGCACTTCGTCGACATCGAGGAAGGCCATGTGACAATTGTCCAGGCCGAGATGGATTCGATCAACGGCACCGGGGCCTGGTTCGACGCTCTGGAAGTGAATCTGGAGAGTTAGGCAAAAGGCAGGCAGCGGCTTCCCGTGGCTGGGCAATCGGCGATTTTTGATCGGTGGAGCAGCCATGGCGGAACCGAAAAAATAAATTAATCCAGGCCGGCCGGTCCGGCGCATATTCGGGGATGGGAAACTGCTTGAAAGGAACAGACAATGATTTCGCAAAAAATGGAACAGGCCTTAAACGACCAGATCAAAAACGAGTTATATTCTGCGTATCTATACCTCTCCATGGCGCAGTATTTTCACTCATTGTCGCTGAAGGGTTTCGCCAACTGGATGGAAGTGCAGGCCAAAGAGGAGCAAGCCCACGCCGAGAAGTTTATCAGTTATGTCAACGACGCCGGCGGCCGGGTTGTTCTGCAGGCGATTGACCAGCCCCCATCGGAGTTTGAATCGGCTCGGCAGATTTTCGAGGAGACACTGAAACACGAACGCTTTGTCACCGGCAAGATCAACGAACTGGTCACGCTGGCAATCAGCGAGAACGACCATGCCACCAATACAATGCTTATGTGGTTTGTTACCGAACAGGTCGAGGAGGAAGCCACGGCCGACGAATTCCTGCAACAGATCAAGCTGGTCGGAGATAAGGGGCACGGCATTCTGATGCTTGACCGCGAACTGGGTGCACGCACCTTCGTCCCCCCAACGACGAATTAGAAGCTATAATCTAATTTGATTTCTCAGGCGGCCCCGATATCATCGGGGCCGTTTTTTTCGGCAATTATGCCGGCAAAAAGGAAAATTGTATCCCCGGTTCCGACGTGGGCACGCTTATTGCTGATAATATTTGTCATGTATAGAAGTGAGACAGTGAGACGATTATCCTGCGGCGTTTACCTGCCGCTTCAATAACCGGGGACAAACTCCCCGCCAGGAGGAATGACCAATGGCCCATCGACTACCGGAACTTCCGTACGCGCACAACGCGCTTGAACCGTCGATCGACACACAGACGATGAAAATCCATCACGGCAAACACCATCAGGCCTATGTGAATAATTTGAACAAGGCGCTGGAAAAACACGCCGAGTTATTCGACAAGTCAATCGAAGAGCTGATGAGCGACTTAAACTTGGTTCCCGAAGATATCCGTATGGCCGTTCGCAACAACGGCGGCGGACATTTAAACCACACACTTTTCTGGACAGTAATCGGCCCCGACGCAGGCGGCGCGCCGACCGGTGATTTGGCCGCCGCCATCGACCGCGATTTCGGCAGCTTTGAGAACCTCAAAGAAAAAATGGCCGCCGCCGGAGCGACTCGTTTTGGCAGCGGCTGGGCCTGGCTCTCCGTCGACGGCGACAAACTGGTCGTCGAATCTTCGCCCAACCAGGACAGCCCGCTTTCTGAAGGTCGGACGCCGATTTTCACCATCGATGTCTGGGAACACGCCTACTACCTGAAATACCAGAACCGCCGCCCGGACTACCTTTCTGCAATTTGGAATGTAGTCAACTGGAAACAGGTGGCCGCAAATTTCGCGAAAGCAACCGCATAGAACTGATAGTGAATATGGTCAATCAGATCCGCGGGCCGTATTCCGGCCCGCGGATTTTTTACTTCTCCAGTCGTTTGCTTTTAACCTGGAGATTGTGATTATTAATCGGGGAGAATCATGATGACCGGATCGCCAACCAGATCGAAACGCGCCGCGCGCAAGGCCGGATTGCGGGAAATTCTCTTGCGGCGGGATTTTGCCGAACTTGCGGCTTGGTCGATGCAAGCCCCCAATCCGACGGCCGTGTTGATCCCCTTGTTGTTTGCTGATGATGATCTCTTGCGCTGGCGCACGATCGAGGCCCTCGGCCGATTGATCGGCAGGCAGGCGGCTGATAATCCTGAGTTGGTTCGCGATCAACTGCGGCGGTTGTTCTGGTCGATGAATGACGAATCGGGGAATTTGATCTGGCACGCACCCGAGGCCATTGGGGAAATTTTGGCTAATGCGCCTGAACTGGCAGCCGAGTATACCCGGCAATTGCTTTCATTTTTGGTTGAGGAACCATTTGAACGCGGGACATACTGGGCGGTCGCCCGGCTGTCCGGAATTGCGCCCGAGGCATTTGTGGAGGGAACCGAGAAAGTTCTCCCCGGTCTGTCCGACCCCGACCCGGCGATTCGGGGGTATGCGTTGCTGGCTGTTATCGCTTTTAATCTTTCCATCGACGACACGCTGCTCGATGAACTCAGGGACGATACAGCCCCCCTGCCCTGGTATGATTTTTCCTCCGGTGAACTTACCCGACTGACTGTAGCCAAAATTGCCGGCCAAATCGACAAGTAACATTTTCAGGTGCGGCCTTGCCTGAGAGATGACCTTCTCTCGATAGATGAAATACGATTTAAAACAGGTTCCTGAGCAAGTGAGTAAACCACAATGCGACGACAATCATTCAACAATTCCATAGCAGAACCAAGGGACACCTGTTACCATACTCCATACGGGGAATAACACAATGGAAAAGACAATCGATGATACCAGAGCCAGCAAAATGCAACCGGCAAATGATCCAAATAAAAATTACAAGGCGCTGGTCGAGACCGGATATGACCGGTGTGCCGACGCCTACCACAAGGCCCGCCGGGATGACCCCCATCCCGAACTGGCCCTGCTGACCGACCGGTTGGCCGACGGGGCCGCGATTCTCGATATCGGCTGCGGAGCGGGGGTACCGATTGCACGGTCGCTGGCTCGGCAGTTTGCCGTAACCGGCGTTGATATTTCCGCCGAGATGATCGCCCGCGCGCGAGCAAATGTTCCCGGCGGAACATTCATCCACGGCGATATCATGGCCGCCGATTTTTCCCCGAAACAATTCGCCGCCGTCACCGCATTCTATTCGATTTTCCATCTCCCGCGTGAAGAACACGAACCATTACTCCGGCGAATCGCCGACTGGCTGAAACCGGGCGGGTATCTGCTGGCCACGCTTTCAGCCAAAAGCGAGGCGCCGTACACCGAGGATGATTTTTTTGGGACGACGATGTACTGGAGCCATCACGGCCTCGACTGGTACCGGCAAATGCTGATTGCCGCCGGATTCGAATTATTGACGACCAAAGAAATCGGTCATGGTTACGGTGAGGAATATCACGGTTTGTCCGAGAAACATCCTCTTGTCTTTGCCCGCCTGTCCACATAATCCGGCGTACCACCGGGCCTTTGCGCCATAGGCCCCACAGACCGCTTGCCTTGGAGGCGCCCACGGCATAGATTGCCCGCAATCTGCCGGGATTGAGGTTTTCCCGCCGGATTACCGGACCAAGACCAGAAGAGGTGTCTGATGAAAAAGTTCGTAGTAATCGGGATTGTTCTGCTCTTTACCATGAGTTTCCTGACCGGCTGTGCGAGTTCCCGCAAGGCCGAGCTGGAAGCATTACAGTCTCAGGTAATCGATTTGCAGGGGCAACTTGCCCAGGTTCAGACTGAGAAGTCTGAATTGGAGGGGAAGGCCGCAACCCTGCGTGATGAATTGCGTGGTTTCTCCGAGCGGGAGAAAATCCAACTCGAGGAACTGAATCAATGCACGATCTTGCGCATCCCCAATAAACTGGTCTTTGCCAGCGGCAGCGCGACGATCAGTTCGCAGGGCAAAAACATGCTCGATCAGGTGGCCGAGATCCTCGAACCATACCCCGGCTATGAAATCCAGGTAAAGGGCCACACCGACAATAAGCAGATTAAACCGGAATTTCAGGATCGATTTGCCGACAACTGGGAACTCTCTACTGCCCGGGCGGTGAATGTAGTCCGTTATATGTTATCCCGGCACAACCTGGATCCGCGCAAACTCAGCGCCGTCGGTCACGGTGAGTTTTTGCCGCTGGCCTCGAATGAAACCAGCGAGGGACGTGCGCGCAATCGGCGGGTGGAATTCTATATCACACCGGGCCAGCCGATCAAACCGTTAAGTGAATAACCGGCCTAACCACCCGGATGAGTGAGTTTCCCTGAGATGGATCGACTTTTGATCCATCTCTTTTTAAATCTCTCCTATTCGCAGCGGACCTCACCCAGCGCGGCGATTTTCCGAAATCCTGTCGGTAGCTTGCTGTCTGTGGACCCAAGATGATAAAGGGTGACACTTGATTTCCCGGACCAACGCCCGTAACATATAGTGCTATGAAAATCATCAAATCGCTAAAATCAATGCGCGCGCTGGCACAGCAGTGGCGCCGGGAAGCGCAGAAAATCGTCCTGGTGCCAACGATGGGCGGGTTGCACGAGGGTCATCTTTCCCTGATCCGGCGCGGCCGCAAAGCCGGCGACAAACTCGTCGTCTCGATATTCGTCAATCCGACGCAGTTTGGGCCACGTGAGGATTATTCACGCTATCCCCGGACCTTCACCGCCGATAAACAAAAATGCCGCGAGGGCGGCGCCGATGTCATTTTCTGCCCGACTGCAGAGGCGATCTATCCGGACAAATTCGATACCTGGGTTTCACCCGATGTCACCGGCTCGATTCTGGAGGGGGCCGCCCGGCCGACCCATTTCCGGGGCGTCTGCACTATCGTCTTGAAACTCTTCAACATAGTCTTGCCACATACGGCGGTCTTCGGCCAAAAAGACTACCAGCAATGTCTGGTCGTCAAACGTATGGTTGATGATTTGAATTTACCAGTGCGGATCATCGTTTCTCCGATAATCCGCGCGGCCGACGGACTTGCGCTCTCCTCTCGCAATGCCTACCTTTCCCCGGCCCGGCGAAGGACGGCGGGAGTGATTTATCGGGCACTCTGTGAGGCGAAAAAGGCGATCAAAGACGGAAAAACCCAGCCGGCATTGTTGACGCGCGAAGTCAGGAAAACCATTGAGGGAGAATCGGAATTTCAAGTCGAATATGTTGAGTTCGCCGATCCGCAGACACTGAAGAAACAGAAGACCGTTCAGCCGCCCACGGTTGTCCTGGTAGCCGTCCGCCTCGGCGGAATACGATTTATCGATAACCTGTTAATCAAGTAGTGCAGTCATGGAACTTATTCTCTGCCGAGCAAAAATCCATCGAGTACGGGTCACTGATAACCAACTCGATTACGAGGGTTCAATTTCGATTGATCCCGATTTGCTGGAAGCCGCCGGGATCCTCCCGTATGAACGGGTGCAGGTGGTTAATCTCAATAACGGCGCCCGGCTGGAAACCTATGTCATTGAAGGCAAACGCGCCTCCGGTGAAGTCTGTCTTAACGGTCCCGCCGCACGATGTGGATTACCCAATGATTTGGTCATAATCATTGCCTACGCTCATTTGACACCTGATGAAGCGAAGGGGTTTAAGCCCAAAGTAGTCCAGGTCGATCAAAACAACCGTCCGATCAACTAACCATGCAAAACGTCGCCTGTGTCATCCTGGCCGCCGGCAAGGGCAAACGGATGAAATCCGATCTGCCCAAGGTGCTTCATCTGCTTGACGGCAAACCGTTAGTTGAATATGTCCTCGCCAGTTGTAAAAAGGCCGGCGTCGCCCGCACCGTTGTCGTTGTGGGGTTCAAAGGTGATTTGGTGACCGAGGTGGTCAAACCGCACGGCGCAGAAACCGTCATCCAGCAGCAACAACTGGGGACCGGCCATGCTGTTGCCCAGACTGAGCCACTGTTGAAAAATCACACCGGCGAAATATTGGTGATGAACGGTGACGTGCCGCTAATCAGTCCCCGTTCGATTGAATCGCTCGTTGAAGAACATCGGCGGCGCGGCGCAGTCGCGACAGTCCTGACCGCGGAGTTGGACGACCCGACCGGATACGGTCGAATCGTCCGGACCAGCGGTGGTTTGGTCGAAAGTATTGTCGAGGAAGCTGATGCCGATATAAAGATAAAGGCCATTCGCGAGATAAATTCGGGAATGTTTTGTTTTGACCCGGGGTATTTATTCACGGCATTGCACCGCGTAGACAATGAAAACCAGCAGGGAGAATACTACCTGACCGATGTCCTCCGAATCCTGCGGCACGACAATCATCCCGTTGCCGCACAAAAGATTAACGACGCGAATGAGGTGCTCGGTGTAAATTCGCCGGAACAGTTGAAACTTATTGCTGGGTTACCGGTAAAGCATTAAAGGGCAATAAGTCAGGAAGTCGGATACGGTTTTTGTCTTGACAAATCGGGCGAGATCAGGTTTTCAGTATAGTGAAAACCGGAGGGGTTAAGGATATGAAAAAACTGGTACTCAGTATCTTAGCGCTGTCGATTGTGTTTGTGCCGCTGGTCATATCGGCCCAGGCAACCGATGAGCTTGCCCCACAGTCAAAGACCTTCCTGGACAATCCCATCCAGAGGACATTTTCGTTACTCGATCCCAAACGATTGTCTATCGACCACTCGTATTCATTTTCGTACATGTCAGGAAGCGGAACATCCGGCTCGGTCGGCATATATATGAGCAGATTCCGCTATCAGTTGGCCAAACCGTTAACCTTGCGAGTAAATCTGGAATTCGCGCATAATCCGATTTCGGCATTCGGCGGTCAGACACAGAGTCTGGTCAATCAGGGAATTTACCCAAGTTTTTATCTTGACTATCAACCCTCATCGTCCTTCCATCTTGGCATAGGGTACGAACGAGTGCCCGGATACTATAATCCCATGTCGTGGTGGCGGACCCGATAGGGTTAGCAGCAAACTGGTTTAACATACATCATCCGTCCCCTTATAGTAAAATCCGCCTCCCACCGGGAGTAACAGACAGGAATTCATGAGTCCCCAGGCCAGGAAAAATAATCGGTCGACCCGATCGCGCAAGAATTCAAATGGCCTTCGCTGGCGGGCGCGGTTGCTTGACGGCGCGATCCTGGTCTGCACGGTCGTAATCGGGGTGTTTGTTTTCTCCGTGGCCGGGCGGCTTTCCTATACCCGGGCGGAGAAAGCAAATTTCGCGCCCCGGGTCCTGCGGACGCAGATCCTGAATGGTTGCGGCGAACCGGGGCTGGCGGCCGAATTCGGTGAACGGTTGACCCGGGCCAGCATCGAGGAATTCCGCTTTGATGTAATCGATCACGACAATTTTAACCGTTTCGATGTTGATGAGTCGTTTATAACCGTCTATACGCTCTCGACTGATGATGCGTTGCGGCTGGCCGCCGCGATGGGATTTTCACCCGACCATGTTTTCCTGGCCGACAACACCGACAACCCCTGGGGGCTGGACGCGAGTATCGTCCTGGGGCGTAACACCCGGCCGGTCCTGCCGGCTCTCGAGGGTATTCCCTCGCAGACAATCCCCTGATCGAATCATCGACAAACCGTGAATCGCCGAAAGGAGGCGCCGACAATTACACCGAAACTCCTGGCCATGACGGCCGGAAAACTTGCCCGCGACAAGAACGCTACGGACATCTGCATTTTGGACTTGCGCAAACTCTCGCCGGTTACGAACTATTTCGTTATTTGTACAGCCGAAGCTGATGTGCATGTCCGAGCCGTGGCGGACTTTATCAAAGAAGAACTGGGGAGCAAGGGGGTCATGACATATCAATCCGAAGGACGCGAGAAGACCGGCTGGGTGGTCCTGGATTATGTGACCGTCATCGTGCATGTCTTTTTGGCCCCCGTGCGCGCGCATTATAGTCTCGAACGGCTATGGGGCGATGCTCCCCGCACCGAAATTGCCGATTAGATTCCCGGCCGCGGCCGCCGACAGGCCGCTTGGGCCGGTTAACCATAGCAAATCATTTTAACTGCCGGATATTCTAGTGGAGGGCCGATGTCATATGGACATCATCGAACTCAAATCAAAAACCATCGCTGAATTGCTGGAGATTGCCGAAAGCCTCGATATCCCCGGTGTCTCAGGCCTGCGCAAACAGGAATTAATTTTTACGATTCTTGAGGCCAATACCGACAAAGACGGGCTGATTTTCGCCGAAGGCGTGCTCGAAATTCTCGAGGAGGGCTACGGTTTCCTGCGCAGCCCGGATTACAATTATTTGCCGGGCCCCGACGATATCTACGTCTCCCCGTCACAGATCAAGCGTTTCGACCTCCGGACCGGGGATACTGTTTCCGGGCAGGTGCGACCGCCCAAAGACACCGAACGGTATTTCGCGCTGTTGAAAATAGAAGCGGTCAACATGGAAAACCCGGACGTGGCCAAGCACAAAACACTGTTTGACAACCTGACGCCGCTTTACCCGGATAGTAAATTCAACCTCGCCGACGGGATCAAAGACCCCTCGGTACGAATTCTCGATCTGCTGACGCCGATCGGTCGCGGTCAGCGGGCGATGATTGTCTCGCCGCCCAAAGCCGGGAAAACGATGTTGTTGCAGAAGATCGCCAACTCGATTACCACCAACCACGCCGACGTCAAACTGATCGTGCTGCTCATCGACGAACGGCCTGAAGAAGTCACCGACATGAAACGCTCGGTCAAGGGCGAGGTGGTTTCTTCCACTTTCGATGAACCCGCCGAACGGCACGTGCAGGTGGCCAAGATGGTCATCGAGAAAGCCAAGCGGCTGGTCGAACACCGGCAGGATGTCGTCATTCTCCTGGATTCAATCACCCGGCTGGCCCGCGCGCACAACGCCGTCGTCCCGCACTCGGGCAAAATTCTTTCCGGCGGTGTGGATGCCAACGCCTTGCAAAAACCGAAACGGTTTTTCGGCGCGGCGCGCAATATCGAGGAAGGCGGGTCGCTGACGATTATCTCCACCGCCTTGATCGAAACCGGCTCGCGGATGGACGAAGTCATCTTCGAGGAATTTAAGGGCACCGGCAACATGGAGCTGGCCCTCGACCGCCGTCTGTTTAACCGACGGATTTTCCCGGCAATCGATATTTCCCGTTCATCAACCCGGAAAGAAGAACTGCTGGTTGATTCGGACACCCTGAGCAAGCTTTGGATCATGCGGAAGTTCCTCGCCGAGATGAATCCGGTCGAGGCGATGGAATTTTTGCTCGAACGGCTGAAAAAGACCAAGAGCAATGAGCAGTTTTTGCAGTCGATGAAAAGCTGATTGTGACCCAAACCGGCGGCGGAGCCGGCCCTGCAAGGCACGTGGTTCAACCGTCCTGAGGATGCCATGCCATCGAATGCCGTGACCGCATTGGACGCGGTCGATATCGCCATCGACGGATACCCCCTGTTGCGCGATTTGACGATGACCCTGTCTCCGGGTCGCCTGGTGGTGGTGGGTGGACCGGCTGGTTGTGGAAAATCTTCACTGTTACAAGTTTTCACGGGAAATATCCGACCGGATACTGGCACCGTGACTGCGAATGGCCGCGATCTGACTCGTGCCTCGGCGCGGCGTTGGGCAACCTGGCGACGGGAAATCGGCGTCCTCAGTCGGGAATTTTCCCTGGCCGACGAGTGGACGGCCGCGGAAAACGTGGCGGCCGCCCTGCACTGCAAAGGCGGAATTTCCCGAGCGGCCATCGAATATCGCACGAACCATGAATTGAGGAAATGGGGTCTGCTTTCCCGACGGCATTTGCACACTGCCGCGCTCAGCACCAGCGAACGCACCCGGTTACAACTGGCGCGGGCTTTTGTCCGCCGCCCGGCGGCAGTATTTCTTGATGAGCCATTAGCCGGCCTTCCGACGCCGAATCGAGCAGAACTGAAAGCGGCCATTAAGGCCGAGGCAATCGCCGGTGCGGCCGTGCTTGTCGCGGCCGCCGATTACGAGGGTTGGCAGGCAGATGCCGACGAGATCTACTTGATCTCTGAGAGTCAACTGCACCGGCCGCAGGAAACTCCGGCGCTTATCGCAGTATCCGGGATGGCGGGGTAACCCGGTGCGACGGTTCTTTTTCAAAGAATGGCGAGCAAATCTCCGGGCGCGGCCGCTGTTGACTTTCCTGATCGTCCTGGTGGCGGGGGCCGGGCTGGCCTCAGTCAGCGCCATCCGCGCCGAACTCACCGGCGCACAGCAGTGGTGGAATGACCGTTTTGCCTTGCCGCTGATGGAAATCTACCTGGATAATTCATTTCCAGGCGATTCAATTACGGCATTTACTGAATCACTTGAAGCATTGCCCCAAATCCAAAGCGTTGAATTTGTCTCGGCGGCCGAGGCACAGGCCGACGCAGAAGAATATTTGGGGGCCATTGCCTTCTCGGTCCTGCCGGCAAATCCTTTACCGTCTTCGATCCGCCTGACGTTTGCGCCCGAATTCCGGACACCCGAAGAGGCGCAACATCTTGCCGATTCTCTGGTAATGCGATCGGGCGTCACCGATATTATGGCGGCCCACGGACAAATGGCCGTATATGTCCGTGGACGAGACGTAATCACGGGTTATGCCAACCTCCTGCTGACCGCGGCATTGGGTTGGCTGATATTCTGGTTGTTTATCGGCCTGCACGTAATCATGCGGGTGCGCTCGCCGCACTGGCGGATTTGGACCTATCTCGGCGCGCGCCCGGGCTGGTTTCGCTGGCCGCCAATGGCCGAGGGACTGGTCCTCGGTTTGTTGAGTTCGGTGTGTGCCTGGCTGATCGGCCGATTCCTGATTGAGGCCGAATGGGCCTCACTTACCAAATTGGTGGTCAACCACCGGGAATTGATCGCCTTCTGGACAATCCCGGCCATAATTGGTGCGGCCTCCGGCTGGCTGGCCTATCGGGTTAACCGGCCGCGCGGTGTGAAAATCTGACGTTATTTTTCAATGGTATAAAACGGATTTCAGGCAAATAACAGACCGACCTGCCGATATCATGTCCCGCAAATTTCTCAATTTCCTCTTCGTTCCCCTGTTCGCAATTATGATATCCTTGCCGGCCAGGCCCCAGACTGCGCCCGCGGAAAATCGGGATGACGTCGAAAAAGAACTCGAAAAAATAAAACAACAACTCGAGGCCAAAACCGACTCGCTGGAAAACCTGGCGCAACAGGAACGGCGGGCCGATTTGAAATCGCGCTCGTTACGGGAAGAGATGGAATTACTTGGCGAGGTCAGCAACCGCCTCGACCAACGATATCGCCATCTGGATCGCGAGCATACCGCCAGTGAACGGCGCGTGACCGAATTTGAAAAAGGCCGGATGTTTCGGCAGGAAGTCCTTTCGCGCACCTTGCACCGCCTCTATACCAGCAGAGTCCTCGCCGATCAACCCGAGGCGAGCCTCGACGGTTCCGGCAGTCTGCGCCGGCGCTATTTTGGGCGTCTGGTCGGTCTGGCGCAAGTCGAACTGGTGGTCGAGACTGCCGATTCGCTGGCCGCCTGGACGGGCAAACGTAATCAACTTGCCGAATCGAGACAGAAAGTGAAACAGGCCGCGGCCGGTAAACAAAAAGAGATCGACGGTAAAGAGCGTCAACTGGCCGGCACCGAACGTAAGGCGTTTGCCCTCCGACAACAGCGTGAGCAGGAGATGGATCGAATCGAGCAGATCCAGCGTGAGGCAATGATTCTCTCGGAGCTAATCGACCGTCTCGCCGCGCTCCCCGGTGTTGAAAGGGCGCTGGACTATGATTTCCCCGGTTGGCAGGGCCGTCTGCATTGGCCGTTGAAGGGCACCGTCAAATCCACTGTCGGCGCCAAAATCGACCCGAAATATCGCACCGAAACCTATGAATCGGGCATCTTCATCGCCGGGACGCCCGGCGCCGAAGTGGTCAACGCCGCCGATGGTGAGGTGGCCTATGCCGGCCGTCGCCGGGGTCTGGGTAATGTTGTCGTCGTCGGCCATGGCTCCGGTTATTTTTCCATCTTTGCCCACTTGGACGAAATCTCGGTGTTGACCGGAGCCGTCCTGCGCGCCGGCGAAAAAGTCGGCACGGTGGGGCAATCGCATCCCCGTTTTGGCGCCGGAGTGCTTTTTGAATTGCGCCGGGGCAAGGAAATCCTCGATCCACTGGAGTGGCTGCGATGACCGACTGGGATGTTTTCAGGATTCACCGGACCGCCGGAAGAATCATTGTCGCTGCCGCAGAAAAAAACCGGCTGCCCCAGGCCTACCTATTTTACGGTGTCGAGGGTGTTGGCAAGTGGGCGGCAGCCGTGCGCACCGCGCAATTAATGATGTGTCCCGAGGCGGCTGACCTGTCACACACCGAGTGCGCGGTTTGCCGGCGCATTGCCGATTACGGTCATCCCGATGTGCATTGGCTGCCGCCGTTGGTCGCACGAGACCGTCAGCGACTCGACGGTGACCAGGACGATGATCGCGCCTCCTCTGCGCAGCATACCGAACTCCAAGGGATATTTGACGTTAAACGCAAGGACCAATGGGCGGCGCTCGAATATCCCCGGCGGCCATACCTCACCATCGGCCGCGTGCGCGCCCTTCAGGTCGAGTTGTCGCGTACAGCCGTCGAGGGACGGCGTAAAGTCGGAATTCTCACCAACGTGGAAACGATGCGCCCCGATGCGCAGTCGGTTTTACTGAAAACTATCGAAGAACCGCCGCCGGAGACATTTTTGATTCTGACTGTGACAGACAAGAGCGCGCTTTTGTCCACCATTCTCTCCCGCTGCCAGCCGGTGCGATTCGGGCCGTTGCCCAACGAGTTGATTCTCACCCGACTCTGCCGCGAGTACGATGTCGATCCCGCCCGAGCTCGTGATGCGGTCGCGCTCTCCGGTGGCGGTTGGACGCGCGCCGCACGGCTGCTCGACGAGCAATGGGATGCCTGGCGTGAAGCCGCCGAAATGATATTAACCTTTGCAGCGCAAGGCCGTGTCGACAACCTGATCGGGACGATTGATACTATTTTGAAGGGTCGGCCCCCGGCCGATAAAGTGCTTTTTATGTTCGATGTCTGGGAACAGTTTCTCCATCGGGCTGCGCTGACTTTAGGCGATCAGAAACAAGGGGCCGTTGGCCGACCCCTGCAGGGCATTTTCACCTGCCGCACCATCCTCGATGATGCCCGCACGGCAATTGTCGGTAATGTGACCTCCCGTACCGCCATTGCCGCCGCTTTTTTGCAAATCTCCGATATCCTGATCGATACCGATGTCGGTCAAATCGTCGCCCCCCGACCGGCCACATCATCCTAAGTTGGCCTGCCCGGTAATTGAAAACTCCGAAAGCAGTCGGCGGACAATCCGTGCGGACAGCAACCGGAGTATTTGGACTTGATTCACCCCGGCTAATCGCGCGAGGGTTCCCGAAAAGTCGCATCTGTCAAATCCTGCCGTCCTGACAGTATTCAATGGAAAAATCAAGCCCCGATTTCGGGCCGTAAGTCTCTTTGATAATGAGAGATAGAAGGATTTGCCCAAACTTTTATTCCTGTGTCAAGTCTGATTGCAACTTGGCACGAAATTCCAAAAAGGACTTGATGCGTTTGGACTGGGTGTATAACATTCGGCGATGTTTAATCGTGGCCGGCGGTGGTGAGGATCGCCAGGACCGGTCGAGGCATGTGCAAGTGAAGAATTTCAGGGGGAATGAATAATGAAACGGATATTAATTACAGTTTTGTTGCTGACCTGTTTTGCCGGGGTTTCGGCTCACGCCCAGCGAGAAGAACCGAAACTGTCACCGAGTGCCTACATTCAGTCGATCAAGATCGCACTGAATAATAAAGAGTGGCCGCGGGTAGAGAAAAACCTGGCCGCCTGCCTCAAATATTACCCGAAAAACTACACGGCGCATTTTCTGGCCGGGGTGGTTTGGGCGGAAAAAGACGAGATCGACAGCATGGTCGTCGAGTTCAATAAAGCCCGCCTGTATGCCGGTGATAAGGTGAAAAAAATTGAAAAAGACATGAAAGACATTGAAGTCTCCAAATGGCAGGAGAATTTTAATAACGGTGTTCAATACATCAACCTGGCGGATTCGCTTGCCGAGGAAGCCGGGGCACAGGCCGACAAAGAGGCCGCCAACGAAGATCGCAAGAGGGCCGCACAGGCCCTGGATCTATCGCAGAAGGCCTTCCGAAATTGTACGCTTATTCAGCCCGATGAATTTCGGGGCTGGATGAATGTCGGTCTGATCTACGACCGCAAGCGTGAATATAAAAACGCGGCCGAGATGTTTAAAAAATCCGAAGAAGTGTTCCACTTAAACGAACTCCTGGACTCGACCACGAATTTTTACGACACCACGCTGTTCTATCAGGGTCAGGGAGAAAAGACCGAACTGTTCAAAGGAATTATCAAGAAGTTCAAAAAACTCAAAGCAGAGGTTCGCAATCCATATAAGGGACTGCTCACTTCTCTGGCGGCGATGTATTTTGAACTAAAAGACTGGCCGAATACAATTATCCTCTCGCGGCGGATGCTGGGAATGTACAATGAAGACCTCGCCGCCCTCGAGATGATCGGCAGCGCGTTCCAGCGACTCGATATGTCCGAAGAAGCACTCAAGTGGACCAACATGATCCTGGAAAAGAACCCCGATGATAAAGACCGGCTCTACAATGTGGGTGTTCACTGGTATAACGACGGCGTCGATTCCAAGAAAAAATATGAAGCTTTGCTCAAGGAAATCCTCGAAACAACTAACGCCGATTCGAACCTGAAAAACGAAGCAGACAAACTACGCGCGCGTTATGTGAAAAGTTATGAAGTGGCGCTGACATATTTCGACCGCGTCCTTGAACTGGACGGGAAAGACAAAGATTGCATCAGGCTCAAAGGCTCGACTCTCTTTTTCCTCGAACGGTACGAGGAGGCCATCGTGTTTCTGGAACAGTATCGCAAAATTGCACCCGACGAGAAGGCAATCTGCCAGATGTTGCGCGAATGTTACCGTCAACTGGGAAATGTCGATAAAGTTCTGGAACTGACCGAAGAATGCGGTTTGTAGGGTATGAGCGGCAAAAAATAGATATAAGCCCTCCGCCAATGCGGAGGGCTTTTTTTATTGGCCCAAGTCAGATGATCCATCGCTGGTTTTGCCGCTGAATGTCGCCCTTAAATCTCCTCGTTGTTGCCGCCCCACTGTTCGATACGGTTGCGCAGGGTTTGACGGGACATACCCAGCAGCTTGGCCGCACGGACCTGGTTTCCCTCGCAATACTGCAGGGCACGGACCACGAGCATTTTCTCCAACGTCGGAATCAATTGTATTGCCTCGTTTTTCTGATGCTCGGCAGCCAGGCGGGTGAATAGCGGCTCAAGCAGCCGTTCAGCCGATGTTTGCTTCTCCACTCGTCCGCCGGCTGTTTCCCGCTCGACAACCGAACTGAATGAGATCGATTCCGGCATAACAATATCACCGGAAGAAACCACGACAGCGCGTTTGAGAACATTTTCCAATTCGCGCACATTGCCCGGCCAATTATATTCATACAGCTTTTGAAATACTTCCTCGGGAACTTTGGTGATCGAGTGTGACGCATCACGAGAGAAACGGCTGATAAAATACTCGGTCAATGGGCGGATATCCTCGCGTCGCTGACGCAGGGCGGGCAGCCGGATGCAAAACACACTTAAGCGGAAAAATAAATCTTCGCGGAAGGCATTCTCTTTGATCAACTGCGCCAAATTCCGGTTTGTCGCAGCGATGATCCGGACATCCGCCGACAACATCTGCGTCCCGCCAACCCGCTCAAATGTCCCGTCCTGCAAAATGCGGAGAATCTTTGTCTGGGTCAGCAGACTCATATCGCCGATTTCATCCAAAAACAGCGTGCCGCCATCGGCCTGTTCAAATTTCCCGATCTTGCGATGATCGGCGGAGGTAAACGCGCCCCGTTCATATCCGAATAATTCCGACTCCAGGAGCGAATCGGGAATTGCCGCGCAGTTGATCGCCAGAAAGGGCCGCTCGGCACGCTGTGAATGGTGATAAATCGCCCGGGCGACTAATTCCTTACCGGTGCCGGAGTCTCCTTCAATCAGGACCGCCACGTCCGAGGCCGCTACCCGGCCGATCTGTTTGTAGACCTCCTGCATCGGCTTGGATTGTCCGATCAACATCTCACCGGCCGGCTGCTCCGCTGCCTCGGGCTGCCAGCCAACCGGTTCGGACATCAACCGATGTGCGGCCAACGCACTCTCCGTCAGGTCTTTGACCCGGCCGACCTCAAACGGTTTGAGGATAAAATCAAACGCCCCTTCTTTGACCGCATTGATCGCCGTGTCGGTTGTGCCGTAGGCGGTCATAATGATCACCGGAATTTTCCGAGTGATTTTCTGGATGGCGATCAGGGTTTCCATCCCCCCCATACCCGGCATTTTCAAATCGAGGAAAATCAAATCCGGGGTGATGCGCGAGAGCAGCTCAAGGGCTTCCTCACCGGATCCGGCCTCGATGATTTCATATTTCCGGGAATCCAGGAGACGACGGAAAGAAAACCGCAAATTTTTATCATCGTCGACAACCAGTACTTTACCCACAGTCGGCTCCCTGGTTTTCGGTCTTGAGCAGCACGGTAAATTTCGTCCCCCGGCCGGGCAATGGTTCGGCATAGAGTTTTCCGCCGTGCCGCTCGACAATCATCCGGGCAATCGAGAGGCCCAGCCCGGTCCCCTGTGCCTTGGTACTGTAAAACGGCTCAAAAATCATTTCCCGCTCGTCGGACTTAAGCGGTGGACCGCTATTAAAAAAGGAAATCGAAACCATATTTTCTTCTTCGGTAGCAGTCGTAATCTCAATTATTCCACTGACCGGCGTGGCCTCGATTGCATTCAGGAGAATATTTAAAAACGCCTGTCCGACCTGCGCCGGGTCGGCGGGCACCGGTGGCAACTCCTGCCCGAATTTCTCGACTAAGTCAATGTCTTTGGCCGCCGCTTGATGCTGCACCAGTCGCCGGTGTCGGCGAACGATTTCATTAACGTCGATTTCCGAAAATTTCGGTTCCTGTGGCCGTGCAAATTCCAAAAAACGGAGGACAATGTTCTTGATTTTCGTGATCTCATCGAGGGCAATACTCAAATCCATCCGTTGCGGCTCGGTTGCCGGGGTTTCTTCGTGCAGGTTATGAATCAGAATATTAATCGTCGTCAGCGGGTTATTGATTTCATGCGCTACCGAAGCGGCCATCACCCCGGCCGTGGCCAGTTTGTCGGCCGCGATCATCTGTTCGGAACGTTCGAGGACCTGGCGATCACGGTGCTCAAGGTGGCTCACCAACCAGTTGGAGGTGATAAAAGCAATGATTGTACAGACAATCGCCAGCCCGCCGAGCAGGAGGAGGATGTTTTGCCTGAGAGCATCCAGGTCGGCAAAGGCCTCATCGTAGTCCTGTTCGATCACCAGGCCCCAGCCCGGTGAGGGCAGATAGGTATAGGCACCGAGGACCATCTTGCCGCGAAAATCTCGATAGCGGCCGACGCCGGTATAACCGGCCAATGCCCGCTCGGCGGCATGGGAGGTCGGCAGCCGTGTCGAATCCTGCCCGGTAATATTATACAGCGGGGTGATTGCCCCTTTGTATGAGCCGAGCAGATAGGCCTTGATTGAAGAGTTTTCCGAGGCGTCGGAAAACAGTTGGACAATCAAATCAGAGTCCATTATCGCGGCAATGATGCCAATCCAGCCATCCTTGCCGTCACTGATCGGAGCACAGAGCCAAAACGCAAGCGCTCCCGCGCCGGAATCCGGTGTCTTGTTCAAAAAAACCGTTTGTTTATTGGTCAATGCCGTCAGTACCGAGTGATCCGGCACCAATGTATCTACCTGGTCGGCCGGCCAAACACAAAACCCGGCTGTATCGAAAAGTTTGAATCCAGTGAAATAACCTCGATAGGACTTCCGGAGTTTTTCGAGCACGTCGTCGAGTTGCCGGTTGGTGGTACTGCCGCTGGCAAGCGCGCCACTTTCCTGTAAAATCGGGCCCAGGGGATAGACGGTCGCGATTGTCCAGATATTATTCTCTTCGTCATCAAGCCATTGGCCAAAGAAGGTTGTTTTCTGCTTAATGGTGTTTTCCAACAAATCGGTCACTTCGGCCGAGATGATGTTGCGGGCGAACATATAAGAAGCCATCACCATAGCTACGGTGGGCAGGATAAGTATGCCAACCAAAATGACGGCGAGACGAGTTTTCATCGGTTAGTACCTTGCCTGACGTAAACCTTGAATACCCACGTTCGGGACTAAGCAATATGGAAAAACAGGAGAAAGTCAACAAAAGACGTGGGAATATCGGCGGCAGGTCTGACGTCGAAGACAGCGATCGGCTGCTTGTCAGAGCATGACCACAAAAAAACCGAGGGCTGGCAGGCCCTCGGTTAGACTCAGGTATTACTAAAGAAGGTAACGTTGATCTCGTTGACTTACTGCGCCATCAAGCTGACCGGGATGTCCGACCGATGCAGAATCGTGTGCAGGTCACGGTAGGTGGTCCGCAAGGAAACACCGCAATGACGGGAGATCTCTTCCAACGACATGTCGCGATTGTCATGCAACAAATGTCGGACCAGTTCCAAACGCTCTTTCTTCTTCACAACAGGCCTCCACTCATTTTGCCAGATTCGACCCCCCGCTTACTTCTGGTCTCTGGCTTCCCTATATTTCATCCCGTGTTGTTTCCTTTTCATCCGCACTTGACAATAATATATCAACTAACGTGCCAATTTTGACATTGTGAGGAAATAAATTATCATATTAAGTTGCAATGAGTTACGAAACCACAAATTGTGTCTTTGTCAGTAATTTACTATTCCCGTGTCTAATTTTTGACATGGCCGGATTTATGCTGTCTATTATTGGACATTAGAAGTCATCCAAAGTAAATTGCCATATTGATGATTTGTATCATCAATCACACAACCAATATAAAATGGTGAATCATGGGCTTTCACGCTGCAAAGTATTGGTAAATAAACAAAAGATCGACCAGGCAAAATTGGTTAAGAAAATATGTTGCAGTTGAATAGTCGTGACAGTGGTAACCTGTTTATTAAGACAGTCTTACCAGTCAGGTGCAGGCATAATTTGCGATATATGCCCCGGTTATTGCAGCGTGAAAACGACTTGCATCGTGACCCAGACCATCAACGGTTTACCCTTTTCATCAAGCGCCGGGCTATAACGGTTTTGAGAGGTGGCGGTCATCGCCGCTTCGTCAAGTTCGGCATGCCCCGAAGAACGGGCCACGCAGTTTTTCACGACGGTACCGTCTTTTGAGATCAGAGACTTTATCCACACCTTGCCTTCTACCCCCGCCCGTTGGAGCTGTTCGGGATATTCGGGCGATGTTTCCTCGATAAGTACGGGCATGACTGAAACTGCAACGAAATCATCGATTCCACCCTCGTCGTTTGTCGGACAAGGGAATCGATTGGCCACTTCCTTGACCTCGAGTGGTGGTAGTCCCGCCTTCCTGGTTAGCAATCCGCCTCGTATATGCTCGAGCGCACCGTCAAACTCCTGCGCTTGTAACGATACCACATCGACCACCGGCACGATTGCAATAAATGCGGCATCGGCTTGGCCATCGTCAATCGCACGGCCGAGAATCACCGACCGTCCGGGAAAGA
>JAJRUJ010000102.1 GCA_024277855.1 Candidatus Zixiibacteriota bacterium
ATACGTACAATGTGGCTGACGGCCATGACGTGCGGGGTTTATTGTCGGTCGGGCCATACGAAATACCGGCGGGCGATTCAATCCGGGTTGCCTTTACCCTGGCGGCGGGGGATTTCCTCCATCAGGACCCGACCAACGGGAAGAATTTAAACAAAAACCCGAAAGCGTTTTACGACAACCTCGATTTTTCGGACCTCGGGCGTAATGTGCAATGGGCGGCCTGGGTCTATGACAATCCCGGCGTTGATACCGACGGCGACGGTTGTCAGGGGCTGGCCGGGATCACCAACTGCCGCGATACGTTGATGTGGTTTGATAAATATTGTGTCGAGTGGCGCGACTCGTTGTATTGTTGGTATGATTTCTGGTGGGAACGGGAATATTGCGATTCGATTTACTATATCGGTGACGGGATTCCCGATTTGGCCGGGCCGCCGCCACCACCCTCACCGGCAATCAAAATCAGCACCGAACCGGGGAAGATACATCTGACTTGGGACGGCAGTTTGTCTGAGTTATATTTCGACAACTTTGCCCAGGAAGAAGATTTCGAGGGATACAATGTCTACGGAGGGGTGGGCGACAATCCGAATATGCTCGATTTGATGGACTCGTGGGACCTGGTCAATTACGATCGCTACCGGTTTGTCGCGACTGCACGCCCCAGTCCGTGGATTTTGGACGAACCCCCGTTTACGCTGGACGAATTGGCGGCGATTTACGGTGCGGATATCGATCCGGCAAAACATAACAGTGTGCTGACTGCCTACACCGATCCCAAGGGAAACAGCGCATATTTCGTGCCACACGGCGGGAACCGGGGCAACGAGTATGTGGAAGGCGGACAGATTATGGTCAACCCGATCCAGTATGTGCGGACCGATTCATTGTGGGATGAATCTCGCCAACGCTGGAAAAAATTCGGCCATTATCAATGTACGATTGACAACCTCCTGCCCAGTCAACCCTATTATTTTGCGGTGACGGCGTTCGACGGCGGCCTGCCGGGCGGGAACCTCGGCTCGTTGGAATCGGCCCCGCAGAATAATATGAAACTGGCCTACCCGATGAATACCCCCGATTATGTGCGGCAAAACGGGCTGAAAGTTTCGGTCTATCCCAACCCTTACAAAATCGACGCCGGGTATCGCCAACAACATTATGAGGACCCCAACCAGGACGGCTTTGTCGAACGTACGAGGCGCATCCATTTTGTTAACCTGCCGCCACGGGCAACGATCCGGATCTACACACTGGACGGCGACCTGGTCCGGGAAATCAAACATCCGGAAAGCCGATTTTCCGACACCGAATCGCATACCGCCTGGGACCTGATTACCCGCAATACCCAGGCGGCTGTCTCGGGGATTTACCTGTATTCGGTCGAATCGGAATGGGGCAATCAGACCGGTAAGATTGTGATTATTAAGTAGTTTCGGCCACCGTGACATCGCCGGGTGACCAGCCGCAGATTCCTTTACCCTGATTGTTAAGCCCCGCATCCCTGTTGGCATTCTCCAAATAGGAGACATCATTTTTCATGGAATAAACCCGGCTCTCCCCTTTCCGGGAGAGTAATCAGCTCCAAGCAATTGACCAATACAAAGTAGGGATCTTCCGGGTTACTGCTTTCTT
Organism: Candidatus Zixiibacteriota bacterium; assembly: GCA_024277855.1. GTDB lineage: Bacteria > Zixibacteria > MSB-5A5 > WJJR01 > JAJRUJ01 > JAJRUJ01. The sequence goes on from JAJRUJ010000102.1 coordinate 1,636, forward strand.
ATTTGAACAGCCATCTCCCCGCTTTTGGGTTTGATTTCGGCGACACAGTTCCCTACGTTGTGCCTCAATATGCGGTAGTCGGTCGGGAGTAACATCGGAAAGGACGAGGATGAACGAATCGCTGGTTTCGAACCCGACACAAATATTGGCGGTGCTGGCGGCAGTGACCGCGTTTTTTTTCTGGCTGGAAAAGAAAACCGGGTGGAAGTTATTCAACTTTTTCCCGCCGTTACTGTTCATTTATGGTTTCCCCTTCATTCTTTCCAATACCGGCATACTGCCGGGTAAGTCGCCTTTGTATTCGTGGATGAGTGAGGTGGTTTTGCCGATGTTTTTGACGCTGATGCTCCTGAATGTCGATGTGCGCTCAGCGGTAAAAGTAATGGGCCGGGGGATTTTTGTGCTGCTGTTCGGGACACTCGGGGTAATAATCGGCGCGCCGCTGGCCTATTTGGTTTTCAAGAGCGGGCTGGGATCGGACACCTGGATGGCGTTCGGCACACTGGCCGGGAGCTGGATCGGCGGCACGGGTAATATGGCGGCAGTGGCCGAAGGATTGGGTGCCTCCGGTGAGAATTTCGGGATGGCGGTGCTGGCCGATAACCTGGTTTATATCATCTGGCTCCCGATTCTGCTTGGTTCGAAAAACCTGGCCGGCTGGTTTAACCGGTTCACCGGGGTCAGCGATGAACGGTTAGCAAAGATGAAAGATGCCGCCTCGGCGATGCAACGCGACAAGGGCCGGATGGAAATGCGCCATTTGCTGTATTTGATCGCTATCGCGCTGGCAGTGACCTGGTTCTCGACTGAAGTGGGCAAAATCCTGCCGACGGTCAAGCCGATCCTAACGGCCGGGACCTGGCGCGTATTGCTGGTAACCACTTGCGGGATTTTACTTTCATTTACCGGGGCGCGCAACCTCCCGGGGAGTCATACAGTGGCGATGGCGCTGGTCTACCTCTTTGTCGCCAATATGGGGGCCAAAGCGCAAATTGAGAACATTACCGGGACGGCGATCTGGTTCCTGCTGGCCGCGTATTTGTGGATTTTCATCCACGGCGCTTTCTGTCTGCTGGGGGCGCGGCTGTTTCGGGTGGATGTCCATACCGCGGCAATTGCTTCGGCGGCGAATATCGGCGGTGCGGCCTCGGCACCCGTGGTGGCGGCTTTTCACGACGAGCGGCTGGTGCCGGTCAGCATCCTGATGGCGTTAATCGGTTATGCAATAGGCAATTACGGCGCATTTGCCGCCGCCTGGCTCTGCTATTTTGTCTCGTAAGCAACCTCCCGGAAAAGGGGTAGGCGAAGGCTGCCGGACGATCGGGAATAATCCACTCTTTTGTTTGGTATATTTTTTGTGGGCGTTCTCCTCATGTGACGCCCCTGCCGCATCTTGGCTGTTGACCGGGGGGGTGGTCGTCCGACCGCCTCCCCCGATATATTTGCAGCAAACACAGAATAAGGATAAAATAAGGCATATATTTTTGCCCGAAGGCCAACCAATACATACCAAAACCGTATGATTATTTGAAAGCGGCTGGAGAAGCCGGAAATTATTACCCCGGCGGAGGGGTTTGCCGAGTGCGACAGCAAGACGGCCATTTACGGTAGCCCTGAGTGGAACGAAAAAAAACGACGATTGTGTAATGAACAGATATCTCGAAGTATCGCATAACGCGGTATTTTCGGGACCCTACCCCGGAGACCCCGACTTCGGGGTATTTTTTTGGCCGGAATTTGACAGATAGGTCAAGCCGCGAGGACGTTTTCCACCGATTCAATCAGATTATACGAGGATGGGTGCAGACGGCAGCCGGTGGTGGCCGCGACCGAATCGATGGTTTCGTCGTCGAGGAAGAGACCATCCCGATTGAGGCAGTCCGGCGGAAGGAGGACCTCGCGGCCCGACAAGTTGGCCGAACGAAGCGCGGCGACAATATCCTCACCGGTAAGCAGGCCGCTGACGGTGACAGTGCGACCCCAGAATTCATTGTCGACCGGGAGCACGGTTGTGGTCAACTTGGCGACGCGGGAATTGATTCGGCCGGTTAATTCGGTGAGAGTCGGTTCGGCCGACCGCCCCGTAACCAGCACGATTTCTTTAGCCCGCGAGATTGATTCCGGTAAAGACTCGAACTGCTCATCGAAGGTGTCGACCAGGTGACGAAGCAAGCCGATCCCGTTTTCGAGTTGCGGGAAGTCGAGATAATAATCGGCCTCCGGCACCGGTTGACCGGCGAGGATATATAGTTCATCGGCGGCATAAACCAGCGGATCATCGTGTTCGATAAGATTGGCCGCGCGCGCCCGGTCGACCTGGGCGATTATCTCCCCCGCCTGCGCAGGTGTTGCCGGTTGAACTTCCGGCCGTTTTTCACGGTGTTTGGTCAGCCCGACCGGCACGACACCGATCGAGAGACTACCGGGGTATAAACCGGATAAATCGGCCAGGGTCTGATCGAGAATTGCACCGTCATTGTCGCCCGGGACGATGACATTCTGGGTGTGGATATCGATGCCGTGGTCGATGAGCATTCGCAAATCAGCCATGATCGGTTTGGCGTGGGGCGACTGAAGATGGCGGCGACGGACATCATCATCGGTGGCATGGACCGAAATATACAGCGGTGAGAGCCGCTGCTCAAAGATCCGCAGGTAGTCCTCTTGTTTCATATTAGTCAGCGTAATAAAATTGCCATGAAGAAATGAAAGGCGATAATCATCGTCTTTGATATGCAGCGCGCGGCGCATCTTCGGTTTGCGCGGCTGCTGGAGGACAAAACAAAAATCGCAATTGGCCTTACACATGCGGATCTTGTCGGGAACCAGTTCGACACCGAGCTGACGGTCGATCGGTTTTTCGATCTCGACGATAGTTGAGGACCCGTCGGCGCGGCGCAGACCGATGGCCAGTTCCTCGTCGGCCGAATAGAAAATTACGTCGAGGCCATCCCGTACGGGTCTCCCGTTAATCGTGACGATCTCATCACCGGGGACAATCGACCCGGCGGGAATGAAATCATCACAGACGATTTTGTCGACTATCGCACCGATTGTTCGCTCCCGGTTACAGTTTGCTGGAGGTACGCTTGTCGGCGGACGGTCATTGGGATATTCCGGTCAAATTCGCGGGGCGATGGCGGACAGTCGATGAGAGTTCAGCGGACGACGACGCGATAGGTGGCGTTATCCTCTCGCTGGAGATCGCCCTGGAGTTGTTTGGCTTTCTCCAGCGAAGTGAAGGCGCCGACCTGGACAACCCAGTACTTCCGGTCGGCCACTTTGCGGGAGAAGAAGTGAACGGTATATTTGCGCTGTTTGTATTTGTCGCGCAGCCGTTCGGCGTTTTTTTTGTCGCCGAAAGCCCCCAACTGCACGGCATACACGATATCGGCCAGGCGTTCGGCCTCGTCGGCCTGACTCAATCCAGCCTCCGGGCGCGGCCCGGTCTGCGCCAAATAATTGTAACCGGTCGCGGGATACCTCTCCTCGAGGATGCCACGATAGATCATTGCGCGGTCGATATCGCACTGTTCTTCATACGCCCCGATCAAACCCAGCAGGGTTTGGCTTTCGATAAAATCGTCATGGACTTCAAGCAATTTTTTGTAGACGGGGACGGCGGCTTCGCGGGAAGGACGAGAATCAGCATAGAGCAGGCGTAGTCGCCGGTTCCAGTCGGTAGATTTTGGCTTGCTGATCGCCCATTGCAAGTCGGCCTCGGCCGCCGAGCGCCGTCCCAGTTTGAGCCGGGCAAGGGCTTCATACCAGCCAACCGCATCGGCATATTTATTCTTGCGATCGAAAATTCGGAAGAATTTCTGGGCGCGTTCGAGGATCATCCCGTAGGCATTGGTCGCGGCATAGGCCTCGATTAAGAAAACCATCGCCTCATCGGCGGGCGGGCGGTTGCCCGCGGCGGCAATGGTCTGTTCGGCCCAGGATTGCGCAGTCCGTCCCCCGGACTCGGTGCGGGCCATAATCAGTAAGGCACGCGCTTCACCGGGGTTGTCGGAAAGCACCTTGCGGGCCAGCCGCCGTGCCTCATCCGGACGTCCCGAGGCCAGCGAACCCATTGCCTTGTCGACGAGGGCGGCCTGAAGCGGGGTGGTCAGGATTAACAAGCAGAAAAGCAAAAGAACCGCGCCGGTGAACCGGGAAAGACCAAGTCGTTTTTTATTTAACGGGATCATCAGCACGCAGCAGTCGAGCCGAATCGGGTTTACGTACCGGCCTCATCCCACAGCCGGAATGAATTGAAACTTTTACACTGCGGGCAACGCCAGGTCGGTTCAGATGACTTATAATTGCATTTACGACACCGATACCCTTTGGATTTGAACGGGATAGTTTCCAACAAACGGTCGATTTGTTTGATGGCGCCGTCGGTGTCGCCCTGGTCTTTCATGATGCCAATCAGCCCGGCACGGGCAACGACATTGTCCGGATCGATCTCGAGCATCCGCCGGTAGTGCGATTCAGTTTCGCGGAGGTCGCCTTTTTTGCGGGCGATCTCGGCCAACCCCGAAAGCGAAGGCAGGTTTCTCGCATCGTTTTCCAGTGTTTTCTCGAAGACCCGGGTAATCTCACCATACTGACCCAACTCGAAATAGGCCTTTTTCAACCGGTCGAAAACCAGATACCCGGCACGCGGTTCGGTTTCGAGTAATCTGGACCACCATTCGACCGCCTCGCTGAGGCGTGATTCGGCAAAGTAGGCATCGCCCAACCCGATCAACGCCGGCAGACATTTGGCGTCAAGATGGAGCGCCTCTTTGTAGGCCAATCGCGCCTGGTGATATTCTCCCTCGGCGGCCTGTTTGTCGCCGCCATAGACTTTATGTAAGGCAAGAATATCGCTGTTGTCCCGGTCGAGACGTTTGTCAATCTGCTGGCGCATCTGGAAGGCCTCATCCCAGCGACCGCTGTCTTCGTATAAACGCACCAGCCGTTCGGCGGCCCAGAGGTCGGATTTTTCAATTTTGAGGATGTCGCTTAACGCTTTGTGCGCTCGCTCGGGCTGCTCGGCGGCCAGATAATCCAAAGCCAGCGAGCGGTAGATTGCTTTGCGCTGGTGGGGAGCGATTCCTTCCCGCAGAGTCAGTTCTTTGTGCAGGCGGATGGCACGGTCGACCTTTTTATGCTTGCGCAGGATGTCGCCGAGCTGGATGTAGGCATCGAGGTTGTTGGTCTGTTCGGCGACGACCTCTTTGAGTTTGGTAAACGCAGTGGCGTCCTCGTTGCGGACCATCGATTTGAGCGCCTCGATGTACAGAGTCGGGTCGTCATCGCGCGAATACCGCTTTGAGCGGGTGAAGTAGACCGCCGCCGCCGCCGCAATCAACAGCAGCAACATCAACCATAAGCCGTAACTTCCGGCAAATCCTGTATTTTCCATCGTCTCCGCTCTTTGCAATACGCCTGGTTATGCTCCCAAACGCCGTCTACAGCTCGTCGATTTCTTCAATTGACCGGTTGCGCAGGGCAGTGATTTCGGTCAGCAAACGCTGCTTTTCTTTACGGTCGGTCCGGAGATCGGTATGGATTTTGAGCACATAGGACAGACCCAGGACAAAGGTCACCAGCATACCGGCCAAAAACGCCCAGTAGGTCACATAAACTAACGGCACCATTTCATAACGAACAGTCAGCAAATCGACGGAAACCAGTTGCTGGGAATTGACCATCGAAAAGCCGACGACAACGGCGATAATCAACAGGATCAGGATCATCCGAAACGCCCACATAACTCCTCCCCGTGTTACGGGTTCGCTGGCAGTCTACGGCCGCCGCAAGAGTGTGTCAATATAAAATGGCAGGGGGCCGGCGATTGGCTGATTCCGGCCGGAAAAACTGCTTGCGCAGCATGTGCGGATAGTACGTATTTACGGTGAACGGTTGTCGGGGGTGGTCCCACGGGCCTGAGATCATACCCCTTGAACCTGATCCGGGTAATGCCGGCGTAGGGAAAACAACTGGACCGGGTGTCCGCCACCCGGGGAATTTCCATTTACCCTGCGACGCGGTTTTGACTCAAAGGTCCAAAGGAGTGGTGCCATGAGACTGCGCGCGATTGTCGTTGCCGGTTATTTCTTTTTGTTTTTCTCACTTGGCGCATCTGCCGCAGAATTGAGCGGCCGTGTCACCGACAAAGAAACCAACATGCCCCTGGGCGGGGTGACGGTGCAAACGGCGGATCAGCGCTGGGGAACGACTACCGGCGAGAATGGGCGTTTTATCCTGGAGGGCATTCCGGGCGGGGAAATCCAGCTGGTCATAAAATCACTGGGATATGAACCGCTTAAGGCCACCTACGCAACCGATTCCGGGCCACTGGAAATCGTCCTCACCTCTACCCTTCTTCCCGGCGAGGATATTGTCGTCACCGGCGACCGCGCCCGCCGCCGGGAAACACCGGTGGCTTTCACCAATATCACCAAGCGGGAAATCAAGCAGTCGTACTGGGCACAGGATGTGCCGATGATACTGGCTGAATCGCCGGGGGTCTATGCCTTCTCGGACAACGGCCTGGGCATCGGGTATTCATATCTCTCGGTGCGCGGGTTTCCCCAAAGCCGGGTTTCGGTTTTGATCAACGGCGTGCCGCATAATGATCCACTCTCGCACGAGGTCTACTGGATCGATATGCCCGATTTCGCCGCCTCGGCGCAGGACATCCAAATTCAACGCGGGGTGGGTTCATCGATGTACGGTTCGACGGCAATCGGCGGGACGATCAATATTAATACATCTTACGCTAATCCGACGCGGGATATTGAGGTAAACACCGGGATCGGCTCATACGCTACAAGGAAAGCGTCGCTGAATTTCAATTCGGGCCTGATCGAGGACACCTACAATGTTTATGGCCGGTTTTCGCGGTTGGTCTCCGATGGGTATCGTGAAAATTCCTGGACCGACCAGTGGGCGTACTTTCTGGGGGTGGCCCGTTACGACGGCAAGCTGACCAACCGGCTGCAGACCTACGGCGGTGAGGAAAATACACACCTGGCGTACAAAGGGATTACCCGCGAAATGCTTCAGACGAACCGTTTGTACAATCCACTGGAGTATGAAGGTGAAATCGATTTTTTCAACCAGCCGCATTACGAATTGTTGACCAATTGGAAACTTGATGAGAAATTCGAGTTCGACAACACACTATATTACATTAAGGGCAAGGGGTATTACGACCAGTTCCGGAAAGACCGCTCGTACGGCGAGTATAACCTGGTCGAATTTATCGACGCCGGGGGTAATGAGATCAGCTCGACGGACCTGGTGCGCCGGCGGTTTGTCGAAAATGATTTCTGGGGGCTGGTGCCGCGCCTGACCTATCGCCACGAGCGGTTGCGGTTGTCGGTCGGGGCGGAACTCAACAGTCATCGCGGCGTACATACCGGCACGGTGATCTGGGCAAAGACACTCCCCCCCGACAGTGTGCAAGCAGTCGGACCCGACCATAAATATTATGATTACGAGGGCCGCAAACTCTCCGGCTCGGCCTTTGTCAATGCCGAGTATGCACTGACTGAAAAAGTAACCACAATGACCGCATTGCAATACCAGTACCGCCGGTATGAAATGCTCAACGACCATCGCAACGGGATTTCTCACACGACACCGTATCAAATCCTCTCTCCCCGGGTCGGGGTGAATGTGAATGTCAATAAGCAGGTGAATATCTTTGCAAATGCGGCCTACACCAGTCAGGAGCCGTCATTCGATGAGATTTTCGACCCACAGGATTACTGGTCATCACCGAGCGATTATTTCCGCAATTTCAATGCGACGACCGGGGTGGGTTCCGACCCGATTATGGAGCCGGAAAAAATCGTCGATCTGGAATTGGGCGGCGGGTATCGGCGAAGGAATTATTCGCTGGAGGCCAACCTGTATTGGATGCGGTTCTCAGACGAGATTGTCTACAACGGGGGACTTTCCGACGACGGAGTGCCGATTCGGGTGAACGCACCGGCATCGATTCATCGCGGCGTGGAACTGTCGGGCCGCGGGCGGCCGTACGACCGGCTGGAGATTTCCGGGAATATCAGTATCGCGGACAACTATTTTGACCAGTTCAGGGAATATGTTGCCGACTGGTCATCGCCGCTCTGGCCGCCGCCGGTTGATACGGTATCGCGCGAGGGCAATTCGTTGGCCGGTTTCCCCGACTTGCTGGCCAATTTCCGGGCAAGTTATACGGTTTCCGGTGTAACGGTTTCCGGACACCTGTTTCATGCCGGGCGGATATTTCTGGACAACTCCAATGACCCGGACGTCTCGGTCGACCCGTACACCCTGTTCAATCTCATGATAAAATACAAACCGAGAATTCCCGGGCGGTTACCGCAATTGACCTTAGAGGGACGGGTGAACAACCTGCTCGACGAAAAGTACGAAACCAGCGGGTATGTCGACGAGGTGCCGCTATGGTTGGTTGGGGCCGAGCGCAATTTCTATTTTTCGTTGACGATCGGTCTCTAACCGATGCCGGTGTGAGATGGGCCAGACACTGAGTTTACATCCGGCCGACATTGTCGTCCTTGTCGCCTACGCAATCCTGCAGACCTGGATCGGTGTACGCCTGACCCGGCACAAGAGAGACTCTGACAGCGCGACTTCATTTTTGCTCGACGGGCGGCGGCTGACGCTGCCGGCCTTCATTGCCTCACTGGTCTGCACCTGGTATGGCGGGATTCTCGGAGTCGGTGAGTTTACCTACCAATATGGAATTTCCAACTGGGTGGTTTTTGGTATCCCCTACTACCTCTGGGCGGGGGTCTTTGCCTGGAAACTGGCGGCCCGGGCGCGGCGGACGCGATATGTTTCAATTTCGGATCATCTGTATGAAAGCTATGGTAAAGCCGCCGGGATCACCGGGACGGCGCTGGTATTTTTGTTGACGGTACCCGCCGCGTATGTGCTGATGCTGGGGGTCATCGCCCGGCTCTTCTTCGGTTGGCCGCTGTGGGTCGGGGTGGTTGGCGGGGCACTGCTTTCGGTGGGGTATGTCTACGTCGGCGGATTTCGTTCGGTGGTGCGCACCGACCTGTTTCAGTTTGTGTTGATGTTCGGCGGATTTGCGTTGATCCTGCCGTTTTGCATCATCAACTTCGGCGGGTGGGAGTTTTTACGGGCACATGTCCCCGCAGGGCACTTCAGTTGGCATGGCGGCAACACGATTCAGTATATCCTCGTCTGGTATTTGATCGCCACGACAACATTAATCGAGCCGGCATTTTACCAGCGATGCTATGCAGCCAAAAGCGAAGCTGTCGCCCGACGGGGAATCGGCTATTCAATCGCTTTCTGGTGTTTTTTCGATTTTTTAACCACGAGTACCGGGTTGTATGCCCGGGCGATCCTGCCCGAGTTGGCCGACCCGGTTGCCGCCTTCCCGGCATTGGCCGCGACGGTACTGCCGCCGGTCGTTCTTGGGTTATTCCTGACCGGCCTGCTTTCGACGGTGATGTCGACGGTCGATTCCTACGCCTTTCTGGCGGGAATTGCCCTGGGACGCGATTTGATCTGGCGAAATTTCGGGAAAGGCGACGAGACAAAAATTCAGCCGTTGGTGCGGATCGGCTTGTGGGTCTCGGCCGCGCTGTCGGTGGGGCTGGCGTTGCTTTCGCAGTCGGTAGTCGGGCTGTGGCATGACCTGGGGACAATCGGCGCACCGGCACTGGTTGTGCCGCTGCTGGCAACATTTTCGCAGAAATATCGACTGCAAAAACAATGGGCAACCATCGGGATAGTCTGAGCGGCGGCGACGAGTCTGACCTGGTTGTTGCTCGGCAAAGTAAACGGCGGCGCTTATCCCCTGGGCCTGGAGCCGATTATTCCCGGCCTGCTCGCATCACTGCTTTGCTATTACCTGGGAAGAACCACCACCAAGGTAACCGGCCGATTCGGCCAATAATCAATCCCGCAATGCCGAAGTCCGTTGTCACTCGACCGCTGAACAGGCCTCGACCGGGGCAGGGCCATTGCGAAAAACATAATTGACCAGATAGACGACATCCCCCATATCGTCCTGACAGGTGCCGTTAACATCGGCCGACGTACCGACGGGAATCGTGCCGGCGCCCCGGAGGACATAGTTAATCAGGATCACCATATCGACGGCATTGACCGTCCGGTCGCCGTTGTAATCGCCGGGAATTTGTGACTGCCACCAGAGCCAGATCCGCTCCATCAGATCGCGGCGGGAATTCCATTCCCCACCGACCATCAAATCGGCGATTCCCTCCATACCAAAACCGAGGACAACCAGGCGGTAGGCGCCGTCATAGCGGATGCCCGCCTGGTCGGTGCTGAGGTAATAGGTAAAAATGGTCTCGGCACCGGCCAACGGCTGCACGATATCGAGAGAGGTCTGGTTGGCCGCCCCCCCGGTGGAATTACACGGCACGACCAACCCATCGGTTATCGGATCGCCCGCGACGCCGTCCATGATCGGATAGACCCCCTCCCCGCCATAGGCAACATGGAGATAATCGGTGAGGAAACTCGGGTCGGGAAGTCCGTCGATATGCTGAACAATATCCTGCCCGGTCAGGAGCAATTTACCTCCACCGTCAAGAAATCCCTGCATCAGCGCGATCCTGGCGGGCGTCATTGTGTTATCGCGGTGGTCGCCGGTATACCAGATGGCGCAGGGATATTCGGCGAGAGTGGCCGGAGTGGGCAGGCCGACTGTCTCGATATCATGGAGGTCGTAGGGAACCTGTAGTGTTTCGAGCACGGCGGTATAATATTCGTGGTAGCTGAATTGATCACTTCCGTCGTCGTCAATGATCAAAAATTGTGTCCGGCCAATCGTGAGCTGACGGTCGGATGACATCTCGAATGATCCGGCGCCGGCGGTGAGCACAAAAGTGAAATCGACTAATTTTGCGGTGACTGACGGATCGATGGAAAACCGCAACGGCTGGGCGCTGTTGTCGACCGGCACGCCGCGCGGGGCAACTCCGATAACCGAATAGTCGTCGATTAATGTAATCGCGGGATCGTCGACCACTAATTGGATGGCGGCATCATCGGCGGCCGCCCAGTGATTGATCAACGTCAGGACAACATCGATCGTTTCTCCTCCTTCGAAGACACCGTCGCCATTGCCGCCGGCAACATCGGAAAAATCGATTGCGACAACCGAAAGATAGGGCCGAGCAAGTGTTATTTCGGCGTCGAAAGTCATTACCGAGTCGATTTCGGAGATATTAAACGCCGCGACATACGTGCTGTCGCCGTCATTGGCGCGCGAAGCGGGAACGGTTTGATCATCAAAATGATCGGCCTCCGGCGCATACCAGGGATCGGTCTGGTCGCCACTGCCGATGCCGTAATTCAAATCGAACCGCCCGTCGGCCTGTTCAACATCGACCAGGCGTAACCAGTTGTCGTCATTGCCCCACCGGGTTTCGTCCACGTGGTAAATCATCAGCCCCTTACCGGGCAGACTTTTGTCGAAGCCGTATTTTTGGCGGTTGGCCACGAGGAAATATTCCGGTCCGATGATGCCGTCTTTCCAGAGGCGATAGGCCACAGGGTCATACTGGATTGCCGGGGCAACGAGGCCGGTCGTATTGGTGTCGATGTTGATCGGCTGATACCAGCCAAGTTGATACTTGCACCAGGCATCGAAATGAACCGGCCGCTTACCGCCCATCCCCCAGCTCCCGCCGGCCATCACCGACCAGTAACCAATTCCCGGAGTATCGTAGTCGTAGTCGTACAAATCGGGCAGGCCGAGTACATGACCATATTCATGGCAATAGACGCCGATCGGGCTGATTGTACCGCCCGCGCTTTCCTCCGGTTCCATCGAATAAACACCGATGTTTACCCCATCGAGGATCAACTCGGCCTGGATACTCCAGACATGAGAATGTATTTGGCCTTCATCACCGGTGGCTTCGTATCCCGGTCCGGCATGGATAATAAAAATGCCGTCAACCCAGCCATTTCCAGTCAAGTCATACAAGGAGAAATCCACGTCGGGATCGGCGAGGACAACAGCGTCCTCCGCCAGTTTTTGTGCATTATGTGGATATTCGCCGAAACCGCGCTGGCCGTCGACATAGTAATCGTATGTCTGCGGCATGCGATACCAACCGGCGATATCGCCGGAAATTGTAACCTGCCCCCAGGAATTTTCTTCATAATACTCGGCCATGCTGCCGGTGGGATTCAGCAGATGTGAGAAAAGCAGGGAATCAAACATCTCCGGTGTAGCAAAAACACCGTAAGTGCCATCGGCAACCATGTCCTCAAAATCGACCAGGATGACCAGGACATGGAGGGTATCGGGTTCATCGGCGGTTGTCTTGCGATTGCGGCCCAACTGCAAATCATGGGCGAGTGTTCCCGGTTGGTTGACCCCGCGCGCGGCGGCGGCGCGCATCGATTCGCCATATTGGGCCAATTTCCCCTCGGCCCGCAACCGCTGTACCAGGTCGGGAGCCAACGGGGCGCTGTCGGCAAGCGAAACAAACAGGATAAGAAAAAAAACAGGCAGAAACAGAACGGCCTTTTTGCGTAATGTGGATATTTGCATGAATTCCCTCATCATCTTCAGGTCAGTACAGTCGACGAGTATGTCTTACCAAAACAATATAATACATTTACAAAAATGTAAAATGCGAAATCCCGGCTTTGGCGCCGATTAAAAACCCCGTTCCGGAATTCCGGAACGGGGTTAAGTATGTGCTCTATGATCAGGCGTCCAATCTTTCAATACACGATCATCGCAGCAGGACCATTTTCTTCGTCTGGCTCATCCCATCAACGGTGACCCGGCACAGATACGTGCCGCTGGAGAGGTCGTTTCCATTTTGGTCACGGGCTTGCCATTGCACGCTGTGAACACCGGGTGAGAGTACCCGGTATTGTTCGGCCATCACCCGGCGGCCGAAGATGTTGAAGATCTCCAGCGTAACCAACCCGGGCGTCCGGTTCTCAAATTCGATCACCGTCGAGGCATTGAACGGGTTCGGGTAGTTCTGCCGAAGGGTGAAATGCGTCGGCACCGAAGCATCATCTTCTTCCTCAAAGACACCGGTTCGACATTCCGGCACCGGATCGCACGTCCGCATTCCGGGACAGGTGGCAAACCCGGTACAGGTCGGCTGGCCGGTGCAGGTCAGATCGCAGGTTGAGGTACCCGGACAGGTCGGCGTACCCGGACAGGTCGGTTGACCGGCACAGGTTACCACACAAGTTATAGTACCCGGACAGGTCGGCAAACCGACACAGGTCGCGGCCCCAAAACAAGTAGGTGTACCTGAACAGGTGAAGGTGCCCGCACAGGTTGCCGCACCGGGACAGGTCGCCGCCGAAGCACAGGTTGATGTCCCCGGACAAGTGGCGTTGCCGGCACAGGTTGTTTGACCGGTACAGGTGAGATCACAAGTCGGTGTGCCAAGACAAGTGGCCTGGCCGGGACAGGTAATCGCTCCCGCGCAAGTCCGATCTCCCGGACAGGTGCCGAAACCCGGACAGGTTATGGCACCGGCACAGGTGTTGGTGCCGGGACAGGTCGAAGTCCCCGCACAGGTCGGCTGGCCGGAACAGGTAACATTACAAGTCGAGGTACCAAGACAGGTGGCCTGACCGGGACACGTAGCCGCCCCCGCACAGGTCTGATCACCGGGACAGGTGCCGAACCCTGGACAGGTTATGGCACCGGCACAGGTATTGGTCCCTGGACAGGTCGTCGTACCGGCGCAGGTCGGCTGACCGGCACAGGTAACATTACAAGTCGAGGTACCAAGACAAGTGGCCTGACCGGGGCACGTAGCCGCGCCGGCACAGGTCTGATCACCAGGGCAGGTGCCGAACCCCGGACAGGTTATGGCGCCGGCACAGGTTTCCGTTCCCGGACAAGTGCTGGCACCGGGACAAGTCGGTATGCCGTCGCAGGTAATGCTACACGTCGGCAAGCCCGCGCAGGTTTCTATTGCGCAGGTTTCAGTGCCGAAACAGGTCGCCGAACCCTGACAGGTCGATGTGCCGTTGCAAGTAGTTTCACAAGTTAATGTCGCCGGACAAGTGGCCCCGCCGATACAGGTTGCCGTACCCTCACAAGTGGCAAAACCGGGGCAGGTCGAAGTTCCCGCACAGGTTTCGGTTACACAGGTTTCAGTACCGACACAGGTCGGCAATCCGGGGCAGGTTGCCTCCCCCGAACAAGTCGTAATGCCGAAACAGGTGGCCTCACCGGAACATGTTGCAGTACCTTCGCAAGTGATCTCACCGGGACAAGTCTGCATGCCGGGACAAGTGCTCGTCCCCGGGCAGGTCGCCGCTCCCGGGCAGGTGGATGTCCCCGGACAGGTGGCTTCGCCGGAGCAGGTTTCTACACCCTCGCAAGTCTCCACACCCGCGCAGGTCGGTACACCCGGGCAGGTTGCCCCGCCGTCACAAGTCGCAAGCGCTGGACAAGTGACATCAGAGGCACATGTGGGCTGACCCGTGCAAGTTTCTATCGAACAGGTTTCGGTCCCCACGCAGGTCGCTTCTCCCGGGCACGTTGGCTGGTTGTCACAAGTATTCACACCCGGGCATGTCGCGCCACCATCGCAGGTAGAGAATGCAGGACAGGTGACATCGCCCCCGCAAGTCGGCAAATCGCTACACGTTTCCTGGACACAGGTTGGTGTACCCGGACAGGTTGATGCACCAACGCAGGTCGGTGTGCCTTCACACGTAACGTCGCAAGTCGAAGTACCCTGACATGTCGGCATACCTTCACAGGTTTCCGTCCCAGGGCAGGTGGCGACACCGTCGCACGTCGGCACATCACCGCACGTTGCGGCGCCGTCACAAGTGGCCGAGCCGGGACAAGTAAGATCGCATGTTTCGGAACCGGGACAGGTAGGTACACCGCGACAGGTTGTCGTCCCCGGACAGGTATCGGCACCCATACAGGTTGGATTACCCTCACAGGTGACAGCACAGGTCTCGGTTGACGGGCAGGTCGGCTGGCCATAACAAGTAGCCGCCCCTGAACATGTCTCCGAGCCATCACAGGTCGGATCGCCGGAAAGCGTACACATCGGCTTGGCCAGACCCGTGTTTTCATCGACTATGATCTCCACGGCCACCGGATTCTCATCGGCGACAGGTTGGCCCTTTGGTTTGCCGGCCTCGGTAACTTCGGCCTTTGTGGATTTAACCAAATTGTTGGATTTCGCCTCAAAATCGTCCAGCGCCTTGCGCAATGACTGATTGTAGAGAGGAGATGCGGCGGGATCGCTATCGGCGAATGCGACCGATGAGATCATTAGTAAACAAAGAAAGGAGAAAACTAATCGCTTAATAACCATATAGCGCCCCATTGCCTATGTGAATTTAATCACCAATTAAGCCTTCCTTTTACCTTATATGTACAATGTAAATATCATTCCATAATTGTCAACAAATTTTAACACATTGATTTCCAATTATTTAGCAAAGATGCCGCGTAAAAAATATTGCAGATATTTGCACAGTAACAATCATATTCGTCCGGTAATCGACGGAAACCCTTACTTGACAGGGTGCCAGGGCTTTTCAAAATGGAGCCGGGCGGCTTGAAATACCGTGGCATTCTCGGCTGAAAGGCACGGACGAATCGGAAATCCACCCCTTGAATTAAATTACACGCCGAGAGTCTCGCGGAGTTTGTCGAAGAAACTCTTGTCGGCTTTCGGCGGCTGAGTGCCGGACATGGTAGAAAGTTTTTTGAAAAGCACTTTCTCCTCGGCAGAGAGTTTCGTCGGAGTCCAGACAACCAGCCGAACGAGTTGGTCGCCCTTGCCCAGGCCGCGCAAATGCGGGATTCCTTTATTCTTCAGCCGGAAGACTTTACCCGATTGGGCGCCCGGGGGAATTTTAAGCTGATGGTCACCGTTGAGTGTCGGTACAGCGATCTGATCACCGAGTGCGGCCTGTGAAAAACTGATCGGTATTTCGCAGATCAGGTCATCACCCTGCCGAGTGAAAATATCGTGCGGTTTTTCTTCGATCATGACAATCGCGTCTCCCGCAGGCCCGCCATGACTGCCGATATGTCCTGCACCGGAGACCGGGATATAGTTGCCTGCGGAGACGCCGGCGGGGATTTTGACGCTGATGGTAGTTACGCCGGAGACCACACCCTCTCCCCGGCATTCGGAGCATTTGTGGATGACGATTTGTCCGTCGCCGTTGCAGGTCGGGCAAGCAGAGACACTCACAAACTGGCCGAAGAATGAACGGGAAACCCGTCGGACTTCCCCGGCACCATGGCAGGTCGGGCATTTTTCAGGCGTGTAACCCGGTTCCGCGCCCGAACCGTCGCAACGTTCGCAACGGACCAGCCGCTGGATCTTCAGTTTTTTGGAGACACCGGCGGCAATATCTTCGATAGTCAGCGGAAGCGTGATCCGGAGGTCATGGCCTTTGCGGGGGCCGCCGCGACGAGACCGCCCACCACCACCACCACCAAGCATTTCATCGAAAATATCACCGAAGCCACCGCCACCACCGCCGAAGTCACGCATGAACGCGCGGAGAGCATCGGAGATATCGAATCCGCCAAAACCGCCGCCGCCACCTCCCTGGGAGAAAGCCGCATGGCCATACTGGTCGTAGGCCGCGCGTTTTTGCGGGTCTTTGAGGATTTCATACGCCTCAGTGGCCTCTTTGAATTTCTCCTCTGCAGTTTGGTCACCGGGGTTTTTATCGGGATGAAACTGCACCGCGAGTTTGCGGTAAGCTCGTTTGATTTCACCCTCGGCCACCCCGCGCTGCAAACCAAGGATGTCGTAGTAGTCGCGTTTATCCATCAGCGTATCGTATAGTCAGTTGTTCAACCCGGTTCCCGGTTTACTTTTTTTCTTCGTCGTCGACGACCTCAAAGTCGGCATCGACAGCGCCGTCATCTTTTTGCCCATCACCCGAGGCAGTGGCCTGCTCAGGACCAGGACCGGGCTGAGCACCCGCCGTACCCTCTGCCCCGGCCTGCGCGCCCTGCTGTTTGTACATTTCTTCGGCGAGCTTATGCGAGGATTGCATCAACTCGTCAATAGCGGCGTTGATGGCCTCGGCATCAGAACCGGACTGGACCGATTTTACTTTTTCGATAGCCTCTTCGATTTTTTTCTTCTCGGCCTCATCAACTTTATCACCGAAGTCCTTGAGTGTTTTCTCGGTGGAATAAACCATCTGGTCGGCTTTATTGCGCGCCTCGACGAGGGCTTTTTGTTTTTTATCGTCGTCGGCATGCGACTCGGCATCGTTTACCATTTTTTCGACTTCTTCCTCAGAAAGCCCGGAAGACGATTCGATTTTGATTTTTTGTTCCTTGCCGGTACCCAGGTCTTTGGCCGAGACATGGACGATCCCGTTGGCGTCAATATCGAAGGTGACCTCGATCTGCGGCACGCCGCGCGGAGCGGTCGGGATGCCGACTAAGTCGAACCGGCCGAGGGTGCGGTTGTCGATTGCCATCTCACGTTCGCCCTGGAGGACATGGATCGAAACAGCGGGCTGGTTATCGGCAGCAGTCGAGAATATCTGTGATTTTTTGGTCGGGATCGTGGTATTGCGGTCGATCAGCTTGGTCATCACGCCACCGAGGGTTTCAATCCCGAGCGAAAGCGGGGTGACATCAAGCAACAGGACATCTTTGACATCGCCGGAAAGCACACCACCCTGAATCGCCGCACCAATGGCAACAACTTCGTCGGGGTTGACCCCCTTGTTCGGATCGCGGCCATAAACTTCCTTGACCACTTCCTGCACTTTCGGCATCCGGGTCATCCCGCCGACCAGGACGACTTCGTTGATATCCGCTGCGCTGCAACCGGCATCTTTAAGCGCCTGCCGGCAAGGACCGACGAGACGTTGAAAAAGGTCATCTACCAGTTGTTCGAGTTTGGCGCGCGTCAGCGTCAAGTCCAGATGTTTCGGCCCGGATTGGTCGGCGGTGACGAAGGGTAGATTGATACTGGTCTGCATGGTCGTCGAGAGTTCACATTTGGCTTTCTCGGCGGCCTCTTTGAGCCGCTGGAGGGCCATGCGGTCTTTACGCAGGTCGATCCCCTGTTCGCGCTGGAATTCATCGGCCATCCAGTCGATAATTCGCTGATCGAAATCATCACCGCCAAGATGGGTGTCGCCGTTGGTTGAGCGGACCTCGAAGACGCCGTCGCCGAGTTCGAGAACGGAGATATCGAACGTGCCGCCGCCGAGATCAAAAACGGCGATTTTTTCGTCTTTTTTCTTATCAAGACCGTAGGCCAGCGACGCAGCAGTTGGTTCGTTGATAATCCGGAGCACTTCCAGACCGGCGATTTTACCGGCATCCTTGGTGGCCTGGCGCTGACTGTCGTTGAAATAGGCCGGGACGGTAATTACCGCTTGGGTGACGCTCGCGCCGAGATATTCTTCGGCGGTGGTTTTCATCGCTTGGAGAATCATTGCCGAAATTTCCGGCGGGGCGTATCGTTTGTCCTCGATAACGATACGGCAGTCGCCGTTTTCGCCGCCGACCACTTTGTACGGCACCAGTTTTTCTTCCGATGAGACCTCGGAATGACGACGGCCCATGAACCGCTTTATCGAGAATATCGTATTTTCCGGATTGGTGATCGCCTGGCGTTTGGCAACCTGGCCGACCAGGCGTTCGCCGGTTTTGGTGAACGCGACGACCGACGGGGTGGTCCGTCCACCCTCGGGGTTGGGGATGACCACGGCGTCGCCGCCCTCCATGACCGCCACGCAGGAGTTGGTGGTTCCCAAATCGATACCGATTACTTTACCCATTGCTCAATAACCCTCCAAATATCTGCAATATTCTTTTTTCGCGATGTTGTTTTTCAAACCCACCGCAAGCGGTGGGATACCCGGTTGGTGGGCAGTGCCCACCCTACACAACCTTTTTTTGCGATGTTGTTTTTCAAACCCACCGCAAGCGGTGGGATACCCGGTGGCCCGGAGCTCTGCTCCGGGTTTCAAGGCGCGCTGAACAGATCTCTCATTGTCGAATTCAATAGCATCAATCGAGAGCGGTGTATCACCTTTCCCCGCTCGCGAATATGCACTCGACCACCGCCACTTTGTTGACTCAGAGACCAATCCCCGCCGTACCGGATTGTATTCAATATACTCGATCGCCTTCCTAACGCGATCCATCTGATATAAATTCCGGTCGAACCCACCGCCGGTCTGCCAGAAACGATGAGTTACTGTGCCTCTGGCAATCACACGCACACGCTCCAACTTTTTCGGATCATTTTCCCGCCATTCGCGGATCACTCGGAGGGCAAAAGCACCTTTAATTGACTGTAATATCCGTCCAATCGAGTATGTATCCCTGAGCGGATGGAGCAGTAGATGAACATGCTCGGGCATCATTACCCAAGCCCAGAGTTTGAAACGATGTGATTCGCGAGCTTTATCAATCGAC
>JAJRUJ010000103.1 GCA_024277855.1 Candidatus Zixiibacteriota bacterium
CCCGCCGCCTCGCCGTCGGGCTTCCCGTCTTTTCCTTGAGTTGATTTGTTACTTCGAAAGATTACGATAAAAATATACTGCGTAGTATGATATGTGGCGTAATGTGCGGTTGTGGCCGGTCAACTCAGTACACGGCACGGGCTTTGCGTTATTGCCCTTTACCCGGAAAGGAGGATGCCCGCATGAGGTGCTACATCTACGGCAGTAATCTGAATGATGATCGGACAGCCAAACACAACGGCGTCGTCGCTTTCGCCGTTCCGGAAATTGGGTTGATTTTCAAAGGCGGGTATGAAGGCACACAGACAGATTGCGAATATATGTCTCTATTGAGTTTTTTACGTTTTGTCGAGGGCAATCCGAAGGCCTTTGCCGGAATGCGTCTTAACATCCTGACCGACGCGGCCACGATGGTCTATCAGGTGCAGGACAAAGCCCCGGTAAGTACCATTGCGGCGAAATATCTGCCTAATGTCCGTGAGTATCAAAACAAAATTTCATTTGTGATCGATTGGACCCCGCTGAAGGAAAATTCGGCCTTTGAGGGTATCTATGATCTGCCACCCCTGAAGCCCGGCCCGCCGATCAATACACAATTTTCTCAATCGTCGCGCCTTGCCGGTGCGCCGGTCGATCTTACCCGCGGACGCCACTTTGGCGTCTAATTCTCCTGTTTTACTGCATAACCACCCAAGCGTGCCTTATCGTCCTTGACTCAGACGGTTGGGCACGTTTTATAATCGTTGGACGGGGGACCTCGGGGACCCGGCCGGGGACTGACCGCACGAAGGAGATCGATGGCCCAATTCGCGAAAACCTGAAACTTTTGGCGACATTAGAGCGTGAAACGAGTATCGATTTCCCCGGGAAACCGCCGACATCAGGTACAGGGCGGGAGTCGGGATTGGGTGGGGAATGTATCAACATGGAGCGCGAATCATGAGACAGATTTTACGATATAGTGCCGGTTGTCTGGCGTTGGTGATTCTGAGCCATTGTGCTGTCTTCGGGGCCGACCGCCGAATCGACTACACTAACGGTTCAAAGGTGATGATCGGTGACAATGGCGAACTGGTCGCTTTCAGTAAAGGTTTGCTGGCATTTTATAATTCTGCCGGTGAGCGGATCGCCGCGAAAAAACTCAGGAACAATGAAATGGCCACTTTGCCCGAGGGGGGGGAAGTGGTCGGGTTGATTCGCTATCGTGACCACCAGCCGACCACGCTCAAACCAGCTTCGTTTGAATTATATAATCTCAATGGTCAGCGGTTGTACCGTCTGAAAAACCCGCCGTTCGCGTCGGTCGTAATCTCACCGACCGGCACGGCCTTTGTCGGTTTGGACGGGGTCGAAGGATTGCCCGGTTCAACGTTGCTGTTTCATGACGCTAAGGGGAACCAACAGGCGGCGATCTCGGTCGAGTATTATTTGGGGGGAAGGTTCTCGGCTGACGGCTCGGTGTTTGTTTTCGCCACCGCGAAAGATGGTGTGTTGGCTTATTCGGCGGGGGGGGAGGTGCTTGACGGTTACGGTACCGGTTCGACGTATGATTTTTCCGCCGACGGCCGCGTTATGGCGGTCTGGCATGACGGTTCTTTGCGGATTTACAATGGATCCACGCGCGTGAAAACACTCGCGACCGATAAGAACATTCGCGCTATTGCCGTTGCGCCCGATGGTGGATTTGTCGGTTGGGCGGGAGAACGTCGGGCCGAGATAATCGCCCTGGACACAACTATCGCCCGCCTGATATTATCCCTGGATACTCCCGGTGAAAATTACCGTTCACTGGCGATCAGCAACGGGCATGACTATGTCGCGGTTGGGATTGATATCGACCGGGGCAAGTCGGCGCCGACTGAAAAGCGGCATACCGCCGGACGGGCCGAAATCTATACCATGCAGGGAATGTTGCTTCACAGTCAGCCGGTATCATATGCCGTCTGGAATGCGAAAACACCGTTGGTTAAATTTCCCCCTCAGGACAATCGACTGGCGGTGATTACGCGCGAGGCAACCGAGTTTATCGATCTGTCGCAAACGCAATTATCAAAGTAACTCCAATTCGATGTTCCCGATTTGTCATTCCACGGCGGCCGCTGAAGAGGGGCTCAGGGAGAAATGAGACCCATTCCCCGATAAGATTAACTGCTGATGAGTTTGTAATTGCTGTCCCTGAAATGAATTGCAGGATTCGGCCGGTTGGCTGATTACGGCAAAGTAATGCGGCCGCAGACTGCGGAAGCCGCTGCTGTGCGGATACTCGAAAACCAGAGGCTGCGGCCGGATTTGGTCAACTTTTTCGCCTCGACCGGTGGCCGCGTAAAAAGAACATCTCCGGAATTTCTGTCGATAAGGCCGGCCAGACCTATCCGGGCAGCCAGGCGCGGATCAACCATAGTGGCGCCGGCTTTCATCAAATTCTCCAACCAGCCGTGACGGCGACTGTCACCAGCCGTCGTCGCCGAGACCGGCATGACGATTAGTGAGATGGTCCGTGGAATCCGCCGGCCATCGAGCGCTTCTGCGGCGTAGGCGATTTCATAGGGGAGAGCGGCAGGTCCGATGACAACCGTCTGCAGCGGCCGGCCCTCGGCCTCCGGGCCGGGCAGGACCTCCCAGCGCCGGTCAAACCGGGCCAGATGCACGTGACGCGACCGACCCTCGAGCAGATATTCTTTATCGTAAACCGCTCCCCGATCGGGAAAGGCCTTCAGGAGTTTGGCCTTCACATTGCGCGGATAATGTCTGCGGATGCTGTCATCGAGCGGACAAAGCGCCGCCGCCGCGCCAAAGAAAGTAGTGAGTTGCGCCAGCTTGATTTTGCGGTCCAGACTGAGACGCTCGACAGCGATTCCCAGATATTCCAAAATGGTGTTCTTCCAATTTTCCGCCGGATACCGCAACATGAATTCCATGAAACGGTCTTCCACGTCGATCTTTGGGCCGTTATTCCGGGCGAATTCGATTTTACCGACTGTTTTCGGCCGGGCCAGATCCGGCAGAAGACACAGCGCCGCGATGCCGCCGAGTCCGCCGAGGTCGTTGCCATCCCCCACGATCGTCTCGCCGGGACGGATGACCCGCCCTTCAATCAACTGCCAGTCTGCGCGGCCAAATCCCCGATCGCCCCAGGCGCGCGCGTCGAGGTGCGGCCGGTTGATCACCGGTCCGATATATTCCGGCGGTGGGACCTGTTTGTAGACTCCCTTGCCGGAACCGACTGAAAAATAATCGCCGTCGGCCTCAACATTTTCCAGCCGCCAGGCCGGTGCCAGTTTATCGCTGCCCGAACTTTCAGCCATCCGTTTCCATATCTTGATGCTGGTCGGCGCAGGCAGGGCATTTCGCCGTTGGTCGCTGCCTTCGCCGTGGGGGCTGAACGTCAACTCGAGTTGCTCAAGTTTCAGCAACTTCGGTTTTTCCATCAGGCCATACTTGCGCCGCCAGGAATAGAACGCCGCCTTGGAGAGATTAAGCTCCCGGCCGGCCTTAAAATCATCGCCGTGACGCAACCAGGCCTCTTCAATTTCGGAAAAAGAAAATTTGGGCGCGGAATAGATTGGAATGTTTTTTTTACGCCGCCAGTAACTGACCAAGTATTCCGGGACATTCCCCAGCGCCTCACCGATTTTCTTGTCGGTTTTATATTGTTCCTGGAGCCGAAGGATATCTTTTTTCCGTGGTATCTTCATTATCGGCTGTAGTGTTTACGATTACCCCCCGCAACGGAGAGCCACCGATCCCTGGTGTGCAATAGTGTTCAATCCCCTTGCGGGCTAACAATAAATGCAATTTGGCGCTGTTTTTCAAGTAGTTTGACCCGGAATCCGCAGGGCAACGCCGGCTTAGCTGTTCCGGTAATTTATTTGACTTCAGTCCAATGAGGTTTACCCTGAATTGCTTGCCCCGGCCGGATATCATCAGTGGTCGATGACCGGGGTTGGTTTTGCGGTAATTTCAATTAAAACTGAAACGAAATCTTGGATAATTGACAAAAAACGTTATAATGATCCCGTTGTGGGTTTACTCATTTATCCCGCCCGTTTTGGAGGCATTATGATCGCCAAAATTGATAAATCGGCCGCAGGTTTGTGTTTCATCGTATTTTTTATTCTCTTGTCTGTCTCTCCGGTCTCGGCCGAAGAATGGGCTACCGATACCCTGCGCTTGGTCGAGGTGAATGCGTACCCTGGCGAAAATTTCATAATCCCGGTCTACATCGCCAACTCACTGGTTCTCGGGGGCTATACAATTAGATTTACTTATGATACAGCGCTTGTCGAACCGATCACGATTGCCCCGGATAACCCTGCGATGGCGGTTGTGCCGCTGCGGGGTAGTTTTTCAATATTTAATTTTGAGTTGGCTGAACCGGGCGTGATCGCCGGGGTGGCGGTGATATTCAGCAGCGGCACCGGAATGGAGATCGGCAGCGGCACGGCTGTTGAGTTACCGTTCCGCGCCAAAAGTTATGCTCTGGAGGGATCGGTCTCGCCGTTGACCTTTATTCCGCATCCGGACAGCCCCAACAGTTCCAATTGGTTTTCCGACATCACCGGCCTGATTGCCTATGAACCAACCCGTCTCGGTGGTTCAGTCTGGATTGGTTGTATCTGCGCCGAGATGGGTGACGCCGATTCCGATGGCGGCGTGAATCCCGTCGATGTCGTCCTGATGACCAATTACATCTACAAAGGGTTTTTGACCACACCGATCAAACAGAGTAGTTGTCCGGTAAACAACGGAGACTTCAACTGCGATGGCCGGCTTAACCCGGTTGACCTGGTCATGTACGTCAACTATGTCTACCGAGGGGACCAGACGGGTCCGTGCGATCCCTGCGTTGAGTGAAATTTCAATCGTAAGTTGTGATAATACCGGCGGGCCTTTGTGCCCGCCTTTTTTTTGAAGTCCTACGACCGCTTTTGGCGTCGCTCACGGGCTTTGATTCGCCGGGCCAGTTTCTGATAGCCCTGCAGGAGAGTATCATAAGTCAGCTGCAAATCGACCGAATTGACCCGGGTGTCGCCGATTGCGGGGAAAAAATTTGTGTCGCCGATCCAGCGGGGCAGGATATGAAAATGGATATGGTCGCGGATACCGGCCCCGGCGGCCGCGCCAAGGTTAAAGCCCATGTTGATACCCTGCGGTTTAAGCAATTGTTTGAGTATCACTTCCGACTCGGCAGACAGCTCGATCATTTCCGCGCGCTCGGCGGGAGTAAGGCCGGCCAGGGTGTTGATATGCCGGTAAGGGACGATCATGATATGGCCGGAATTGTAGGGGTAAAGGTTCAGGATGATATAATTGCGCTTCCCCCGATAGAGGATAAAATCGGCGTCGTCGGTTTTCCGCTTGGCCCGGGTGCAGAACACACATCCCTTTTCCCGCCGTCCCAGGATGAATTCGGTGCGCCAGGGGGCATACATTGATCGGTTCATCAACGCTCCTCGTTGGCGAATAAATTCGGTTCAGTTTGTTCCGGCTCGGCGTCGGACGATTTATCCGCCGTCACCGCCACCAATGATTTTCGCATCCGCAGGGCGATGTCGCGACACTGGTCGGTGGCGTTGGCGATCATCTTGCCGCCGCGCGAAAGATGATTATCCAGAATTGAGTCGAGTTCGGTCAGCAGTGTCTCCAGCGAACCGAGATGACCCTTGATTCGGTCGGTATCCAGCGATTGGGCGTAGCGCAAAAACAAGCCATACATCGCCATCAGAAACGGCACCGCGTTGGAATATGACACGAGCAGGACACCCTGGCGGTAGGCCTGGTAATGAATCCCACCGACGAGTGTATACACCGAATCAGGTATCGCGGCGACCGCCAGCGGCGAGGTCTGCTCCGGGTCGATATATTTTTTTAGCTCGCTGACCATTTTAACCACTTTTTTTTCGATATCTTTTTTGTATTTGGCCTGTTCCTCGGCCGACTCGGCGGCTTCCAGCCGTTCGAGCATCTGTGGCTCAGGCCATTTCGAGTCGATCGGCACGACCCGGTCGTCGGGGAGACGCAGGGCAAACTCGACTACTTTGGTGCCGAAACGGTAATTTGTCGCCAGAATCGACGGAGGAAACACCGCCAGTTGTTCGCGCAACAGGTTTTCGCCCTGTTGCCCACGTGAACTTGCCCCGAGCAGGGCGGCATGGAGACGTTCCAACAGTTGTGCATTCTTGTCCCCGGCCTGGGTAACCATGCCCAGCCGTCGACTCAGATCGTCAATCGTCTGCCGGGTTTCGGCCAGGTACTCCTTCATGCTCTTGCGTTGTTCGCCCCCGGCGACGAGTTTATCGCGCAGGTCATTGACCCCGCCGGGCAACTCGGTGAGTTTGTCGATCAGCCGACGGTGGTTTTCGAGCGTGTTGAGGACCTCATCGAGACGGGGATCGGGGGGAGGCGGCTCGGTGGGGGTCAGCAGCTTCCGGCCGAAGATCCACACCGACACGATCAACACGAGCAACAGCGCAATACTTATATATTCAACCACTCATCGACTCCCGAGTCAAACTCTCCAACTGATAATAAAGCATTTGCCCGGCAAAGAACAGTATTTCGTGCAGGCAGGCGTGGCCCTGACCACGGGGCTTCATCAGAAGTCCCACGGTCAGGGTTTATAGGAATGTTCCGGAGTGGCGGCCCAGAGAGTTTTGTGGGTTGGCTTATGTCCTCACCTGCGCCCCAGAGGGTATGCGCCAACAAGGACGCCTCGCTTCAAAGATGATGATTGCCTGAATCGACATATGATCAGTATATTATAAACTACGCCCAGAGCTTGCACTGCGGCTACTGCAGAGGATTGGGCGGGGGAATGGACAGCGTGCCAGATTGTTGTCAAGTTTGGCGAGCCGTGACTTAAAGGAGTATCGTATCATGGATTTTAGCATGTATGCAATCGTTATTTCTGTCATATCGCTCGGAGTCTCGTTCGTCACGTTATACTTTTCCCATCTCAGGAGGGGGAAAAATCATATCGTGACCGGCGAACATATCAATATCTCTCACGATCTTGATGGAAGAGTAGGGATCACTCTTCCAGTCAGCTTTGCCAATGATGGTGCCAGACTCACAACGGTTCAAAGAGTCGGATTATTGGTCCAATTAGAAAGTGACGAAGAGGGTTATCTTCTCGAACCAGTATTCTATCAACGCATCAATGAAGTAGGTGATTTTGTTCAAGATTCTCAGCCAGTCCCAATTCGGATACCCGCCAGACAGAGTATAACAAAACAGATTTTCTTCGGGTCTTCCCAACATCATCCCGGTGAATTCCAAATCTTGAAACCGGGCAAGTACCATTTGCGAATTCTAGGTTGGGAGTCGGATGCCGATAAACCCCGACTGGTGGACAAATTTGCAATTATAGTTTCCGATCAGGATGCTGCCTCATTGAATGAGCGATTTGACCAAAGGACTCTTACGAGTGTCCGCATTTGCCAGTCGAAATGGAGGAGTTGGTCAGCTCATCCTCTTACCGCAAAAGAGGTAAACCTTCTTGGCTAATCCGCAGGTGGCCCACACCTCGAAGGGCGCAGGCAGCTCTGCTGTGGGATAACAACAAATGGCAGGTTGCTCATACTGTGACTAAATCAACCCGCAAAGGAACATCCTGAACACCGTGATAAGCATTATAACTTGACCACTTCCATTCACTGGGTTGTTTTACCAGACCCCTCCTGACTGGATTCCTATGACAGTATTCTATCTTTTCAATCGTGGTCGCAGTCGATCGACAATTATGGTCGTAACGCGGGTGCCGTACTCAGCGGGTGCGTTTTTTATAATCGGAGCCTTGCTCGCCAAATTCACTGCACCTATAAACCCTGACCGCGAAACTCTTTCAGAGTTTCATTGGTCAGGGCCACGCCCGCCGTGGAAAAGGCAGCAATCAGCAAACTGGCTAATCATTTTTTCCTTGCCGCCGCAACAGCGCCACTGCCTCGATATGCGCCGTGTGAGGGAACATGTCGACCGCGGTGATTTTCTCCAGCGCGTATGAGTGTTCGGCTAACAAACCGAGATCGCGCGCCAGTGTGCCCGGATTGCAGGAAACATAGACGATCCGATCAGGGGCCATCTCGGCAAGGCGTTTGATCACTTTCGGGTGTAAACCGGCGCGGGGCGGATCGACCAGCACGATATCATAAGTGTGACCGGCGGCAACCTCGGCTTTCATAGACTCCAGCGAGTCGGCACAGACAAATTCGCAATTCTCGATGCCGTTTTGGGTGGCGGCCTCGGTGGCGGCCCGCACCGCCTCGGGCACCAATTCGACCCCGGTCACCGACCCGGCCCGACGGGCGGCCTGCAGTGAGATCGCCCCCGCACCGGAATACAAATCGAGCACACGGTCGTCTTTGGTCAACGCGGTATATTCCATCGCCGTGGCGAAGAGAATTTCGGCTTGCCTCGTGTTTGTTTGAAAAAACGAGAGTGGCCCAAGTGTGAATTTTAACCCGGCCAATATTTCGGTGAATGTGCCATCACCGTACCAAACATCCTGCAGTTCACCGACCGCGACATTGGCACGCAAACTGTTGATTGTATGGACGACCGTGACGATCTCCGGAGCCGCTTTCCGAATCGCGGCGACCCATTGCTCGGGGTTGTCGACTATCCCTTCAGCGGTCACGAGGTTTACCAGAATCTCGCCGGTGTTGCGGCCCTCGCGGACAACCAAAAAGCGCAAAAAACCGGTGTGTTCAATCGGGTGGTATGGTTCATAGGTCAGGCCGTCGAAATGCCGACGGGTTGCCTCGACGATTTTGGCAAATGACGGTGACGGCAGATAGCATTCGGTCAGGTCGAAAACATCGCGAAACTCGCCGCGCGGATGCAACCCCAGCCCGGACGTTCCCTCGCGGTCGGTGCCGAAAGTAAACTCCATCTTATTGCGATAACCAAATGTCGGCTCGCAGGGAATTATCGGAATTTCACCGGGATCGTCGAGGTTGCCGATCCGGACAATCTGCTCCCGCACCTGCGCGGCCTTAAACCCGATTTGTTTCTCGTAGGCCAAATCCTGCAACCGGCAGCCCCCGCAAAAACCAAAATGGCTGCAACGCGGCTCGACTCGATCCGACGAGGGGGTCAGGATTTCGACAACCCGACCTTCCAGATGCCGCCGCTTTCTCCTCAAGATTTCAAATAAGACCGTGTCACCGGGCAGACCACCATCGACAAAGGCGATCATACCTTCGATGTTTGCCACGCCGCGACCCTTAAAAGCAAGGTCGGCGATCTCGGCGGTGAACCGCGTACCGCGTCTGTATTTCGAACCAGCCATGGGGGCAAGTATACTCCATCAGAACGCCGAAAAAAAGTGGAGCTTAACGGTGAGCCGGTTTATTTCCAACTGACCCGTGGCCCGGCGGAAAGGAAATAAAACTCAGCCGGGGAGAGGACACTTTCGGTATGGCGGCCGAATATGCGGCCGATCTCGGAGAGCGATGTGCCGATGTTTAGATGCAGTTCTTTGTCAACTCGCCCGTCGCCGGGATGATTGGTCGAATACCCGACGCCCAACACCAGCGGATTATAGCGGTTATCCGAAATACGATAGGTCAGCCAGTAAATATAATCATCATATTGTTTGGCGTTCTGGGCCAGGAGACGGTCGCTGACGCCCGCAAAAAAATCGGGTTTTACCGAAACCTTAAAATCCCAACGCGGGTTTTCCCGCCCGGCCCGATACCAGGCCAGCCCGGCGCCGGCCAGGTCGGCGACCAAATCCGAGACCCCAAAGCCCTGGTCCGGGTTGTAGGCATCGAGGGGATATTCAACAAAGGCCATATATAATGCGGCTTGCGCCGCCCCCCACCGTGCCGAGGCCGAGGGTGATAGTCCACTCCAGCGGAAGCCCAACCGAGTGATCTGGGTTAATTTATAAGCGACAAACAGGTGGCTGATTTCATCAGATAAGGCCATCCCGTCACCGATAAGATCGTTTTTGAAATGGAATTTCCCTTCCGGTTTGCCCCAGAGGTTAATTGTATTTTGGTAGGCAATTGCTCCCTCGCCGATCGAGATCCCCGCCCACAGCGCAAGGCGCATTGTTTGCAAGTCGGCTGGTGCCGACAATGAGCGACGGAAAATGGACGGCTTCTCCGCGTGCACCGGTGCTGAAACTGCCGGGAGAGAAAAATCCTGCTCAAGTACCGCCCCGACGTCACTCATAGTCGCATACAATGCGGTATCCGGCACGGTCACAACAACTTCAGCGGCCTCGACTGTTGGCGCCATGAGCAAAAGCAACAGGATGCAGAAGACCAGATATTTGCCTGCTATCACCCGCATAACCACAATATCTTATAAATCCCGAGTTTGTCAAGGATTCCCGATGCCGTCTCTGCCCTCACCGGCGATCCCCCGGCCGTAAGCCCTTCCAGCACACGGCGATTTTTATGATTGCTTTGTGGGGCAGTATTTTTCATCGTTGTAGTTTGTGCCACCGGTGGCACAAAAGCGACTTGGTGTACCAATGATCAGGACCTATACCTACAATCCCGATGTTGGGATCGAAAAACTGGGCGATGATGTCGATTTTGCGGCATTGTTGGCCAATCCGGACACCGTCTTCTGGGTGGACATGCAATCGCCGTCCGACGTGGAATCTTACGCTCTGACCCACGATTTCAAGTTCCATCCGCTGGCAATCGAGGACACAATCTCTGAGGTGCCGACGCCGAAGATCGATAACTATGACGACTATCTTTTTGTGGTTTTTAAGATTGCCGACTATGACGGGACGGCGACCGGCCTGAACACCAAGGAAGTCGATATTTTCGTGACCAAAAACGGGGTAGTCACTATTCATCGTGAGCCGGTGCGGCCAATTGATGTAATGGAAATGCGCTGTGAACGCGACGACCGTCTGCTTTCCCGCGGAGTCACCTTTCTGTTCCATTCGATTATCGACTATCTGACCGATCACTACAATCATACAATGGAGGGGCTGGAGGATGCGGTCGATGTCGTCGAAGATGAGGTCTTTGCCGAACCCGATGAGTCGGTGATGAAAGATATTTTTAACCTTAAGCGCGATCTCGCCCAGGTCAAACGACTCATCACTCCCCAGCGGGAGATGCTCAACCGGCTTTCGCGGGGTGAGTACAAGTTAATCGATCCCGAAACCAACATCTATTTTCGCGATATTTTCGACCATCTCAATCGAGTCAACGACTTGGTTGACTCCTACCGCGACACGCTCACCGCCGCGCTGGAAGTTTATTTTTCCACGGTCTCCTCCGACACCAACGAAATCATCAAAATCCTGACGATATTTTCCGCGATTATGCTGCCGTTGACGTTCATCGTCGGGTTGTACGGCATGAACGTCAAAATGCCCGAATTTGAATGGGAACACGGATATTTGTTTGTCTGGTGCGTGATGATTACGGTCGTCGGCGCGATGTTCCTGTTTATCAAGAAGCGGAAATGGTTTTGACTGTGCGGAATTTGACAATCCGGGCACCGTCATTCATATAAAATCACAACATAATCGGCGTTTTTTCGTGAACATTGCATAATATAGGGGAAAAGGACTATCATAATTGAGCGAAAAGCAGCAGTGTTGGGGCCGTAATGAAAAGTAAAACTATTCCGATTATTTTAATTCATGTCGTCGTTCTATTAATCGCGACGGTCAGCGTGGCGGCGCAGCAAACCATAACTCTGACGCTGGTCGACGCGTTGACGCGGGCGATTGAGCAGAATGAACAATACCTGATCTCGCAGGCGGAACAGCGCCGGGCCGACGCGCTGGTTGCCGAGGCGCGCGCCGACGCCCTGCCGAGTTTGAGTTTTCATGGCAACTATATTCGCACCTTCGAAATTCCTGAACAGTTCGTGGAATTTGGCGGGGAAACACAGTCGCTTAAATTTGGTTATGAGCATATGACCAACTGGGGGTTTTCGGCCCGGCAGTCGTTGTTTTCCGGGGGGCGGGTTTTCGCCGCCTGGGCCGCGGCACGGTTGTATAATAAGTATACCAAACAATTGCGCCGGCAGG
>JAJRUJ010000104.1 GCA_024277855.1 Candidatus Zixiibacteriota bacterium
AATCTTGCGACCGTACTCCCCAGGCGGGGCACTTAATGCGTTAGCTACGGCACTGAGGGGGTCGATACCCCCAACACCTAGTGCCCATCGTTTACCGCTAGGACTACCAGGGTATCTAATCCTGTTTGCTCCCCTAGCCTTCGTGCATGAGCGTCAGTATCGAGCCAGAGAGCCGCCTTCGCCACCGGTGTTCTTCCTGATATCTACGCATTTCACCGCTACACCAGGAATTCCGCTCTCCTCTCTCGTACTCAAGATTAGCGGTTTCGAATGCAGGCCCCCGGTTAAGCCGTGGGGTTTTCACATCCGACCTACTAACCCGCCTGCGCACCCTTTACGCCCAGTGAATCCGAACAACGCTTGCACCCTCCGTATTACCGCGGCTGCTGGCACGGAGTTAGCCGGTGCTTCTTCTGTGGGTACCGTCAGGGCCCGAAGGCCGTTTCTTCCCCACTGAAAGGACTTTACACTCCTAAAAGCTTCATCATCCACGCGGCGTCGCTGCGTCAGACTTTCGTCCATTGCGCAATATTCCCTACTGCTGCCTCCCGTAGGAGTCTGGGCCGTATCTCAGTCCCAGTGTGGCCGATCACCCTCTCAGGTCGGCTATCCATCGAAGCCTTGGTAGGCCATTACCCCACCAACAAGCTAATGGACCGCGAGCCCATCCCTCGGCGACCGAAGCCTTTGATCTTCCGGTGATGCCACCGGAAGATGTTATTCGGTATTAGACCCTCTTTCGAAGGCTTATCCCCAACCGAGGGGCAGGTTGCTCACGTGTTACGCACCCGTTCGCCGCTTTACTCTCCCCTGCAAGCAGGGGATTTCTCGCTCGACTTGCATGTATGAGGCGCGCCGCCAGCGTTCGTTCTGAGCCAGGATCAAACTCTCCGTAGAAAATAATCTCTTATTCTCTGCGTAAGCGAAGCGATTTTAGTGATCGCTTCTGACATTGACATGGCTGGTTGCTTCCACAAACGTGAAAACACCAAGCCCGCACCAATCGATCCGAACACGCACGCGCTATTTCGTTTTCAAAGAGCAAAAAATACCTGCCACTTTAATGGCAGACGCACAATTTACTTAAAGACTTATTAAAGTCAAGCGTTTTATTTTTAATCTGACGATATTTTTTAACTATCTCTCCAACTTATGCTTATATTCTTTGCCGGGTCTTCGACCCCGGCCCACCATCAAATCCGCTACAAGTACGCTTGCCTCACGGGTCTGTTTGCTGTCGCTTGTCAGGATTTGCCGATTTTTTGCTTTTTTCATGGTCTTCCGGAAAGGCAAAAGCCACCGAGCGGGATCGAACCGCTGACCTGTCAATTACGAATCGACTGCTCTACCATCTGAGCTACGGTGGCCGGTAATCAGTATTTCACATTTCGTGGATCAGAGCTGGAGCGAACCAGCTCCGCCCCTTTACGGTCGACCGCAATGTAATTTATTATCGTTCCTCTACTTGCGAATCCCTCTCCGTCGTAACTCTCCTGGAGGTATCGGCCGATTTTTTTTAAATCCCCCACAAAAAAAGTGCCGCCCCCCAGAATTGAACTGGGGACACACGGATTTTCAGTCCGTTGCTCTACCAACTGAGCTAGGGCGGCAATTCTCAGGCCTGCGCCTTGAGGCCTGTTTGTACGAATTTTTTTTGGTGAAGTCAATAACAAATGGGACGTTCACCGCATTTTGCGACAGACGCTTCACCGTTGGGTCTATTTCCCTTTTTTCAAGGGTTTCGGCGCCACTTTCTTCCCCGCAACTCGGTAAACAAAGGAAGGGTTTACCCGCCCGAATCCATTCGTGACGAACATCAGTTTATTATTCGGCGGGAGATTCACCGGTTTGACGGCAAAGGATTTGGTCGGGAAGGTATTTTTGCCGGATAGATAGAGCTTGACCACTTCACCGGTCCCCGGTGATAAATCGACGTATTTTTTATCTTTCTGGCCGGAGAGAACCATCAACATCACTGCGTTACTGTCGGGAAAGAGTTTGAATTGTTTGCGGCCATAATCCGCGCAACGGGTTCCGACATAAGAGAGTGAGTCGATTTTCACGGAGGCGTCATCGCAGGTAAATCCCAGCGGGAGCGAGAGTGAACGGATGACGTCTTTGTTGGTCACGGAGACCACGGCAACTCCGGAATTCTCAGTTGCCCCGGGATACAGGACAACTTCCACCAAATCTTTGACTACTTCTGTTTTTGGTTTTTCCGCAACTTTTTCCTGGGCAACGGCAGTCGCCGCAAACGCCAGGCAAAGCAACAAAACAATCGTGAACCCTCGTCGCATGTAACCTCCTGGACTAACCAACATATTTCATTTTATCTGTATCGGACATCGACAGTCGATATCTTACCGGCCGCCGCAACCGCTAACCCGTCACATTCTTTATACTCATATGGTGGTAAATCTGCCGACGCCGGTCAACAGGATTCGGCGAAATTAGACATCAGGATGTTTGCGTTTGGAGAAGTAGTACATACCCTCCCAAATTTTATAATCGCATTTCATGAAAAGGTTTTTGGAGGCGATATTCTCCGGCTCGACTAAAGCGACCGTGATTTCGGCGCCGAAATGGTCCGCGAGCACCCGCTCGGCCTCGCCGACCATCTGTATGGCCAACCCTCTCCCCCGATAATCCGGATCGACCGCCAACCGGTTGATCCAGCCCTTGCGGCCGTCGAAATTGGCCAGAACAAACGCGATCAGCCGGTCGCCGTCGAACATCCCGATCCAGCCGGCATTATCGACAGCCATTTCCCCCGCGATATGTTCACGCGTGTCACGGCCCTTCGGGCGGTAGGAGAGTTTAGCGCGATCCCAGAGGACAATCAGATCGTCAAAGTCCTCGATAGTCAGCGGTCGGATGTGGTATGTATTTCCCATGCGTTGGTTTCCGGTCCGGTGAGAATAAAGGAGATTTGCCGAGAATGAGCAAGTGATCGCTGGCAATCAATGATGTCATTCCCGACGCCGGCGTTACGAGGGACTCGGCCCACCTCGTCGAAATTTTTTGTCGCCGGTGAGGATTCTGGCAACTCCATACCATGGTATGGAGTCGTATCAGGTGGTGTAAGGAGAGAATCGTGGCTGGGAATAAAAGAAAATTGTTGGTTGGCGAGGTCGCTCGCCGAGCCGGAGTAAATGTGCAAACCGTCCTGTATTATGAACGCCGGGGGATTATACCCCAAGCCGAGCGCCGAACTTCGGGGTACCGCGAATTCGACCCGCAAACGGTCGACCTGATCGGATTCATCCAGCGCGCCCAGGAACTGGGTTTCACCCTGACGGAGATAACGGGACTTCTGGAACTCCGCAGCTCCACGGGAGCAAAGTGCAAAGAGGTAAGGGAAAAAGCGGTCGAAAAACTTGATCTTATCGAGATAAAAATCGGGCGGTTAGACGCAATGCGGACGGTGCTGCGACAGCTTGTACGATCCTGCTCGGGCCGGGGGCCTGTCCGCGATTGTCCGATCATTGAGGCAATACAACAAACAGGTAAACCGGAACCGGAATTAAAAACTTCAATGAGGAGGAAACGATGAAACGGCAAATCGAAGTGTTTGTTGCCGGATGCCCGCTTTGTAGCGACGCAGTCGCGGTGGTCAAAGAGATTGCCTGTGACGATTGTGACATTACCGTCCTCAACATGCAGGATGGAGACACGGCAGAGCAAGCCCGCCGATATGGCATCCATGCGGTTCCTGCGGTTGTCGTCGACGGGAAACTCGCTGATTGTTGTTCGCGTGGTCCAATCAACCCGGAAACGCTCAAAGCGGCGGATATCGGGCGGCCGCGTAGCTGAAAACTGAAAACGGCGGGTGAAAATCACCCGCCCTGCACAATTGCGGATTCCTACCGTGTCGGCGCATGCCCCAAAGAGCACACGTGGGACATACGCCACGCACGAAACGCTTTGCACCACCGCTTTGAAAGCGGGTGCTTTACATCCACCTTTTTTTGTGCTACATCAATGCAATTGATAGATATATTTGGTGTACTGTTGCGCAAGAGGATTAGGAGTATCTGTCATGGCGCTGCCGATAAAGCCGGTAATATTTGTGATTGTGACCGCCGCTATGTGTTTCTGGTCACGCGCATCACTGTTTCGACCTCGCTCGCATGGGTTTTACCGCCTGTTTGCCTGGATAGCGATTCTACTGTTGGTGCTGGCCAATATTGAACATTGGTTTGCCAATCCATTCCGGATTGCTCAATTGATCTCCTGGTTCTTGTTGATCGTCTCAGGGGTCCTCGTTCTTTGTGGGGTCCGGCAGTTGAAAGTTGTCGGGAAAGTCGACCCCTCCCGGAAGGACAAATCGTTGTTTAGTATCGAGAAAACCACCGAGCTTGTCACCAGCGGCGTTTATGGCTATATCCGGCATCCGCTATATAGCTCACTATTATTCCTTACTTGGGGAGTTTTTCTTAAACATCCTACATGGATTAGCCTCATATTTGCATCTATCTCCACCGGGTTACTGATTATCACTGCGAAGATCGAGGAAGTTGAGAATATCCGATATTTCGGCGATGATTATCGTAAGTACAAACAACACAACAGGATGTTTATCCCCTTTGTTTGGTGATATTACGGGCCGACGTGGCCGCCGCGGCGAACCTGTACCCACATGGGTTGGCCCACCGAACGTAGGGCGGGTGATTCTCCACCCACCGATTCTTTCACGCGGAGGATGACGAGCCCTCCATAGGCGGGCGGGCATCCGCCCCACTACATCTCCAATATCCAGAATTATTTCTTTGCGCCGAGGTAAAGTCCCCGTTCATTCAGGCCTTTGGAGTCGTAAGTGACAGATAGTCCGGCGGCGGTGAAAGCCGCCTCCATTTCGGCGCGGTCGAACAGGCCCAGTTCGTGACGCTCGACAAAATGCTCGGTGCCCTCGGGTGTGCCGATTAAGTAATGCAGGTCAAAATACGAAAGCCGTCCCCGCGACAGGCTGGTGCCGACGCGGGCGATCTTGAGGTCAGGTTCGTCAATCTGGAGTGAGTGCACTTTTCCGAAAATCCAGGTGTCCGGGGTGAACCAGGGTTCGACGATCAGTATGCCGCCGGGGGCGAGATGACGGGCCATGCACGCTATTGCTTTGTTGAGATTTTCGATGGTTTTGACATAACCGATCGAGCTGAACAGGGAGACAACGATCTCGTATTGTCGACCGAGATCGAAATCGATCATGTCGGCCTCGTAGAATTCCAAATCGGGGAAACGCTCGCGAGTAATATTCACGAATTCGGCTGAGAGATCCAGCCCCGCGCAAGTGAAATGTTCCCGCAGGTAGTTTAGATGCGTGCCGGTGCCGCAGGCGACATCGAGCAGACGAGACGATTTTGACCGCAACCGCTCGGGGATAAATGTCAGAAGTTTTTCGACTTCGGCCGGATAATCTTTGAAAGAATAAATCCGGTCGTAGTACTTGGCGGTCTTGGTAAACATCGTAAATCCTGCTCACCCTACCCCATGCGTAGCGAACGGCCGAATCGGTTAGTTGTTCCTGTCGCCCAGGTCGACACCGATACCGAATGGTGAGTCCTCATCAGGAACACTCTCCCATTTGACAATGCGGTCGAGACGGAAATGCCGCTCGGCCTTTTTGCTGTAGCAGTAGGCAACAAGATAGATATAGTCCTGCTGGGCAATGACTTCCTTGAGGCGAATTTTACGCTGCGAGTGGAAACCGGACGCATCGACATACTCGATGGCAATTGGCTCACGCCGCTTGACCGGCCCGCGCAGTGACGGCGGGAGCAGCAACAGGGGATCGGTGCGCTCGCCCTCAACGGTCCAGCCGGAGACTTTATCGATAAACTGCCCGACATTTGGTTGGTCATCGGGGAATAGGACTTTGAGAAAATTCATCAACACCCGATGAGTGGTGCGGCAGTCGCCGAGAGCGCGGTGAGCGTCGGGGGTCTTGATCTTATAATGCCGGGCCAGCGAGCCGAGCGAATTGGAGCCATGCTGGAAATAACGCCGGGCAATCTGCAAAGTGTCGACGATCTGGTTGCGGGGCAGCGACAGGCCTGCCAGTCGGAGTTCGGCGGTCAGGAACCCGAAATCAAACGGGGCGTTATGCGCCACCAAAATTGCGCCGTTGATAAATTCGGCAAATCGGCCGGCCAACTCGGCAAAAGTCGGGCGACCCACCAGCATCTCGGCGGTAATCCCATTGACCGCGGCCGCACCGGGAGAAATCGAACGTTGCGGATCGATCAATTCGGCGAAGGTATCGATTTCGGTCTCACCCCGGGTTTTCAGGGCGCCGAGTTCGACAACCCGGTCACCAAAGGCCGGATACAGCCCGGTCGTTTCGACATCGATAAAAACCAAGTCGACCGCGGCCAGGGGGAGTGTGTGGTCGGGAATAGTCATTTTGGGGTGATCCGTGGCGGGGGCGATGATTTGGGCTGATTCAAAAAACTCGCCGACCGAAAATTGACCCTCAGAGTTGGGTCTTGAAAGAAACGATCATCCATGTGTTGCCGTTGAAAACCAAGGCCATCTTGTTATAAAACTGAACCCGAGTAGTCCGGTCGATAAAGGAGACCTCAACAGTTGCGGAATCGCCGAATTCTTCGGTATCACCGATGACGATCTGGGTTTTTAACCAGCGATCACGGAGTTTACCGTCGCCGGTCAATGAGGTCACCAACCGGCCCGGCCAGTCAATTTCCGCCCCGGTGGTGTCACTTTTCTCCCGGAGATCGTTCTGCACCGCTACCCAGGCGCGGTCGAAATCGATATTTTTTTAAACGATAGTGGTATCATCGCTGTAAAGCGCGGAAAAAAGATCCATCACCGTCGATTTGGGAGTGGGCCGATCCGCACATCCACCAATTGAAAGCGCCAGGATAAACCCTGCACAGACGAGCGCGGTTCCCCAAATCCTGCCATTATGTCGTTTACTCATCGCGGTCAAAATACCTCCGTGTCGGACAGTCTGTCAAGTCAACAAAAAGACGTCCGCCTATAAGAACGGACGTCGGATATATTCGTTTACGCGAAAATATTATAGCCGGGCAGTCAGACCGATCCGATGGACCGTACCCAAATCGGAGAGTCGCCCGAGTGCATAGTCAATCCGGATTTGATTGTAAAGCACACCGAGTCCACCGGAAAACCCCGACCAATCATCTGAGGACGAGCCGGTTTCGATATCGTGACGCCGGGAAGAAAACCCTGCCCGGAAATAAAACGGAGCGAGTGAGACCAGTTCGGAGCCGAGGGAAAAGCGGACGCCGTCATCGGTGGCTTTATTGATTTCGGCGGCCAAAATCAGGGGCAGTCCCTCCAACCGGTGCGACGCGCCCACGGCGATTTTGAGCGGGAGTTCGTCTTTGTGCGATTCGGTCAGTCCTTTCATCTGGGCGCCAAGGTTGGTCGCGGCGAGGCCTATCTGTGTCCGCCCATCATCGAGATGGTACATCAGGCCGATATCAGCGGCCAAACCCCAGGAGGTGGAGTCCTGGATCGACTCCATAATCAGCCGACCGGTCAGACCAAGCGAGACGTTATCGGAAAACCGTTTGGCCCCGGTGAGGGCGAAGGCAAAATCGGAAGCATTGAATTCGCCGAGGACGGTACCGTCGATGTCGGTTTCGGTCAGATTGCCGAAACTGAGATACTGGATCGAAGCGCCGAGCCATGATTCTTCGCCAATCGGTTTGGTCAATGCAAGAAATCCCGACTGAAGATCGGAAACCCAGGAATTATACGAGGCCGCGACATAGGTAGCCCGCACGGCCGGGGTAGCGGCTCCCCAGTCCGGGGCAAGACGCATACCGGTGATCCCCGCGGGATTGTGGTACAACGCGGCGTGATCGTCGGCAAGAGCCACATAGGCATTCCCCATCGCCGCTGCACGTGCGCCGACACCGATTTTGAGGAATGAGTAGCCGGCAGTACCGGCATTATCATCAATCGCCCCGGCCGGAGTGGCGGCAAGGATGAGCACAGAGATCGCAACAAGGGCAAACAACATTCTTTTCATCGGATACCTTCCGTCAGCATCACTATCACACATGACCTGCCGTCATCGTTGTCGGTGGCCGGTCGGTTGTTATCGGGTTTATACGGTCGAGTAAAGGCCTTGTGCCCGATTTGTCTTCCTTTCTAACGTTCATCGGCAGGTTTGTCAACTTCCCCGCCCTTTTACATACTCCGTAAGTAAGGCAATCTTCCCCAATATTGGTGCCGGCCACCGCAAACCGGCGGTTTATCGGCAAAAAATGTACCCAACGGCAAGTTACCAGCCCTTGACCGTGCGGTCAACGATCTCCTCGGTCAATTTGGCAATTGCCCGCGTCTGGCCGTCCAGTTCAATCTCGGTGTCGGCGGAATAGACGCCCCAGCCCCGCAACGCGGCTTCGCTCCAAAGTGGTTCCCCCCCGTCCCTCCGCACGAGTTCGGCCTTGATCGTGATCTCGACGAGGTACTCCTGAACCGACTCGTCGGCCTGATACGTATACGCCGAGCGCTTATAGGTCAAAACATCCCCTTTGAGCAGGCCCTCAGCGCGGGAGGGATCGGTCACGTCGATGATATTTTCGGCAACCAGGCCGTTAGTTATCCCTTCGGTAAGTTGTTCGGCCAGCCCAAATTCGGGCGTCTGGTTTTTAAATAGCGGGATACCAATCGATTTGACCAGCGGCTGCCGACCGGACTTGAACGAATAAGGCGAACAGCCCGCCAGGATGAAAAATACCAGGAGAGCGGCACAAAGTGGCCGCGACGGAAGCTTCATGCGACAACCCTCCCCTTTTTGATTACCCGCCGCACCAGGTTGACGCCAAAATGGTACGGCACCTGGCGGTAGTTATCGGCGTCCCAGACGACCAGATCGGCCTGTTGGCCGATTTCGACCGAACCGAGCCGGTCGCCACGGCCAATCGACCAGGCGGCGTTGGTGGTGGCGGCGCAGAATGCTTCCGCGGGTGTCATTTTATAGGTCACGCAGGCCAGGTTCATCATCAGCTGCATCGACTCAGACATGCACGAGCCGGGATTACAGTCGGTCGCCAAAGCGAGCGGGACACCAGCTTCAATCATCTGCCGCACCGGCGGTCGCTGAGGCATATCGAGGAAATATCCCGCCCCCGGCAGGAGGACACCGAATGTCCCGGCGACGGCAAGCGCGGCGATGCCATCTGAGGAGACGTATTCGAGATGGTCAGCCGATATCGCACCCATCTCGGCCGCAAGTGACGCGCCTTCCTGATTGGTCAGTTGATCGACGTGGAATTTGAGTTGTAGCCCAAGTTCGCGGGCCTTTTGCTGCACCGTGCGGGCCTGTTCCCGGTTGAACACGCCCTGTTCGTAAAAGACATCGGAAAACTCGGCCAGTTTCCGCTCGGCGACGGCGGGAAGGATTTCAGCGGTGATCAGACGGACATAGCCCCCGTGATCGTCGCGGTATTCGGGCGGAAATTCATGCCCGGCCAATACCGTCGGCACCAGGTCGAGGACATGCCGCTCAGCCAGAGCGGCAATGACCTCGAGCATCTTGATTTCATCATCAACACTGAGGCCATAACCGCTTTTGGCCTCGACAGTGGTGGTACCAAATTTGAGCATAGTATCAAGACGGGGCAAGGCCAGATTGACTAATTGTTGGTGGTCTGCCGCGCGGAGCGCCTTGACCGAGGAGACAATTCCGCCCCCGGCGGCCGCGATTTCGGCGTATGATTTGCCTAATGCGCGCATTTCAAATTCGAGTTCACGGGTCGCGGCAAAAACCGGGTGGGTGTGCGCATCGACCAGCCCCGGACTGACCAGCCGTCCTCGGGCGGAGAGTTCGACCGAACCGGGTTGTAAGGTGACCTGCGCTTCGGGATCGGCACCGACCCAGACAATTATGCCGTCGAGCGCGGCCACAGAGCAACCGTTGATAATCTTGAGGCGGGAAAGATCGGCGGCCCTGCGCGGGGACAACCGTCCCCCGGCCATCGTCAGGAGTTCGCCGCAGTCGGTGAGGATAAAGTTAGCTTCGATTTTCCCCGGCATGGTTAGTCTCCGTTGCTTACTGAATGATTATACCATCCGGGTGAAGATTGCGGCACAAAAATCCGTGAACTATAGTCAACGCAGATCCAGCGGCGTCTGCCGCTTGTTCCCCTGCTGGATATAGACACCAATCCGCTCAAAAACCAGGCGGCGATGGTCGAACTCCCCGGCCAAAGCGGCAACGATTTCGGCGGGCCTCACCGTCCCCTGGCTGGTCACCAACAGTTCCATCTCAAGGCAGGGTGTATGATCCTCGGTGGTCAGCCGCAAAGTCTGCACAAATGGCCGAATATCCTTACGGGTCGTCTTCTGTTCGGTGACCCTTTCGATTTCGAAGGACGATTCGGCCAAAAACCGCGAGAGCGATTCGGCGGGCAACTCAAGGTCGGCCGGTAAGGAAACACGATAGACGATGAGATTAATTCGTTCAAAGAGAGAACTGACTTTTTCCGGAAGCGCGAGAGTATCGACAATGGTCAGTCCCGACGGGGCATTGCGCCGCAGGGCGTCGGAGTGTCGTTGTTCGTAATCCTGATCGAGAACAATATCGAGGTATTCGGCGCGCGAGGTCGCTCCCAGCGGTAACGGCGGACCGAATGAGATTTTGGCGCGGGGATGGAACCCCGCCGAATAGGCCACCGGAATCCGGCTGCGCCGGATCGTCCGTTCGAAAGCCCGGGTCAGGTCGAGATGAGAATAAAACCGGGCGGATCGTTCCTTGGCGTAACAAACGCGCAGCCGACGCAACGGCATTTTGGTCAACCGCCGGGTAAAAGCCGCTTTCCGCCGTCGGCGGCCAAAAACATCGGCCACTGTCGGAAGATCCTCCGGTTCGTTGGTCCGGGTATCCCCCGGCTGGGACTGCCCGGGCTGGAGAAACGGCGAAAGGGCCAAGTCGATTGGCGCACCAAATTCGGGGAGTTGCATATCGTTTTCCACTGCCGCCTGCAGGAATGCCTCCAGAATATCAACACGTTCACCCGCTTGCGGGTCGAACGGACGCGGCGGGAGTTGGGCCAATAGCGGGCCGGCGTTCGTCCCTAGGCGGGCAAATAACTGACGCGCCAGTTCGTCGCCGGGAGAAAACGACCCGGCAAGGGCATCCCCGGGGAGACGGGTGAGCACACCGTAATGGATGGCGAGGAGCGCGTCACGGATGCGCTGATCGCACTGATACGGTCCGCGCCAGGCCAGATCCTCGGCCGGGACCCAGCGGACACGGACCGAGCGTTTGCCTTCATAGCCCCGGGCCTTTTCATTGATCGCCCCGGCAATGGCCACCAGGGAGGACAACCCGGTGCGATAGTCTTCCCAATCGGCAAAGTAGTAATTGATCTCAATGGTTTTCCAACCCAGCCCCAGGGCGTGGATTCCGGCCTGCGTTAACGGGTGGGCGGGAACATCATCCACCCGTTCACCACCGGGAAATAAAAGCGGCAATTTTGGTTTTAAAAAGAGCGGTCGCAATCTTTCCCAACTGCTGAGAAATGCCTCCGGGGTTATCGCCGGGAAACAAAAACTGTGCCGCGCCAGGTTGGCCCGCTGTGAAAGATGCTCGAAAACTTCAGGGATCGCGTCAGAACACGCGGCGGGCGGACTCAGGAAACTGATTGTCTCGAACCCGGTGGCTTTGATCCCCAGAAGCACATCGCGGGCCACCGCCCGCGCGGTGCGCGCCCCTCCGGGGTGCGGGGCAACAAGCGGCCCGGCGAACAGCGGGATTTTCATCTGATCGAAGGGGGTACCGACGGTCGGTACGAGTTGTTGGGTCTCACCTCGGGCAAAAAATTGCTCGCTCGAATCCGCCGGATTGACGTCGAGTTTTCGGGACACTTGTTCGATCAACGCGGAAAAAGAAGCCGCTCCAAAATGATCGTCCGTGACACCCGCCAGAAAAGACGGAACCAATCGACCAACCGAAACGGTCGCCGTCGGCGGCACCGTCGATTCGGTCTCACGGAGTTCACGGAGAATAAACGGGATCTGCGCGGCGGCGAGGGAGTCGGGGACGTAAAAGAGAATCCGATCGAACGCGGTCCAGGGAGTTTGTGATTCGAGTGAAAACGGCGGCCGGCCAAGTTGCTTTAATTGCTCACGCGCATCGGCGGCGAACAACACACTGCGCTCGACACTAAGACCGGGCACCGCATTGAACAAAAAATACAATTGCTGAAAATCAAAATCTCCGGTGGAAAGTTCGTATTCGGCAGGATAGACCAACAGGAGCCGGCGGTCACCCTCCCCCGCCGGCGGAACAATTCCCCGCTCTACTCCGGCATAACGGCCGGGTTTTATAATATAGGGGAAAAAGTTGATTTGCGGTATAAAGCTCGCTTCGCTCACGAGGTTGGTTCCCCCCGATGCCCGACCCGGTGCGGGTGAGATAACGACCCCGGGAACGCGGCAAAACAGTGCTTATCCGTAGATTTCTTTTTGATTACACTTGCAGACACTGACAAAACGTTCGCGCAGTTTCCAGGAACCCTTCGGGTTATTATTCGTCGGTTCCATCACCAAAATGTTTTCGATGGGGGCCTCGCATGTCGGACATATTATCTCATGCTTTTTCGAACTCATTTTGTCCGCAAACGATTTAGCTTTAGCCATGGTACTTCACCTCCTCAGCCCGGTATTATAGCTGAAAGTCGAAAAAAGTCAATCGCTATATGCAGATACCACACTGTCGGCCGTTAAGTTTGTCTTTTTGTCCGGGTTGGCGCATAGATCGAAAAGACGCTTCAGGGTGAAGATTGGGTACCATTTTGCCGCAGTATGATTTAGAGCAGACCTTCTTTGGTTGCCGGGGATTGTGCCGACTGCTTGAAACGGAGGGTGATTGGTTCTCCGTCGGGCACCGGGATACTGCACGCCGGCAATTCGAGGTCGACTTTTTTGCCCTCGAGTCGAACAATGCGGCCGGGTGTCCCCACGACAGTGGAATTAGGCGGGACATCCTTC
Source organism: Candidatus Zixiibacteriota bacterium (assembly GCA_024277855.1). Taxonomy (GTDB): domain Bacteria; phylum Zixibacteria; class MSB-5A5; order WJJR01; family JAJRUJ01; genus JAJRUJ01. Next base: position 12,988 of record JAJRUJ010000104.1, read on the forward strand.
ATATAGATGAAGGTTTCCGCGCCGATTCGCGAATTTTCACCAACTGTCACCGCACCGAGCAGGACTGCCCCGGTCCCGATAAAAACATTGTCGCTCAGTGTCGGGTGTCGCTTACCGCCGTGTTTGCCGGTGCCGCCAAGGGTAACATTATGAAACAGCACACAGTTGCGGCCGATTTCTGCGGTTTCACCGACAACGGTGCCGGTGCCGTGATCGATAAAAAAACCGGGACCGATTTTCGCGCCGGGATGAATCTCCACACCGGTAAATAAACGAGCGAAAACCTGGATCAGTCTCGGAATAACCGGCAAGCCCAGCTTATACAGCGGGTGCGCCAGCCGATGGAGAAAGATGGCATGTAACGGCGTGTGGCACAACAAAGTTTCGATAATATTCCTGGCCGCCGGGTCGTTGATACGGACGGCCTTGATGTCGGCAATCATGGTCTTGAACATGGTTGAAATCTTTCCTCTGTTTTCTCCCAAATCAGGGTAATACTTCCCGCTCTATATATATACGTATCGGCGGGATGCCGGTCGGACTGAGGAGTGCGGAGACCGGGCCGGGACGCGAACTACCGGGCAATCCCGGCAAACAAATCAGTCGTCAGATACCGTTCGCCGGTATCCGGGAACACGACGAGTACAGTCTGCCCCTTGCCGGCTTTTTGGGCGACTTGCAGGGCGGCAAACATGTTGGCGCCGCTGGAGATACCAGCCAGGATCCCTTCCTCGGCGGCCAGCCGCTGAGCGGTAGCCAGGGCGTCCTCATCGGTAACCGGGATAATCTGGTCAACAACGTCGCCGTTATATACCGCCGGGACAAACCCGGCCCCGATTCCCTGGATGCGATGCGGGCCGGGCGATCCGCCGGAAAGGATCGGCGATTTGGCCGGTTCGACCGCAACAGCTTTCAGGTCGGGAAATTCTTTTTTCAATATTTCGGTAGCACCGGTAATTGTACCGCCGGTACCCACACCGACAACAAAATAGTCAAGGCCGGTATCCTTGAAATCGGCGATGATTTCTTTCGCCGTTGTCTTGCGGTGGATTTCCGGATTCGCCGGATTGTCAAACTGTTGCGGTTGATAATATCCATGTTCCTCGGCCAGTTCGGCGGCCCGGGCAATCGCGCCCGGCATCCCCTTGGGCGCTTCGGTAAGGACCAACTCGGAACCAAAGAATTTGAGAATGGCCCGCCGTTCTCTGCTCATCGACTCCGGCATGGTGAAGACAGTCTTGTAGCCGCGCGCGGCGGCGACCATCGCCAGGGCGATCCCGGTATTGCCCGAGGTCGGCTCGATGATGGTCATCCCCGGTTTGAGTTCGCCGGATTTTTCGGCGGCGTCGATCATGGCCAGGCCAATCCGATCTTTGACACTGGCGCAGGGATTGAACGACTCGAGCTTGGCGTACACAACAGCGTCAGCGTTGCCGGTCAGGCGATTGATCCGCACATGCGGAGTATTGCCTATGGTTTGGAGAATGTTGTCGAATCGGGCCATCGGATTTGCTCCTTGTTTCTTCTGGTTATCGGCAGGTATTTGTTTAGACGCTACGGACGGCCTTAATATTGATGGTTATTATCACGATTTCATTAATTCTCACTAAAAAATAATTTATTCAAAACGGCAACAGGCGCCCGAACGGGCGCCTGCGGCAAATGGAAATTTGCAGAGTCTCTTCCCTTATTTAAGCAGGATCATCTTGCGTGTTTGCAGGTTTTCGCCGGCGCGAAGACGATAAAAATACATCCCCGATGCAACAGTGCGGCCGTCGGCGGTGAGCCCATCCCAGACAATGACATGACGCCCCGCGGTCCGATATTCGGCGACCGGCGTAGCGACTTTCTCCCCTCGGGTATTAAATATGACTAACTCGACCTCAGCCGGGGCCGGCAGAATAAAAGTGATGACGGTCCGGGCATTAAAGGGGTTCGGATAGTTTTGCATGAGTTCGAACTGTCTCGGTGGGCCATTATCGGCCAGACCGACCCAACTGCCGAGGATTTCGCGCAGTTCCGAGGCGGACTGCCGGTTGGGGCAAAAATCAATGGCGGCAAGCATCGAACCGATGATGTCACCGCTCAATGATGACAACTCATCAAAAAACGCCTGTTCGCGCGCCAGCGGCGCGGTACGAACTGCCGACCAAAATTCGAGAATCGGGCAAATATCGAGCGAGTCGATATCGCCGTCGCCGTCGGTATCAGCATAGGTCGCGGCCGAATCCGGCCACAGGTTGGCCGGCTGTGCCGAGAACGATTCGTAGGCCAGCGGTCGCGGCGGCCCGGTGGTTGACCAAAACCGTCCGAGGGGAAGAACATCCCGCTCATCGACCTCGCCGTTGTCATCAGCATCACCGGGGAATACGCCCGGGCCGGTGACAAATTTGAAATCGTAGTCATCAACCGGAGAACCTTCCTCCAGACCGTCAGCGTCGCCGTCGAGATGGTTATAAACGGTGTCGGTAACATAGCGCGATTGGATCCGGACAAACAGCGTATCGAAAGCGGGCCAAAACTCATTACCCGAAAACGTGGCCAGCTTGCCGACGGTTTGGCATGAGCCGGCCAGATTAGCGCCGGTCCGCGCCGAGCGGACAACGACCGAGGTGTCGGTATCATCGACTCGGATCGGTTCTGAAAACTCGAACTGGAGCGGCGCGTTGATCAATACATCATTCTCCAGATTGGCCGGATCGGTACTGACCACTACCGGTGCGTCCTGCTCGGGAATACCTCGGCCGGTGAGGAGAATCATCGTATCCCGAACGACCGGATCGTTGGTGAAAACTCGAACCGACCCGTCGTAAGTTAGACGGTCCGGCGGCCCGAAATTCACCGGGAAAGTGTAGGCGGTCGATGGGTCGACAATAACGTCGGTGACCGGAGTGATGCTGAACCCCTCACCCACAACCCTCAGCGAATCAATCGTCAGGGTAAACCCGCTCTCGGTCGAGGCGGTGTTGACCACCCGCGCGGGGAGACTCGCCGAGAATCGGGTGTCGACTGAATCGAAGTCAATCGTGAATGGATTCAAAGCCAGGATAGAGGTCCCCTCATGCTCGAAGACAATAAGGTTCGTGTCGGCAAAACCGAGGGTGGAATCGACGGCAAACAAACTGACCGTATACTGTCCCGACGGGAGGTCATCGGACGGCGTGAGCCATAATTGGTGGGGCACGGCGGCCAGGGCGGCAAGCGGCTCAATCAGCTCTGTTTTCAATTCGCCCCGATAGGGAGTCGGCTCGACTTTCACACTGAAGATGATCGGATTCGGATAGGGCAGTCCTTGCAACGTATCGACCGTCAGGGGGTAGATAGTTGTCTTACCCGTCTGAAAAGGTTCACCCACCCGGGCATCAAATCCGCCGACGACGACACAGCCTGACCGCTTCACTGCGATGCCCTCGCCGCAGCCGGACGAAACCGACAGGTTAACATCATATTCACCGGCAAATCGATACGTATGAACGGGGCTGGTTTCGGTGGATGTTTCACCGTCGCCAAATTCCCATAACCAGCTTGATGGTTCATTGACCGACCGGTCGACGAATTCATAAGTAAACGGAGCAAATCCGACCGATGACGGGCAATCATAATCGGCAATCGGGACATCACGAGCAACAATGGTCTCCGGCAAAGGCATCACATCGACGCCGCACTCATGGGTGATTTCCAATTCCGGTTCGTACTCACCGACAGCGGTGTAGGTATGGCTCACATTCCGGCCGCTGGCGCTGTCACCGTCGCCGAACCGCCAAAGATATTCTGAAATTTCTCCGGTCGATGTTGCGGAGAAGGCGATTTGTAACGGGAGGCAGCCGTCGGTCAGATCGGCGGCGGGAACGGCAGACGGCCGCTGCCGAACGCCGATATAATCCTGATTGACCACCTCGCCGGTACCACAGAGGCCGGTGGCGATTAATTGGACTGAAAAGGTATCGCCATATTCGTAAGTATGAACCGGGTTCCGTTCAGTCGATTGATTGTTATCGCCAAAATCCCAACGGAATGACGTAAGTGATTCCTCCGCAACCGCATAGAAACGCACTTGAAACGGCGTACAGGCGGGTTCGCCACCCAGTGAATCCGCATCGGCCGACGAGACAATCGACAGGACGGGAACCCTCTCGGCCTGGATGTATTCACTTTTGATTGTGGTCGTCGGGCCGCAGATATTGGTGACGGTCAGTTGGACGGTGTGATGACCGGCGGTAGTGTACGTATGGGTCGGCGCCATATCCTGCGATTGGTTACCGTCCCCGAAGTCCCAAAGATACTCGTCAGCCGTGCCGCTGACTGTCGGAGTGAAGGTGACCGCAAAAGGAACGCAGCCGAAGGTCGTGTCCGCATTGAAATCAACCTGCAGATTGCCAAACACTGAAACATAATCTTCGCGGACGAGCGTGTCGCTGTCGAAATCGCCGTCGGCGATCAGCGTGACCGAATAGACCCCGGATGTGAGATATTGGTGTGTGGGATTTTTTTCAGAGGAGAATTCACCATCGCCGAAATCCCATAACCATTGTTCGTCGATGCAACTCGATAGATTAGTGAAATCGACCGACAGCGGCCGACAGCCGGTCAGCACCGTCGCGGAAAAATCGGCCTGTTTGTTGTCATCGATAAATTCCAATGCCCCGAGATCGGGCAGCGAGTAGGCGTGACGGGGATTACCGTCCAAATCGCGGGTGGTCAGCGTATCGATGGCCAGGGCCAGCCCTTTATTGATCGCGGGCGAGACGCATTCGAGCCGGTAATCACCGTTCGAAAAATCGACCAGATACGGGATGTCGTTGATGATGCCGGTCCGGTCGGTGAAAGTACCCGAATAGCTGCCGCCCTGATTCCCCCAAAACAATGTATTGGACAAGATCGGGTTGTTGCTGATACTGCCGTTGGACAGTCCGTCACCGCCGCTGTTATAGGCAATGATGTTATTACGGATGACGGCGTCGCCGGCATCATAGTCCAACTCGATCCCGGCACCGCCGCCGGAGAATCCATTAGTGTTATCGATGATGGTATTATTGATAATCAACGGCTGGGCAAACCAACCGACGTAAATCCCCGCCCCGGCGGAAGCGGTATTATGAACGATGACGTTATTATAGATTAGCGGATCGCCCGATTGAACATAGATGCCGCCCCCGGTGGTTTCGCCGGTCGGCGAAAGACGGTTGTTGATGATAATATTATTGCGGATGATCGGATCTTCGTAGGCGATGGACACCGCCCCGTCATTGGCCAGCCCCTCGCAACTCGGACAGGTGATGGTGAATCCGTCGACGACACTGCGGGTTTCCTGCTGGGTTTCCCCTGGTTTAGCGGCACCGGCGCTTTGGAAAATAATCGGCGCGCCTTTGTTCGAACCGTCGATAATCGTGACATCCGGCCCCTGTTCGGCGAGCAGGAGCACGTTCCACCAGGGCATATAGATCGATTCATTGTACGTGCCCGGCAGGACTAACACAACATTGTCCTGCTGGGAGTAATTAACACCCCATTGGATTGTCCGATACGGGGCGATGCGCGAGGATGCCCCGCTGCGATCGGTGCCGCCGATGGAGACATAGACCGTATCGGGTCCGAATTCGGGAGCATTGAGTGGATCGGAAACCGCCAGGTTAACGTTTGTTTCGGCAACTTTGTCGGCTGCCCCGGCCAAGCCGGCCAGGCAGGCCATGACAATGGCCGACGCATAAAAAATCCAAAATATTCGTTTCATCATATTTGTCACCCGCCTCGGCGGGCGTCCATGCTAATGTTTACCGGCAGGATTATCTTAGGGGATAACGACGATCTCGCCCGTTTCAAAAACTAATTGCGACATTTCAGGAATTGGCTGCCCGGTCTCGTCATCGAGTCTGGCTCGTTCTGCCTCAAAATTCAGGGTGGTCGATCCGACGGAGGCGCCGGTGAATAAGAGCGTGGCCAGCCGCCCGGAACCGTCGATGCCTTCGACATTTTTCTGTTCGTTTTGGGTCAGGGTAACGCTCACCGCGACATAACCATCTTCTGCCACGGCAACAAAAAACGCTCCATCACCCATAAAGTCACCCGCGAACGCCCCGGCGAAGTCGAGGAGATTGGCATCGTACTGAATCCGGAAAGCGGCACCGAACAGTCCGGTTACATTATAGATGTCAACTCCGACGGTGGCCTGCGCTTCGCCGGCCAGCGAAATTTCCTGATACAGCGGTGAGCAGCGCAACATCGAGACAACCGGCTCCATGAAAATCGTCGAGACAACGGTCGTTCCGGAGGCCACATCGACCGTGTCGAAGCCGACGTAGAGCGCCTGGCCGGCGGCGGAAGACGCGGTGAGGCGAAACTCAATATTCTCCCCCGGCCTCAGGCCCAGGGTGTCGATAATCATCCCCCGGGAAATTACCGGCTCTTCCCAGAGCGTATCGTTGTCATTGAGATAGACAATGCGGAGTTCGGCGTCGGTAATCAGGCCGGTTAGCGCGGTCGGCTTAAAATTAATCTCCATGGAGACCGGTACAGACAGCGCCGGTCCGGTTGGTCCGCTCGAACAGGCAAGCAACCCGGCCGCCGCCAGGGCCAGTAGTACACCGCCAAGGATTACTCGTATTCTTATCATATGTATTGTCTCCCCAATACCGACAAAAAAATCGAGGCCGGTCGAATGTCAAGGTCTATTATCGCACTGCCGACTGCCTGGTTCCAGCCTTGTCTCACTTTCCCGATCCCGGTTAGCACGCCGGTCATTTGAGATCATAAGGTGTATTTACGATAAGCACAAGTCCGATATTCCAACCCGCCCCCCGCCGGCCGGCCAATTCTCCGATATGTGTTCATGTACGAAGTTGTCTATTTGGTTCTTTGCCCGAGATTGAAATTATGCCGACTGACACGTCAGTTAATGCTGTTTTCTTCGACCGCGGCAACGATCATTTTGTTGACAGTGCCGAGCGATCGGTGTAGGTTCTGCGGGAGGGGAAGGACCATGATCGGCCAAACCATCGACATCTATCAGATTCTGGAAAAAGGCGGCGAGGGCGGCATGGGTGTGTTCTATAAAGCCCTGGATACCCGTCTCGACCGGATTGTCGGCCTGAAGACCCTGCACCCGGAACTGGTTTCGGATCCGGAATTCCGTCAGAAACTGGAGCGCGAGGCCAAATCGCTGGCCCGCCTGAACCACCCCAATATTGTGACTATTTTCCAGTACCTGATCCATGATGGCCTGCATTTCATCGTGATGGAATATGTCGACGGCCGGACACTTTCCGATGTTATCGCCGAGCAGGGGCCGTACTCGTTCGCCGAAGCCGCCCACCTGACCCTGCAAATTTTGGACGCAATCGGTTATGCACATAAAAACGACGTCGTCCACCGCGACATCAAGCCGTCGAATATCATGGTCACCGCCGAGGGCGTCGTCAAAGTGACCGATTTCGGGATTGCCAAACTGCTCGACTCAAAACAAAAAACTCGGACCGGCCAGGGGGCGGGATCGTTGTTTTATATGTCGCCGGAGCAAATCCAACACGGCGACATTGACGGGCGAACCGATATTTATTCGCTGGGGATCACCCTTTTTGAGATGATCACGGGAACCCGGCCGTTTACCGCCGAATCCGAGTTTTCGATCATGAAGAAGCATCTCGAAGAACAACCCCCGGCGCCGTCACATTTCGATTCATCGATCAACCGGGTCGTCGATGAACTGATCTTACACGCGATGCAGAAAAACCCGGCCGATCGCTTTCCGACCGCCGATGATTTCGCGCAGGCAATAAAAGACACCCTGACCTTTACCGACACCGGCAGTCGCGCCCCGGTTCGCCGTCGATCCAAGGATGAGGACAAGACCGCGTCGATGTCCGCAAAGCGATCGGGGTCATCGTCGCCTGCTCCCCCACCTTCCCGACCGTTCTGGAAATGGGTGGCCTACCCGTTGTTGGTGGTCCTGGTCGCGGTGGCGGCGTATGTATACTGGCCAAAAGGCGAACCGGAGCCGGTCCGGACAGTCAACCTGCCGATTGACACGGTGACCGTAGCCGATACCACTCCGGCTGCCATAGTGGATAACCCGGTGGTTGACACCCCGGTAATCGATAAGAAACCGGCAGAGGACATTACTCCCCCACCGACCGAAGCATTGGAGATCGACGTCGATCCGTTTAACCAACGCTCGCGGGTGACCGGGGTCTGGGTTGACGGCCGGCGGGTGTCCGGCAGCATCCCGTTTAAACAAACGGGTCTCTCACGCGGCAGACATTGGGTGACCATCGAAACGACATACGGGATGCTGACCGATACAGTGACCTGGGCGGGCAAAGACCGGCGGCTGGCTTTTTTCATCAATGAGGCGAAGAGTCGCCTGTCGGTGGCCGCGAAAAATATCGAATATGCCGACATCTGGATTGATGATCGCAAAACGGGCCATTTCACTCCCCATCAAATCAGAGAGATTGTAGTTGGGCCGCATAAAGTCGAAGTTAAACGCGAAGGTTACCGGGCGCTCGGCGGTCCGAGAATCATCCGGGTCGATCCTTCGGGGTCGCAACGTGTCGAATTCGACATGCGGCCTGAATAGTTCCTACATCGTTGGGGCCGCAACCGACGCGAAATCTCACAATATCCTGCTCCGGCAGTTGGTGCAGGCCAACAGTTTCCCGGACCGGCGGGTATAACCCATATTGACCGGCGGAAAAGTAGTTGACAGTACCGTACTGTCGGCCTAATTACGAGCAAATCACTGGAGGACAGAATATGCCGAGTGACGTAAAGATAAAATTAGTCGCATTGTTGTTGCCTGCCTCGATGATGCTCGGGTGTGCCGCGACCGGCGGTGGACCGGGCGGCGCCCAGGAAATGATTAATCGGGGAAACTACGATCAGGCCGCCGCGACGCTGTTGGTGCATACGACACAAAATCCAACGGATGCCGCCGGTTTCCGCCTGTTGGGCATCGCCTACTATCATCTGCAAGATTATGTGAAAGCCGGTGAAAACCTGGCCCGGGCGATCGAGTTGAATCCAGACGACGCGGTCGCGCACTTCTATTCGGGTTTGCAGGCCGAACGAACCGGGGACATCGCCCGCGCAATGTATGAGTATCGGAGTTTTATCACATTGCGCGGGAAGGGCAAGCTGGCCCAACGGGCCGAGCGCCGGATCGAAGACCTCCGCGCACAGGATGCGGCGGAGTTTGCCCGGACGGCGATTGCCGGTGAGCGAAACATCGCCCCGGGTGAATTCTCGGATTCCACCATCGGGGTCGTGTATTTCAACGGCCGTTTTTTATCCGATGCCCTGCGACCGCTGAGCACCGGGCTGGCCGAGTTGATGGCCGCCGATCTCTCGAAGGTCGGAGCATTGCGAGTCGTCGAACGGATGCGGCTGAACCAGATCCTCACCGAATTGCGATTGTCGCATACGGGGGCCTTCGATACGTCGACTGCTCCACGCCTGGGAAAACTACTCGGCGCAGCGCATGTACTGGGCGGCGACATTACCGAACTACCCGGTGAGAAACTGCGGATCGACCCCAACCTGGTGGACACCAAAAGTGGCGAGGTCGACACGCCCGACGAGGCAGTCGGCGAATTCGCCCGGGTGATCGAGCTGGAAAAACAGGTAGTTTTCGCCACATTGGAAAAACTCGGGATAACACTGACGCAAGCCCAGCGGGATTCGATTGCGGTCCCGCCGACGTCGTCATTTATGGCGTTTTTAATGTACTCGCGGGGGTTGGAATTTTTGGACCAGGGGAAATTGAAGGAGGCCGCTGCTGAATTCGAGCACGCGGTACAAACCGATCCGACCTTCAACGAGGCAAAACAGCAGGCGATGGTGACCGGTGTACTGCTGGAGACACCGCCTACCGGGACACTCGGTGAATTTGAAACCCGGGCTGAGGCCGATTCTTTCATGCGCGGCCGCACCAACAACACGACGGGCGCGTTGGCGGCAACCGAGCAACGGCTGGGGTTTCTGCCCGAGGCCCAGCCAGAGCGCGATGAACCATATACCGCACCATTCGGCAGTCAGGCAACGACCGGTTCGGTCATAATCGAGGGGAGATTCGACGATGACGGTACAAAATAAGCTTACGGTAGTGAGCGGCCGTTTATTGATCGGCACTCTTCTGGTATTAGTGCTGGTTTTCGGCAACCAGGCAGTGGCGCAGGTGATCCCCGATGCTCCGGCACGGGTCCGACAATCGCTGGTCTATTTGACCTGGGACCTCGACGGCGACTCGACGACCGCCTCGATTTCTGAGTGGATTATGCCGGTTTCCGGGATGATACCCTTAAGCCCCGAAATGGAACTGCGGTTTTTTACCGCGCTGGCCGGCGCAACATCATCAGACGACGAATTTGAGCGTGACCTTTCCGGGCTGACCGACACGCGCTTCCAACTGGTGCGGGCGTTGGCCGATCAGCGGTTTTTGGTTTCGGTCGGCATAAATCTGCCGACCGGCAAGAAAAAACTCAATACCGATCAATTCGAGGTCTTGCGGGTTCTCTCCGCCGAACAGTTTAATTTCCCGATCAAGACATTTGGTGAAGGATTCGGGGCCTTTGGTGAATTCCTCGGTGCCGCCCCTGCCGGTAATTGGGTATTGACCGGCGGTATCGGGGCGTTTCTGAACGGCTCGTATGAACCAGGCAATAATGGCATTTCATATCGTCCGGGATCGCGGATTTACCTCACCGGTGCGGCCGATCGGCCGTTGGGTGCCGACGGACGATTTCGGATTGACGGGGTCGTTGTTATTGCCGGCACCGACCAGGCCGAGGTGAACGATGTATTCAAAGACGGTGCGCAAATCGACTTTTCCGCGGTCGCCACACAACGCTGGGGAATCTGGCAGGGCGCGGCGCGGGCCCGGACGATCCTGCGCGGTAAAGACGAGCGGTTGACCGAGGACGGGGTGATGGCCGGAGAATTACACTCCTCATCGGGCAGTGAACTCCGCCTGTTCGGTCAACTGGGCCGGGAACTTTCTGATAAACTCACCGGTTTTGTCGACCTGAGCGGGAAATTTTCAGCGGCAAACGATTATCCGGTCGGCGATCCGGGCTATGAGGGGGCGGTCTCTTTGTTTGGCCTCGGCGGAAAAATCGCCGGGACATTGTCCGAACGCACAACCGCCTCGTTGGGAGTACGGAAGTGGTTTGGCTCAGCCGACGAGGGCGGACAAAACGAAGCACTCGATCTGGGCGGTTGGGAAATCATGCAGAGTCTGACCATTTCATTTTGAAGCCGTCTGATTTCGACGAAAACGACCGATAGTAAAAGACGAATATCAGCACGATGGGATCGGCGCAAAGACAACGATATTTTGCAATCTTTTCTTTTTGCATCTGTTTATTGTTGTCGAAAAGCATATCGGCCGCGGAGTTCACCGATTCCGTCCGGTTTTTCTATCTGGACAATTGGGCCACCGGAGTCGTCGCCCCGGATTCGGCGACGGTGGTTGTGGAGCCGCCGGAGGCAGTGGCCCGCGCCCTGGCCTGGTATTTTGCGGTCGACAACAGCCGCCTGAATGATTTTGCCGCGCTCGATACTCCGCTACAAATAATCAACCCCTACGACTTGACCACGTCGCGTGGTGTGCAACTTTATGACCGGACTGTCGCACGGTTGCGACAGTATGGTATCGCCTTTACGGTGTCCTATCCGGAGAGTTTCGAGGAGGCCGAACAAACCGTCGCGCGGCATATCGCCGCGGGATTTCCGGTAATCGCACTGCATCCCAATCCGTATTTGCTGCTGGGATTCGATTATCGAGAACCGGATCCCTGGTGGTACCTGGCCCGGTTTGTACCTGAACAACAACTTGAGTTTGTCACGCGCAGTGAATGGCGCGCGGGTTGGTGGTTGTGGGAGGCGGACCCGACGGCCATGGCCCTGCTGGAAATTACGGGAGTTGATTCGACAGCCGCCGCCAGACCTGCCCCCATAGAAGTTTTCAAAAAGATCCTGATCTAAGCCAAAACCGACAGTACCGCCGGGATAGTTTCCTATATCCGTCCGTTGCTGGATTTGATCGATTCGCTTAAAGAAGCGATTGCTCCGCCGCAAATTGTCGAACCACCTGAAAACGGCCGCTACCCACTGGGGCTGTTGCGCGGAGCCGAGCAGCGTCATCGGCTCCGGGATTATCTTGATAGTTTGGTCGAGCGGGCGCGCGACACTTCGGTCAAGCGCAGCCTGCGATTGGCGGTATTTTCTGCCGGCAAAGCGGCGGATGAATTTGGCCGGGCGGCCGACGAGTTGTATACGGCGGAAAACATCACCGATATCCGCGACACCACTGACACCGGCCCCGCAAACACCATAGAAATCGTCAGCCGCCGCTGGGTGGAACATCGGCTGGAGGCAGCCGACCGGCTGTTCGAAGTCATCCGCTGGGACCGGCAAATGCTCGCGGCGTTGCGTGAGATTACAACTGCTCGTCACCCGTTTCGCAAGTGATCCACCTCTCCCCACTCTGCTGACGGCAGCGGTCTCTCTCCCAAAAGAAGTTTTTACGTATTCTTTTCGGCGATGACTGCGGCCATCGCCAGATCGTCGTCGTGAGTGATGCTGAGATGGAAAGCGTTGACACCCATTTCGCGGGCAATCAGGGCAACCCGGCCGTGCAATTCGATACCGGGTTTTCCGTTTGGATCCCGGACGACCTCGATGTCGACAAACCGCACACCACCACGCCAGCCGGTACCCAGTGCCTTCATTAGGGCCTCCTTGGCGGCAAACCGCCCGGCCAATGACTGGGCGGGATCGGCCCTGCCCCGACAATAGGCCAATTCGGCCGGTGTGAAGATTTTCTTCCCGATACGTTGGGGGTAGCGCCCGGCCACACCACGCACCCGTGAAATGCGAATCAGGTCAGTGCCGAAACCGACTATCATAACAGGTGATACGCTGGTGGCGAGTGGTTCGTGATTGAGGTCCGTTTATTTTTCGTCGGGTTTCCGGGGCAACATGGCCTTGTAATCGGCAGTCAAACGGTCGTAGGATGATTTAAAAAAGATGCCGACGGGCCGAGTGTCACCCCTGCGGATGGCAAACACACGGTTGGCCGCGGAGGTATCCTGGGCGAAAACCAGCTCGGTGGTCTTTCCGGAACTGTCAATTACGGTCAACTTGAGAATCGGCTGGTCGAAGGAGGCCTCATGTTCACGTGCCGCCGGGAGAAAGGCCGAATAGGTCAGATTGGAGATAAAGCTGTACTTGAATGCTCCCTCGGCCGAATCGGCGGGCGTTGGCTCAAAATTGGGGCCGCGCGAGACAACAAACCCGGACTTGCCGTCGGGGGCCAGGCGCGTTTCGCGGTCAGGATAACGCCAGCGGATTTCGGTAATTTCCCCGGGGGTATAGGTAAAAATCTGTCGGTCGAGCCATAACGGCGGGGCCTTGGAGTAAATACTGGCAAAGCGCCCCTTGGCCAGCCAAACCGAATCCGAACCGCTGCGCTGCACATAGGTATGGGTGAAATCCTGACCGACCCGCCCGAGTATAAAGTGGGAAAGTTGTTTGCCGTTACCGAAGAATTTGATGATCGTCCCCTGGCTGGTGTCGACTTTAAACCTGTCCCGCTTTTCCGGGTTGACCGAAATCAGATCGGTGAGAACCATTTCATTGGTTGCGCGAACCATCGTGGCCACATCGGCCTCGGCAGCCGGATAAGTCAGGGTCGAATCGACGACCATCTGCCAGCGGCCGTCCTTACGGTAGAGGTATGTCCAGGTGGCAAACTTGACCGCAATACTGTCGATAAGATTCGAATCGGCCCAGAAAAATTCGTGGAGGTTTTCGGGGGCGAGGCGTTTTTTCTCTGCCGACTGGTAAACAAAAAAGGCAACCAGCAGGATCACAACGATTCCCATGACAGCCAAAAGTTTTTTTGCCATCGACTACCTCCCCCCGGCCTGGCGGTTTTGCCGCGCGGCGACTGACCGGCGACGGGCCAAGCGGATGCGCCAGCGTATGACGCCAAATAAGACAACCAGCAATGCCGGTCCAAAGATGTTGGTATATTTGATCCACCAGCGGGCACTGTCAGAAATATTCGGGTCGAGTGGCCGTGAGGTGTTCGTGCGCGAGCGGATTGAAATCAACCCCTCATCCTGTGACAACCAGTCAATGGTGTTCAAAAATAACGCCGCATTTTCAGGATTGCGCGCACCCTGATCGCGCATAAAATCAGAATCGCCGAAGACGACCATCCGGTTGACCGGACTGCGACCGATGAAATCGGGCAACTTGCCGAGGCCGCTGTCGGGTACAGGATGCGCGGTATAGTAACTTTGGAAAGTGCCGACGACCGTAGCGGCCAACGGCAAATATGCCTCCGGAAAATCATCAATCGTAAATTTTTGCATCGGTTGAATGTCATACGGCTCGTGCTTCCGTCCGGAACGCTCCGAGGAGTAGACAATTGGCTTGAACAGCAAATTCAGTCCCTCGGCCAGTGTGGTATCAAGTGTGCTGACGAACGGGAGATTAACCGCGCCAATGTCTTTGGTGATCAGATTATCTTCAGAGAAGGTGACAGCTTCCGGGATAAACGGATACTCGACCACGCTCTGATAGGAAATCTGTCCTTGCCGCTGCATGACGCCGATCCGGCTGTTGCGGGTATCGATGACCAGGTCCTTGTTGATTTTGATCCCGTAGGCCAGGAGAAACTCATCGAGGTTGGTTACCCGGTTTTGCGCGCCCTGACCGCTGATATCGGCAATCACCCCGTCTACAAACCAGCCGACTTTACCGCCGCGCATGATGAACTGATCGATGGCATATTTTTCAAACTCGGTCAGGTCCTGCGTTGGGCCGACAACGATGAGGGTCTGAATGTTCTCGTCGATAAGCTGACCGGGAGTAATTGACACCGGCGTGACCACATACTGCTTTTCGAGCATCTGGGAGACCAGACGGAGGTCGGTTTGCGGGTCCGGTTCGCCGTGGCCGGTGAGAAAACCAACGGTACTCATCTGTTCGGAGGTAAGCCGTTTGATCGCCGAGGTGATTTCATATTCAAGGTTATTGGTACTCTGGATCAACGGCAGGACCTCGCGCTTGTCCTCGAACAGGATGGCCATCCCCATGTAGACCCGCTTGAGTTCAATCTTGTCTTTTTCGATGGCGTTAACCTGCACCGCCGGAATACCGAGGCCACGGGCTTCGTCTTCCTTGTGGTCCTTGACCGGGTCGATGATCTCAACTTTCATTTTCCCGTGCCCGTACTCTTTATATTCATACAACTGGTCTTTGATGTAACGCGCATTGGCGTTATACGGCGCCGGGAGGTCATCGGTAAAATATAATTTGACCAGGATGACGTCGTCAAGGTCGTTCATTACCTTTTCGGAGAAATCGGAGAGCGAATAGATCTTACCGTCAGTGAGATCCCACCGGGCAAAAAACGCGAGACCGAGCAGATTGACAATCACAATGGCGGCGATAACCAGGATGACGAAGGTCAGCGACCCCGCGCCAAACTTAAGTTTCTTTCTTGTCTGCTGGACGGCCATCGGTGAACCCTTATTTCCATTTCCGGCTCTCGAGAGAGCGCACCGCCAGGAATAAGAACAAGAAAATCATCCCGGCATAGTAGACTAAGTCTTTCGTGTCAATCACGCCGCGCGCCAGGTTCTGGAAATGATAATTTACGCCAATATATTCCAGGACCGAGGCGAGCGGGCCGGGGAAAAACACGACAAAATTACCAACAAGGTAAAATGCGGCAATCAAGACGATCGCCGTTAAGAAAGCAACGATCTGATTGGCGGTGATCCCCGAGGCAAACAGGCCGATTGCCAGATAGGTCGCACCCAGAAGAAACAATCCCAGGTACTGACCGGCCACCGCCCCACCGTCGGGGTCGCCAAGCATGCCAATCGTAATCGGGTAGGTGAAAGTCATTATGATCGTAATGGTAAGCAAAACCAGTGCGGCAAGGTATTTGCCGAGGACGATTTCCCAATCGGTAACCGGAAGGGTGACGACCAACTCGATCGTACCGGACTTTTTTTCCTCGGCAATCAGGCGCATCGTGATCGCCGGAACGAAAATCATAAACACCAACGGCATCGATCCGGTGAGCAGACCCCGAATAGTGGCCTGACCGCTTATAAAGAAATTAAGGAAAAACAGCCAGCCGGAGATAACCAGGGCGAGCACAATAACGATATAGGCGATCGGCGAGTTAAAATAAGACTTTAACTCCCGTCCGGCAAATGTCATCGTGTTACTGAACATTATCGGCCCTTTCGCCGCCCTGGGTCAGATCGCGGAAAACATCCTCAAGCGACTGGACTTCCCGCCGCATCTCGAGCAGGACCCAGCCGGCATCGGCGACGGCACGGAAAATATTTTCCCGCAAGTCGCCGTTTACCCCCCCGGTGATTTCAAACTCAAGCGTTTCCGGCTCGGCGGCGGGTAGTTCCTCGACCGAGACGCCCTCGTGTACCGCCAACGTTTGCCTGAGTTGCCCGATGTCGGCACCCGCTTTGAGCCGCACGAGCAGCCGTTGACGTCCCTCCAACCCCGCGCGCAGGGTATCGGGTGAGCCGTCGGCGACCAATTGCCCGTGATTGATAATCAGCACACGGCTGCAGACCGCCTCGACCTCGGAGAGAATATGAGTACAGAGGATCAAGGTCTTCTCGCGGCCAAGCGCGGCAATCAGCGAACGGATTTCGACGACCTGGTTGGGATCGAGACCGATGGTCGGCTCGTCGAGAATGAGGATTTCAGGGTCATGGATAATCGCTTGCGCCAACCCCACCCGTTGGCGATACCCCTTGGAAAGCTCGCCGATGTCCTTGTGGATGACCTCACCCAACCCGCAAAGGTCGATCATGTCCGCCAGCCGCGATTCTCGCCCGGACCGGGGCATCGACCGCAACGCCTGAACAAACCGGAGGTATTCGCGGACATTCATTTCGGGATAGAGCGGGGTGGTTTCGGGAAGATACCCGATTTTGCGCCGGATCTCAAGCGAGTGGTCAAACACGTCCAACCCGTCAACCTCGACTCGTCCGGAACTGGCGGGCATAAAACAGGTGATGATTTTCATCGTGGTGGTTTTGCCCGCGCCATTGGGGCCGAGAAAACCAATGATCTCACCGGTTTCGATGGAGAACGATATATTGTCGACGGCCCGTTGATCGCCGTAGCGTTTTGTCAGGTTCTCGACATTAATCATAACTCAATATTACCCGCCACATTCTCCCAGGTTTCAGGCCTTGGCCGAATTTTTCATTTTATTCTCACGACGACAAGAAATCAAGTGCTTTTCCGGGGTTTCTCATGCGTAAAGGCCTAAAAAAACCGGGCCCAGTCAATGGGCCCGGTAACTTTTTCGCTGGGGGAAATAACTATTCGAGAGAATAACCGAGAACCGAGACAGTGGCGCGGCGGTTCTTGGCGCGACCGGCGTCGTCATCGTTCGTGGCGACAGGTTCATCTTCCCCACCCGAGCGAATGGCGATCCGGGCGTAGTCGATTTTATGCTTGTCGGCCAGGTACGAACGCACTGCGCTGGCGCGTTTTTGGCCAAGGACAATATTGTAATCGCTGTTGCCGATTGCGTCGGTAAACCCGGCAATCTCGATAATATAATCGGGATCCATTTTCAGTTTTTCGGCAACCCGATCGAGTTTAGCCCTCGATTCGGCATCGAGTTCCGCAGAGTTGAACGCAAAATAAACTTCTTCAGAGAGAATGACCACAAATTCCTTGCGGCAGCATTTGAGCGCCTTTTCAGCGGTGTCCATCGCATCGGCCGCCAGTTTTTCATTGACAGTCACGCGCTCTTCCAAGCCGGTCACCCGCTTGTCAAGATCATCAACCGAGACCTTAGTCGCCCATTCGGTATCTTCGGTGACGACCTTTTTTTCGTCACAGCCGGCCGGCCATTCGCCCCGGAAGGCACAACCGGACATCATAGTGACCAGCGCGACAATCAGGACAAAAGCGCCGAGTGTTCCAATCTTAATCCCCTTCATCGATCCTCCTTCACCGGAAAGACACATACGTTAATTTCATGCAATATACGAACCAACCTATCCCCCCTTGCAGATCATACTAATCCGAACCATGTATCGGCACAAAGGGCCGGACTTTTAAGACCCTCCCGAACTTCGCGGCCAAGTTATCTGGCTCGAAAGCCGGCGTCAAGTAAAATATTCAGTTCAATCGATCTAAATGTCGACACAAGACACGGTGGCAAGCTCAACTATTTCAGCGACTTGACTGCGTTTTACTCGCAGGGAGCATCACCGCTTTTATACACATAATTCACCAATAACACTACATCAATCGGATTGTTCTGGCCGTCGCAGTTACAATCACCGAAAGCATCAATCGGCGTGATAGAATCATGACCTTTATAGACGAAATTCACCAGCAGGACAACATCGAGAGGATTAATGTTATTGTCCTCATTAACATCACCCGGAGTCAAAGCGGTTGCGGTGTAGACATAATTCGAACCGGCCGTGGATCGCCGTAAACTCGTGGCCACACCGACGATATAATCGAGGTCGGGAAAAAACGGGAGATAGAGCGCACCGTCACCGGTGACCGGATCGATATCCGCGACGGAAATCAGGCACTCCTGGCCGGCACGATAACCGATTCCCGTATAGCCCCATTCGACGTCATTCTGGCCATTGAATTCCACTTTGAGGATTTTGTTGGCGAACGTCCCGGGATTAAACCGCGAATAATTCGCCGCCCAGCCCTGCGGCCGGGTACTGCCGGTCTGCGACCGTGACACCGGATAAGTATTCTCGGTATAGTTGACATTCAAATAAGGATAATCGGCGGCTTCTTCATGGTGGAATCCATCATCACGGAAACTGGTGAGATAATTCCAGTCGGTGAATAATGACATTTCTTTCGCCGCGGTCGTTCCCCGGGCGACCAGGGCGGTGTCATGCCCGTCATAAACATTGTGGTAGCGCATGACTTCCCAGATATCGGGCATTACCTGAGTGTCATAATTCTGGTAAAGGTACAGCGCCCAGATAAATGTCGAATAGGCATGATTGCTGTATTCGGCAAGAGAGATATACGGATAGTCGAAAAACGAGTCGAGATAATTGTAGGCGTCGTTGACGATATCAAAAACCTCTTCCTCCATAGATACAGCAGTAAGTTCATAAATGAAAAACTCATCAAAAGCATCATAGGCATACTGACAGGCATGATTGAATTCATGGGCAACAGTGACTTTTGCCGCACCGGCCTGATTGCCGTCCGGGTCATCGTTAGGGGGAAAACCGATAAAATTGTTGTGGACGACGATATAGGACGAGTAGTCGGCCCAGGGTTCGGGGCCGGCCGTTTCGGACTGGGTATAACCGTAATACGCAATGCTCTGCGCATAAATGTCATAGCGGCTGTCACCCCCGGACAATCCGTCGGAGGGGGGTTCGCGCCAGCCGATTGTGAGGATTTCGTGTTCCCATGACGAGTCGGCATAAAGAGCAAGGTTTTCGACATAGTCGGGGATGCCGTTAGAGTTACCGTCGGCGGTCGGCACCGCATGGGTACCGACTATATCATAGTGGATCTTGTAGTACTGACCGGGAGAGTCATAAGTGTTGGTCGTCGTTGGCCGCGACTGCGCCTCGGTGATTGACGCCTGGATTGACGGCGAAAGATTGGGCATCTCGCGCAATGCTTCGAGGAGTACCGGTGTGCCGCAACGGGCGATTATTTCGGTTTCCGGACGGTATTCCATCGGGAGTTTTTCGGGCGCGTGGACGGAGTAAACTTTATAGAGAGTCGCCAGATCGCGCGAAAGTCGACCCGCGCTCAGGGCCTGGTCTATTTTGTCGAGGGTAGACGGTGGTGACACACCGGCCGAAACAACAGCAAATGACGAGGTAACAATACACAGCGTAACCGCAGTTCGCAGAAGCCAACTCAAGATGGATTTCATTGTCTTACCGCCGCTTAGGGTCCAGATTGGTACATTCACGACCAGTACTCTCCTTATAAGATACTGCCGTTTCGGCTTTTGTCAAGAAAACCGAGACGACGAATTAGGCCCCACACGCAGTTACCTGGCGCCTCGTCCTATTTATCGGCATACACGCCAGTTAGTTGTACTATTGGATCGCGGGAAATAATTGACGGCACCGGGAAGGATGGTCGTCAGGATGATTACCAGCCGCCCGGCGGGTCGAACAGGCGGTCCGGCAGATCGGGATTGTATTTTTGCTGGAGGATTTCCCAGCGATACATCCCGGGACCGTTGCGGTTTTCCCAACTGGCGGATTTTAACTGCCAAAAAGGATATGTGTCAGAATATTTACCAAAAGTGATGTTGAGGTCCCAGGCACTAAGCGAATCGCGATATTCCCATTCGATTTTTTTCGGCCGGGCATTGCGCCAGTCGAGCGTGAAAGAACGACCCTGCCGATCGCGAAAAACCAACTCACGCGTAGTAATTTTATCCCACGAGGAATAAAACGGATCGAGAGTATCCGGTAAGACTACGCCACAGCCACCACTGAACAGTTCCAGAAACCCGGAGAATGAACGGGCATCGACCATAAAATCCTCCAGGGCGAGGTCATCCAGATGACCCCGGAAATACCGATCCTCACGATGCGCCAGCAGGACAAATTGCGAATCAGCCGCCCAGGCGGTGAAAACCGGGATATCCATCGGACCTTTACCGACGATGTGGAAACGGTCGGGGGCCCGGTAGTCGATGCGCAGAATGAGGTCGCTGTGCGGTTGAATTTCGCGCACTTGCCAGCGAACACGGTAGGAGGCACTGCGGGTCGAATCGGCGCGCTGCGCCAGCCGCTCGCGCAGACGTCGGTAGTCCGCCTGTTGTCCGGGGATAAGAGTCAGCCCGGCACGAGACGCGGCACAACCGGAGGATAGGACCGCGGGGAGAAGTAATAACCAACCAACCGACAGCAGAACGAATAGGCGATAACCTCGGACCGAAAGACACCGTGTTTTGTTACTCATGGTGGACATAAGACGGCTTGTTTCAGAAGCCGAGAGTTATCCCGGAAAACAACCAGACAAACAGTTTGACCGGCGGGCCGATAAACATCCAGAGGATGGGCACATGGGCAATGAAACCGATGGCGATGATCCCGATCAGGATCATCGGACCAACTTGCTGGAGCCGAAGCAGAGGTACTTCCCATTGAGCCGGTGCGAGCCCCATCAGGATTTTCGACCCATCAAGCGGCGGCAGGGGGATCAGGTTAAAAAAGGCCAGCGAGAGATTCATCATCAAGCCCACGAAAAAAACCTGGTAAATTGCCATGCCCAGACCGCCCCCTCCCCCGGAGATTGGCGGGCCCAGCCAGCGCAGGATGAGACCACAGCCAAAAGCCAGCAGGATATTCGCTGCCGGACCGGCGGCGGCCGAGAGAAACATACCGAATTTGGGATCGCGGAAATTATAGGGATTGACCGGAACGGGCTTGGCCCAGCCAAAACGAAAACCGGATATCACCAGGACAATCGTGCCAAAAAGGTCGAGGTGACGAATGGGGTTCAAAGTCAGTCGTCCCATCGCCGCCGCAGTCGGATCACCCAACCGGTAAGCCGACCAGGCATGGGCAAACTCATGGAACGTCAGGGAAAAAAGCAATACCGGTACAAATGAGATAAGGAATGCCGGATCCCACATTTTCGCTGTTCCCCTCTTCCGATAGACGTTTCGCCGCCGCGCGGCAGTTGTTATACGCTTCAGCGCCCGGCCCGGCCAACCCGGACGGGCAAAGTTTTGACGTTATCCGTTGTTCAACTCCGGCAGACGTTTCCGTCCGGCGGCGGTCCCCTTGCGATAAACCGATACACCGGGATGGTCGCGAAAGAAAAATCGCCAGGGTTTTTCCCAACCCTCATTCACCCCAACTCGCCCCCCGGTCGCAATCGGCGGACGCCGATTTTCATTTTTATGTACGGCAATTTTGGGTCCGAAAAGCGGCAACCCGTTATGGGTGCGGTCGATGCCGAGCGCGGCGGTCAGGTTGCCCGGCCCGCGACAGAGTTTGTGCAGATCATCGGTTCTTCGGCGGGCGATCATTCGCTCAATCCCGGCGACCGGTTCCAGGGCGCGAATCAAAACGGCGGCCGGGTAGCTCTCCCGCATCGTGACGAAATTAAGCATGAAGTGGTTGCCATAAGTGAAATAGACATAGGCGTGGCCGGGCGGGCCATACATGACGGCATTGCGTTTGGTCCGGCCGACGGCCGCATGGCAGGCCGGGTCATTCTCGCCGATATAGGCCTCGGTTTCGACAATTTTGGCAAGCAAACGGGCACGACCATCTTTGACCACCAAGTACTGGCCCAACAAATCGCGGGCAACTTTGAGCGTAGAGCGGGCATAAAACTCCGCCGGGTAGATGTGCCCGACCTCATCACTGCGCGACTTACTTTCTCCCCTTTTCATCGGGCACAACGTGCGGTTATCATTTGGGATAATCAAGTGGATTTATCCGGCGATCTTGGTGGATGATAATAATCATAGATACGGCGGGCGGTTTTCTTGTCGACCCCGTCTACAGCTTCGAGTTCAGCAAGTGACGATTTCTTGACACCCTCCACCGAACCCAGCGCTGAGAGTAAGGCCTTCCGGCGGACCGGACCGACACCGGGGATGTTGTCGAGATCGGATTTAAGGGTGCGTTTTTTCCGCTTGGCACGCTGAAAGGTTATAGCGAAACGGTGGGCTTCATCCCGCGCGCGCTGCAACAGATGCAAAGACGGCGACGAACGTGGAATACTAAGCGCCGCCCCTTCGCCGGGGAGAACGATTTCTTCCAACCGTTTGGCCAGGCCGATGATCGGCTGGTCGGTGATATTCAGCGATGCCAGCGCGGCCAGCGCGGCCGAAAGCTGGCCCTTACCGCCGTCAACCAAGACCAAATCAGGATAATCTTTTCCTTCCTCGGTCAGGCGGGCAAAATAGCGCGTGACGATTTCCTGCATCATTGCGAAATCATCCTGCCCGGCAACAGTCTTGATTTTAAATTTGCGATATTCGCGCTTAAGCGGCTTGCCGTCACGGAAATACACCAGTGAACCGACAGGATCGGAAGTGCCAAGGTTGGAAATATCAAAAGCCCCGACGGTGCGCGGCGGGGATTTGAGTTGGAGGTCTTTCTGGAGGAGGAAGACGCTCTCGGGAATGCGTCCTGCGATCTGAGCTTTTTGGGCGACGATTTCACTGAGTGACAACTTGGCATTGGCCGAAGCCATTTCGAGCAGTTTGTGTTTTTCACCCCGCCGGGGGAAAATCAACCGAACCTTTGCGCCGCGCTGACGGGAAAGCCAGCGGGCAGTCAGGCCTTTCTCCGGAATTGAACCCGGCAGGAGAATTTCCTCGGGAATCATCGGCGAATTAAGATAATATTGTTTGACAAAACCCGCGAGGATTTCCGGTTCCTCGGCAATGGCTTCGACCGCCAACTGGAAATTCTGGCGGCCGATCAGCAGACCCTCGCGGACCTGGAGAGCGACAGCGGAGACCACGGTACCGGCGCGGGCGACGGTAAGGATGTCGCGGTCGATTACCTGTCCGGCGGCAACTTTTTGCCGCTCCTGCACCGACTGAACGGCCTTGATTTTGTCGCGGAGTTCGGCGGCCAATTCGTATTTGAGCGCGGCCGAGGCCTCTTTCATCTGTCCGGCCATCTCGTCGACGAGTTTTTTACCCTGCCCGGAGAGTAAGCGGCAAGCCGCTTCAATCGATTGGCGGTATTCGTCCTGGCCGATCTTATGTTCGCAAGGCCCCGGACAGCGTTTGATATAAAAATCGAGGCAGACACGGTGTTTGGCCTTGCCGGGCGCGGGAATAGTCAGGCTGCAATCGCGAATTTTGAAAGTGCGCCCGAGCATTTTGAGCGTGTCGCGCATTCCTTTGGCGTTAGTATATGGTCCAAAATACCGTGCGCCGTCTTTCTGCATCCGGCGGACGACCAATAACCGGGGGAATGGCTCATTGACCGTGACTTTGATGTAGGGATATCGTTTGTCATCTTTGAGATTAACATTGTAACGCGGCTTATGCTCTTTGATCAGATTGGCTTCCAAAATCAGCGATTCGAGCTCATTGTCGGTGGTGAGGATTTCAAAATCGGCGATTTTGCCGATCAAGGCGGCGGTGCGCGGATGTTCGACCGGTCGCTTCTGAAAATAGGTCCGGACACGGTTTTTCAGGATTTTCGCTTTGCCGACATAAATGATTTTACCGTCGGCGTCTTTCATCAGATAGACACCCGGCCGGTCGGGCAACAAAGTGAGCTTTTTGGCGATCGTCTCATTCATATGTGCGCCCTCCGGTCAGCCGGCAGGCGAACCACCGGACTGCGCATAGTATACAAAAAACGGAGATGAAAACCAGCGTGGAGCGAAGCGTGCGGAACGACCCGATATTACTTAAGCCGTCGGGCGCCGCGGTAACCGGAACGATAGATTTCCTCGTCCAGTGAGGAGACAATCACCCCGCGTGATTCAGAGGCGTGGACAAACTTGCCGTTACCGATATACATCCCGACGTGCGAGGGACTGCGTGTATTGAAAGCAAAAAAGACCAGATCACCGAAGGCCAGGTTCGGCCGTTCGACCGGGTCACCGGTACGGTACATGCGGCGGACATCGGGCGGCAGCGAACGGCCGTCAAGTTCGTAGTAGATGTTGCGGATCAACCCCGAACAATCGATGCCGCCGATTGTCGTGCCGCCCTTTTGATAGGGCGTACCGAGATAGTCGTCGATGATCCGCGCCATCAACGATTCATTGATCTGGCGGGATGCCGGCTGTTTGACCGGGGGGCGGTCGTCTTGCGCATCGGGAAGCGGTTTTTCATAGCCGGGGGAATTGGAATAACGCGGATATGGCTGGCAACCCACCAAAACAGTCAGACAAGCACATCCCAGAATAATCACCGTCCGGAAAAACCAGGTGCGTTGGCGATCCATCACACTTTTCCCCTCAATTCAGCCGGGGATATGTTTCCCCGAACCGGCGACGGTAGTACCATCGCGTGGAGACAAATATCAACACTATTACAAGTAAGTAGGGCGGAAAGATCAGGCAAGCGAAAAAGGTGAGTAAGAGGAGGGCAATCCTGATCGCCGGCGCACCGGATTTCGGTGAGACAGTCGCCAGGATGAAAAACGGCAGCGAGGCAGCGGCGGAAACGACCAGCGGCCATTGCGAATAAGAGATGCTGGTCGCCAGCGCCCCGGCGACACAAAGCGCCGCAATGACCGAGGCAAGGCGGGGGCCGTATCGCACACTGATTGTTCGTTTGCCGGTTGCCCTGTCCCCCGCGCAATCGGGTACCGTCGTCAACAGATAGACCCCGGCCACGGCCAGGGCATAGCTGCCGGACGGCCCCCAGGTCGGAGGCGTACCCGGCGAGTGGAGGGCATACCCCAGATAGTAGACAAGAGTGCCATGACCGACCGCGTTGGCGAGTAACCCGGCCAGCGGCCGATCCTTGAGCCGAATCACCGGGATCGAATAGAGGACACCCAGGATCACAATTATGCCGGAAACAGCAAACCAAACCCGCCCCAGATACCAACCGCCAATCAACGCGACAGCGGTGAAGAGGACATATTGAATTGTCGCGGCGGTCGGTGAGATGACTCGGCGCGGGAGAAAATAGAGCTTATCGTTGAGCCGATCGGATTCGATATCGAAAATTTGATTGAGAACATAAACTCCGCCATAAAGAAAATAACAGAGGATGATTCCGGCACACGTGCGCCAAAACCACCAGTCGGCCGGATCGAGTGAGATAATCCTTCCACTGTCCACGGCAGCGAGCAGGAGGATGGTCCAAACCGGAGGCATCAGCACCGGCCGCGCAAAAAACCAGTGATCGAAAAGTGTACGTATTGCCGCAGGCGGCAGCCCGGGAAGGAAATCTTCGTGTGAATCTGAGCCACTCATCGGCTAAAAATATACAAAGGCCTTAAGGAACCAGTATAAGACCGGCGCGGCGAACAATGCCGAATCGAAACGGTCAAGGACTCCGCCGTGGCCGGGAATGATCCCGGAGATATCTTTGATTTTGGCCCGTCGTTTGAGCAGCGACTCGAACAGATCGCCCAATTGACCCACGGCAGAAATTAATACTGCGCCAAGCACGACAACCGGCCAGGATGCCGGCAACCAGCCGCCATAGGCGAACACACCGCCGACCAGCCCCCCGCCGATCAAGCCTGAATAGAAACCAACCCAGGTCTTGTTGGGCGAGACAATCGGCGCAAATTTCTTTTTTCCCCAGGCCGCGCCGCAAAACATGGCAAAAGTATCGGCAATCCAGAGATTGGCGAACAAAAACATCAGCCAGCGACCACCTTCGACATCGGAACCGATCTGGCGGACGCCGACGAAAAAACCAAACCCCAGACCTGTATAGATCGCAACGGCGATCGGGGCGGCATAGTCATTCGCTTCACCAAGCGGATCGGGGCGGCGGATAACGGTGAAAGCCGCCATGATGATTACGGCAAAAGCCCAGGGCCCCAGCCAGTCGGTACGATAGAAGTGGAAAAGAACCGGCGGAAACAAACACCAGAACATGAAACCCCAGCGGGGGAAATATCGTCCGGAGAGTTGGAACAACCGCGAGGCCTCCCAGATAGAGAGCACCACCAGAAGCTCCACAAAGCCGGTCCACCACCAGCCGCCCCGAATAAACAGGTAGACCAGCGCCGGAATGGCGACAACGGCCACGGCGATCCGGATGAGGAGATTTTTGGTTTTGAGGCCCACGGGGTTTTTCGCGCACTTATCCGAATGAGCGTTTGCCGATGGTCAGGACTTTCGGGGTCGACCCTCTCTGTCGAGCACCCGGCCGAAACGCCGCTCGCGTTTTTGATAATCCTCCAGCGCGGCAAAAAAATGCGCACGATCGAAATCGGGCCAGAAAGTATCGGTGATATAAAGTTCGGTGTATGATGTCTGCCATAGCAGGAAGTTTGAGAGGCGGTATTCGCCCGAGGTGCGGATCAGGAGGTCGGGATCGGGCAAGCCGTCAGTTTGCAGGTACCCGGCAAACATGGTCTCGTCAATGTCTTCAAGCGCGAGTTTACGCCGGGAAACTTCAGCGGCGATCTTCCTGACCGCCTCCAAAATTTCAGCCCGGCCGCTGTAATTGAGTGCAAGGTTCAGCGTCAGACCGGTGTTGTTTTTTGTTTTTTCGATAGCTTTGAGCAGGATCTGACGGCGGCGCGGCGAGAGACCGTCGAGATCGCCGGCGGCGGTCAGTCGAATATTTTTTTCGACCATCTCACGCATCTCACGTTTGGTCGTCTCATACAACAGATGCATAATCGCAGCGACTTCGATTCGGGGACGCCGCCAGTTCTCGACGGAGAAAGCATAAAGCGTCAGGGCCTCGACGTGGGCCTCAACTGCGGCCTCGACAATCCGTTTGACCGCTTTGACCCCTTCCTTGTGGCCGGCGGTACGGGGCAGGCCGCGCTTCTTGGCCCAGCGGCCGTTGCCGTCCATGATAATGGCCACATGCCGGGCCTGATTATCCCGAGAGAGGATCCGTTTGAGGGCACGGTCGGCGGCCGAGGCGGGCATGATCAAACCTCCATGATCTCCTGCTCTTTGGCCTGCAACATGTCGTCGAGCTTTTCGACAAATTTGTCGGTCAAATCCTGGACCTTCTCGGCGGTGCGATGGTGATCGTCCTCGGAAATCTCTTTGGCTTTCTCGGCTTTTTTGAGCAAATCGTTGGCATCGCGCCGGATATTGCGCACAGCGATTTTGCCGTCCTCAATCAGGTTTTTGACGATTTTAACCAGATCGCGACGACGTTCCTCGTTGAGCGGAGGAATCGGCAGGCGGATGATGTTGCCCTCGGCAATCGGATTGAGTCCGAGATCGGATTTCACAATTTGTTTGGTGATTTCGGGAATCATGCTCTTTTCCCAGGGCTGGACGACAATCAGCCGTGGCTCGGGAACCGAGATCGTTGCGGCCTGATTGATTGGGACCATATTGGTATAGTAGTCGACTTTGATTCCGTCAAGTAAATTGGGCGTGGCTTTACCCGTGCGAATTCTCAGCAGTTCACGCCCGGTGGCTTCCACCGATTTTATCATCCGTTCTTCAGTCTGGCCTAATATATCCTCCGCCATAGTCTCTCCCTTCGATCAGGTCCGCGGCCGAATACCGAAAATACCGCTCAGGCAAAATGGACGCCCATACACCCGGCGTCAAGCAAAATGTCCGGCCCTACCTCTTGCCGATATGGTTTATACACGCAAAGAGAGAAACAAACGACAGACAGAGGAAACGAGGTGAGGTCAGGGAGAGGTGACCAGGGTGCCGATCGATTCGCCCTGGGCTGCCCGTAACAGGTTTCCCTCGGCAAAGATATCAAAAACAAGGATCGGAATGTTGTTGTCCATACACAGTGAGATGGCGGTGGCATCCATGACTTTCAGCCCCCGGTTGAGGACCTCCTGATGAGTCAGGCGGTCGAACCGCTCGGCCGCGGGATTTGTCACCGGATCGGCTGAATAGACGCCGTCGACTTTGGTGGCTTTCATCACGATTTCGCAGCCAATTTCGGCCGCCCGCAGGGCCGCGGCGGTGTCGGTGGTAAAAAAGGGCTGGCCGGTACCGGCAGCCAGCACAATCACCCGACCTTTTTCGAGATGACGGACGGCCCGTCGACGCAGATACGGTTCGGCAACCTCCTCCACCCGGATCGCCGAGAGAACACGAGCCGGGATACCTTTATTCTCCAGCGCTCCCTGCATGGTCAGGGCGTTAATAATCGTCCCCAGCATCCCCATATAATCGGCTGTGGCCCGGTCGGCGCCTTCCTCGGAGGCGGTAACGCCACGGACGATATTACCTCCGCCGACAACCAAGGCAACCTGAACACCGAGCCGGTGAACCTGGGCAATTTCGCCGGCCACGGCGGCAAGGATCGAGTTGTCGATTCCGAACCCCGCCGCTCCGGCAAGCCCCTCACCGGAGATTTTCAGGCAAATACGGGAATATGCTGATTTGGCCATGTTGGTCGCCTTCGCGAATCAGCCGCCGATCTGGAAGCGCACAAAACGCCGGATCGACATATTTTCACCCAGTTTGGCGATCATCGCATTAAGCAGGTCGCTGATTGTCTGATCCGGGTCTTTGACAAATGCCTGTTCGAGCAGGCAAGTTTCCGCATAATACTTGTCGATCCGCCCCTCGATGATGCGGTCGATGACTTTCTCCGGTTTCCCGTCGTTGAGCGCCTGGGTCCGGTAAATATCTTTTTCCTTTTCGATCAGATCGGCAGGAACATCTTCCCGGCTGAGGGCGACTGGATTGGCGGCGGCCACGTGCATCGCGATATCCTTGGCCATCGTCCGGAAATCATCGGTGCGGGCCACAAAGTCTGTTTCGCAGGCGATCTCGACCATCGTGCCGAGTTTATCGCCGGGGTGAATATAGGAAACGATTAACCCCTCACGGGTTTCGCGGCCGGCTTTTTTGGCCGCCTTGGCGATGCCCTTTTCGCGCAAATAGACAATTGCTTTTTCTATGTCGCCGTCGGTCTCGGTCAGGGCTTTTTTGCAGTCCATCATACCGGCCCCGGTCTTGTCGCGCAACTCTTTGACTAATGCGGCGGTGATGCCCATCACTTGCTATCCTTTCATCCCAAAGCGGGAATGTTGACTAAATGCTGCTCAGCCCTGTTTTTCCTCGACTGTTGCGGCAGGCGGGGCCGGTTTTTCTTCGGCTTCCCCGTCTTTCTTGGCCTGTGTACCCGCACCTTCACTGACCGCATTAGCCACCGCCTGGGTCAGGACACGGATCGACTTGATCGCATCATCATTGCCAGCAACCGGAAAGGTGATTTTTTCCGGATCGGCATTAGTGTCGACGATAGCGATAGTGGGGATACCGAGAATGGAGGCCTCGGCGACAGCAATATTCTCTTTTTTGGCGTCGACGACGAAAACCAGACCGGGGAGTCGGCCCATTTCCTTGATCCCACCGAGCGCGTTGTTAAGCTTGGCGATCTCGCGGTCCAATTTCAACCGCTCTTTCTTGGTGAGTTTGTCGTAAGTCCCGTCCTCTTTCATATTCTCAAAATCTTTGAGACGCTTGATCGACTGACGGATAGTCTGGTAGTTGGTCAACATCCCACCGAGCCAGCGCTCGGTAACGTAATACTGGCCGCAACGCAAAGCTTCGGCTTTGACCACGTCCTTGGCTTGCATTTTTGTCCCAACAAAGAGAACCGGCTTACCCTCGGCGGCCACTTCACGGGCCTTACGGCAGGCAACATTGAGGGACTTGAGAGTTTTTTGCAGATCGATGATGTAGATGCCGTTACGCGCGGCAAAAATAAAGGGCTTCATTTTCGGGTTCCAGCGTCGTGTCTGGTGGCCGAAATGAACGCCCGCTTCCAACAACTGACGGATTTCTAAAGCCAAGAAAGACTCCTTCCGGTTTTTCCTCCACCGGCTTCGTCCTCGGCGGTACGGGCTACTGTGGCACCCGACCGACCGCCTCGTCCACCGATGTGTGATCTACCCCATGCCGTCACAAACGACGGCCGAGGGCGCGGACTCTATCATACTCACCCGGTCGGCTGGGTTAACGCTTCGAGTACTGGAAGCGTTTCCGCGCTTTGACCAGGCCGTATTTCTTGCGTTCCACTTTGCGGGCGTCGCGGGTTAAGAACCCCGCTTTTTTCAACCGGCCACGAAATGTCTGGTCGAGCTCGAGCAAGGCCCGAGAAAGCCCGTGGCGGATCGCCCCGGCCTGACCCGAAAGCCCGCCACCCACGGCTTTGCACTCGATATCGAGCTTGCCGATCATCTCCACCAAACGCAACGGCTGCTCGACGAGCATCACCAGCGTTTCGCGGCAGAGATATTCACCCAGCGGTTTACCATTGACGTTGAACTTACCGTCGCCATCTTTGATGCCCACGCGTGCGGTGGCTTCTTTGCGACGACCGGTCGCCCAGTATACTTCTGCGGCCAAAGGCCCTTCTCCTTGTATAAAACGAAACTCTTTTTTTCTAACTCCACGAACGTTTCACCGGAGTGATATCGAGCGGTTCCGGTTTTTGCGCGGCATGGGGATGGTCCGGACCGGCGTAGACTTTCAGCTTCTTGAACAGCGAGCGGCCAAGCCGGTTTTTGGGCAACATCCCTTTGACGGCGTGACGGATGATCTGCTCGGGTTTGCGCTGACGCATCCGGCGCAACGTGTCAAAGCGGGCGCCGCCCGGGTAGCCGGTATAATGGAAATACGTCTTATCTTCTTCCTTGGTGCCGGTGACTTTCACTTTTGCGGCATTGACCACGATCACGAAATCGCCGGTATCCATATGCGGAGTGAATATGGGTTTTTCCTTGCCCCGCAGGATCCGGGCAATACGGGCGGCGGCGCGACCCAACACCTGGCCGTCGACGTCGACCAGATACCAGCGTCGGTCGATCTCATCTACTTTCGGTACAAACGTCTTCATTGCCCATACTCTTGGGACACGGACTCTATTTACACCACATACTCCGGCACCCTGCCGGAAAGCAATCTTACAATCTACCCACTCATACGCGAAAGTCAAGAATCAAATTGCCTTTCCGCGGCAATTTCCGTCAGTAATCGAATACTCCTTCTCAGACAAAATCAAACGGCGCTGCAATGGTCTCCATCAGGGGGCGGGCCACAGGTCACCAGTGAGGCAGGAGTCGATAAACTCTTGCAGAGACTCAAGATATGTAATACCCCCGGTCTCGAAAATGTCGTTATGCGTCGCCTTGTTGACCGGGTAGAATCGTTTCGGTTCGGCGGCGGCGGCGAATAATTTTTCGCCCTGGGTAAACGGGACGGTTTCGTCATTGTTTCCGTGGACGATTAATTTCGGACAGGCAATTCGACCGACGCGACCGATATTATCAAATTTATAGGTCATCAACAACCAGAGCGGCAAAACCGGAATGACTCGCCTGGCCATCGCGTCAGCCGAAGTGAAAGTTGATTCCAGGACCATCCCGCCGACCGGCCGTTCGGCCGCCACTTTTGTCGCCACCGTCCCGCCCAGCGATTGTCCGTAGGCGATGACCGTCCGTGGTTCGACCGAGAGCGTATCAGTGAGGTAGTCGAATGCCGAAAGGCCGTCGAGGTAAATCCCCTTTTCCGACGGTGAACCGGTCGAGCCCCCGTATCCCCGATAGTTGACTGCCAGGATGCCATAGCCGCTGCCGGTCAGGGCTTCCAGAAAAATGCGGCGGTCGGCAACTGTGCCGGCATTCCCGCCAAAATAAAGAATGGTCGCGCGCCCATCATCGGGCGGCCGCCACCAGCAGACAAGTTTCTGTCCGTCCGTGGTGGGAATTTCCAGTTCGCAGATGCCGAAGGCCTCTCCACCGGCTAAGTTGGCCCGTGTTGAAGTAGGAAAGAAACTCATCCATTTCTGCGCCCAAAGCACCCAGAGTTGGATGGCAACAACCAGTAATATACCAACAACAATCCACCAGACCATCGTGCGCAACGCCTTCATTTGTCCGGCCTCACCGGGATTTCCGTTCGGGAGATAGATAGGTCGACAACCGACCAAAAAGCAACGAGAATTCCGGGTTTGGTTCAGGGGAATGTCGGCGCACAGAGAACAAAAAACGGCGTCCGGTGGACGCCGTTTTGAAGACCCTTGTCGGACCCGCAAAAAAGTTATTTGAGATATACCATCCGGCGACTATCGACAAATCCGTCGTCGGTGATTACGCGATAGAGATAGACACCCGAGGCAACGGCGCGGCCGTTTTGGTCGTCACCGTTCCAGACAACCCGATGCAGTCCCGGACCGGCTGTTCCGGAAAATACCGTCTTGACCCGACGGCCGAGGATATCGTAGACGTCGATGCTGACCTTGCGCTGGCCGCCACGGTGAATCGCAAATTCGATCACTGTCCGACCATTGAACGGGTTGGGGTAATTCTGCGCCAAAGTAAAGTTATTGGGAACCGCGCCAGTCTGATTATCGGTGAACTCATCTTCCTCAAAAACGTCGACCGTCAAATCTACCAGCCAGTTAAGGACCCGCGCCATTGCGTTTTCACGCGTCTCGTCGTAGCCGGGAACGACTCCTGCCGCGATTGCTTCGAGTCCGAAACCCCAGAAGACGGTCTTGGAATTGCCGTTAATCCAAGTTACCCCGCCGGTCGCACCGCTGACCGGTGGATATGCTGTTGAATAGGTAAAACTGGCTTGGGCGCCATTCGTGGGTATGAGATTATCGGGACTATTCTGGTTGGCGGCACCGCCGCTGCCCATAAGCACGAGGTCCATACCGTCGGAAACAGGATCACCGTCAATACCCAGGGCAAAAATCGGCTCGATTGTGCTGCCGTCATAATTTACCCCGAGATAATCAGGCAAAAATAACGCATCAACCGTCTGGGAGAGGTGCTCAGCGATGTCCTGCCCAGTGAGAAATAGATTGCCGCCACCGTCGAGATAAGCCTGCAAAGCGACGACATCGTCATGCACCAAAAGCGAATCGCCAGCGCCAAGTGGCTGTGCACGATGCCGGCCGGTAAACCACATGACCATTGGATATCCCGCTAACTTGGCGGCGGACGGTGAACCCTGCGTCAGCTTGTCATGAACGTCGTAGGGCACACGAAGGTTTTCCAACGCCGGGATATAATAGGTGGCGGCGTAATTGTTATCCTGATAATTGGCATCGCCATCGACCAGGAGAACCTGTTTTGGTCCAATGTCAACCCGCAGTGTTCGGCAAAAGCGAACGCGCCGCCCTCGGAAGTCCAGTTGACATAGAAGTCGGTGATTGTCGGCTCGGCGCCCTGAGCAACGGTAAACTGCACCGGGTCGGCATAGTTGGTGGCAAACCAGCCGGTCTCCAATAATGAAATATGAGAAGTGGAATTAGTAAAAGAGATAGCCGGATTGGGGCAGGTAACTGTCAGTTCAATATCGGTCGTACTTTTCCAGACATTTAGTGTCGTCAAATAGAAATCGATACTCTCCCCCGGATCGGGGACTTCGTCCATATCGCCGGTCGGATCATCGAAGTAA
Source organism: Candidatus Zixiibacteriota bacterium (assembly GCA_024277855.1). Taxonomy (GTDB): domain Bacteria; phylum Zixibacteria; class MSB-5A5; order WJJR01; family JAJRUJ01; genus JAJRUJ01. The sequence continues at coordinate 47,059 of JAJRUJ010000104.1, forward strand.
TACGCGTCAAGGGTGAGCAGCGGCCGCGAGAAACTGACATCGAGGTTGGCGGTCATTGTCTCGCCGGGAGCCGAGATATTCCAAACAGCGACTTGCGTGACCAACCCCCCGTAGGCGCGCGAACTCGGAGTAGTCAGATCGTCGAATGCGCCGGTCTGGTCGGTATAGAGGTCGCCGGCATCGCCGGGATTACCGGCGTCCATTTTTTCCAGGTCGTAATTGCCGTCGGCCTGGACCAGGCTAACACGGTAATGCTGTGAAGGCGATCCGACCTCACCGGGGATATATTCATTATCGTTGCTGAGGGTTAAATCATCGACATGGAAAATCTGCAGACCGGAGCCGGGCAGACCCGAATCAAACCCGGTCTGTTGACGATTAACCAACAGGTAATATTCATTGCCTGAAATTCCGCTCAGCCAAAGGCGATAGACAGTCGAGGTGGTTGCGTAGTCGCCAATGACCTGGTCGGTACGGTTGGCGGACAGGGTGTCGACATCGACCCAGCCGAGTTGAATCTTGCACCAGGGATCAAAATGTGCCGGGGTGGCGGAGTTATTGTTGTAGTTTCCGCTGGCCATTAACGACCAGTCGCCAAGCCCCCACGACGAACCATCCAGATCGTACAAATCGGGCAGGCCGAGGATATGGCCCCACTCGTGGCAGACAACACCGACGTCGTTCGAGCCGCCACCTCCATAGATCCCGTGCTCTTCGGGCTGGATGGTGTATTCAGAAACGAAGACACCGTCGTGAGTGGACGGCGAGGGAAGGTACCACTGATGTGACTGGATGCGGTCCTCATCGCCGGACTCTTCGAATCCCCAACCCGAGAAGATAATAATTACCCCATCAACGTTTAGGTCGCCGTCACCATCGTATAAAGAAAAATCGATATCACCGTCGGCGGCCGCAAACGCGTCGCGGGCAATCGTCCGGGTGTTGGGTTCGGTGACTGAGACACCATGACTACCGGCGGCATAATAGGCGTAAGTCTGAGGCAGAGTATACGGGCCGTAAACATCACCATCTATATCATAGGCGCCGTAGGAGGCCTCCTGATAATAGTCGCGCATACTGCCGGTGGGGAAAACCCCGTCGGTGAAAATCATCGAGTCGATCAGGCCGTTGGAAGTATTAGCCGAGCCGCCATCCCAGGGCATATCGGTGAAATCCACGAGGATGACCGGAATCCGGGTACCGAACCCGGCGGCGGTGTTGGCGGCAACGGTCGGCCGCGCCAACGACAGGTTGTCGGTCGACTGGAGAGTCTGCATCATCTGCCGGACCTCACCCCAGCGGCCGTCGGCGACCAACTCTTTTTTTAATTGGGGATGGATACTGACTGCCGCGGCCACAGCGACCAACAACAACGACAGAGATAACCCAATGCCGCAAAGACACGCCCACCGCCTCAGACCTGCATATGTTCTGTTTTGTATCATCATCAACTCCCCTGCCAGACCCTACCGCAGCAAAACCATTTTGCGGGTCTTCGACTGTGTTGCTGTCGAGACGCGGTAGAGATAAATACCGGAGGCGACTCTTTCGCCGGCATCGTTTTGGCCGGTCCAGACAACCGCATGATCGCCGGCGGTCAGAAAGCCGGAATGTATCGTCGTCACCCGTTGGCCGATCATATTAAACACCGCGATATTGACGTCGCCCGGTTCGGCCAACGAAAACTCAATACGTGTCTCGGGATTGAACGGGTTGGGATAATTCTGTTTCAGATCGATCTCATGGTCGCGGGGCAAGATAGTTTCGTCCTCGACTACTCCGGTGCTGAGGAGATAGCGGTTACGAACCTCGATCACGGCCTCATAAAATTCACCGACCGTGGCGCCCGAACAAACGGCAAAGGCAATGGTAACCGAATCACCGTCGGAGAGATCGTACGGTCCCGCGCCGACAAAGCCGCACCAGTCGGCCGCCTGCGCCGGATCGGGGGCGCTGATCGGAGCGGTGAGTGCCTGATATTTTTCAAACTCGGTGAAACCCCGTTTGGACGGGCCATTATCGAAAAACGTCGCGGTGGTCATCGTGACATTTAACAACGCCACCCCAACGACTGCCCCGGCGGATGTCCGGTGCTGGTAATAGAGGTCTTCATCGGCATCGACGACAATGCGGTCGGCCGACGGCGTGTCTGGAAGGTCCCAATCGGTGAACAGCGCTACGCAAACATCATTGAGATCGGCACCACTGTTGTTATGAACATTCCATTCCAGTAAAAGGCCATCGGCACCGGGTGACGCGGTGAAGGCCGCCACCCGCTGTTCGATTGTGACCCCGAGTGGAACATTGGCGCCGGAATCGTCAAAAGTAGTCAGCATTTCTTCATCACCAACCGTCCCCGGAATAATGCGGTCGAAGTCCGCCGCCGAAGCCGGCCGAAAATCACCGTCGTATGTGCCGAGGCCGTCGCGACGGACTTCATCAGAAACCGGCCCGGAACCGGCTTTAACCAGCAACCCCGCCTCATAGAGATAGTTGCCGTCCAGTGCCGGGATGTCATACCCTCTCCCCCCGAGCGGGACATATGAATTGTCATGCAGACCAAACGTCCCGAAATTGGAGACAGTCATCGCCACCGCGTTCGAGTTCAACGTGGTCCAGCGGCCATTATATGGTACCCCCAAAACGAGGGTACATTCCCGTTGCAGGTAGGTCGGGATTGTATCGCCAACCAGCGTCAGGATAAAGGTGATCGTATCACCGATCGACATCGACGAGGCGGTAGTAACCACGAACGGGTCGGCGGCGTTGTCCGCCTCGCCACCCTGCGGAACAGTACCGAAGAAACTCGTGTCTTTGTCGATTTGCACACCGGGGGTCGTGGTAAACAGGTAGCCGACCAGGTTGAATGCGTCGGTAACTTCCCCCTGCAGCGTGACGATCAATTCAGCTGATTCACCGGGGTCGAGCAGGTTATTCTCCGCATCGCTGCAGGCAATATCGGTCACCTGCGGTGCGGGGATTGTCGGTGCGGGCAGTAAAGCCAGCGCGGCGGCCAGGTCGATAAAACCCATGCCCGATTCATTGTCCTCACCGGGATCGCCGATATCGATTGCCGAAAGGAGGATGGCAGACTTGATCTGCTCGGGGGTGAGGCCCGGGTTATACTGACGGAAGAGAGCAACCGCCCCGGCCACCAGCGGCGCGGACATCGAAGTGCCGCTGATTAGTTTGTAACCGCCGTCTTTATATGTAGACCGTATCCCGACTCCGGGAGCAACGACCTCGGGCTTTTTGGAAACCAGGTCACAACTCGAGGGGCCGCGCGACGAGAACGACGCCACGGCCAGGGACGGATCACGATGATCGACGGACCCGACCGAGAAATTGTTGGTCGGCGAGGTCGCCCGGTCGGCCGGATTGCGCATCGTCGCCGAACTGGGACCTTCGTTGCCAGCGGCAAAAATACAGACAATTCCCAGCGATTCGAGGTTGTCGATGGCGTTCCAAAAAGTTTCGCTGCACTGGTCCATAAACCCTTTGGGAATCCCCCAGGAGTTGCAGACGACATCAGGGACATCGTCGCTGGTCTCGGGATCGCCGTCGGGATTGGCGGCCCACTGGAAAGCGTCAAGGATATCGGAGATTGTCTTGCTCAACGGTTCTCCACGGTCGACCACGGCGGCACAAATCCACTGGGCCTGCGGAGCGATGCCAACGGTATCGGCGCCGTCGCTGCCAACCATCAAGCCCATGACGTGCGTGCCATGTCCGGCGAGGTCGTCAGGCACCTGGGTGCCAAATGGATCGAACCAGCAAGCCGACGAATCGGCGACGTACTTGCCCCGCCAGTTGTCGGCTAATGCCGGATGACTACCCATTACACCGGTATCGAAACTGCAAACGAGCCGTCCTTCACCGGTGAGACCGAAATCCCAGAGAGCACGAGCACCGATGGCAACCAGATGGTCGGCCGCACCAACATCTTCAGCGGCGGCGGCGGTCTGCGAAACCGGCTCGATCAACCCGACGCGGAGGTCGGCCTGGATCCGACTAATATCGTCACGAGCCGCGAGGGCCTCGATTTCGGTCGGAGTAGCGCGAACATAAACCGCGTTGGTGATCCAATATGCCTTGAATTCGGCGATGGTTCCGGATTGCCTACGGGTTTGCAGATGGGCCAAAAGCGATGCCTGCGAGTTGACGCTGCGACGCTGCAACTCGGCATATACGACCTGATAGCGGTCGGTCAAATTCGTCTGGCGTCGAGCAAGCAAACCGACGTCGGTGCTGATGTCTGTGTTGTCGGCCAAAACCAGCAGGGCGTCGACAAATTGGTCGTGGGGGGTGACTGCCAGAGTCGTTTGCAGTTGTTGATCGATTTTTTCCGCAACCTCTGCCCCGGCGGTCGATAGACATACAACGGTGAAAATGGCGATTGCGACGATTGTCTGGCGAAGTCTCATTGACATGTGCCTCCCGATGCCAAGCCAATTGCGCAAATGGGATGCCGCTGATCCTCACCGAGGATAAAAAAGACGGAATTGGGTCCCGCAGAGGGAGCCGAGGAAACGCCGCATTGTATGATGTTGACTATCATATTGTTGCGTCAGCGCCTAATGTTTGCCCCAGAAGTCGTTTTCCCGGTTGTCGCGACCTTTGCCCGTTGTTTTCGTTTCCCCCGTTATGCAATGGAATGCAACCTCCATCCCGCCTGCCGTCGATTGTGCATGGCGTTGCACGTGCCCGGAGCGATCGGTCACCGACAATATTGCTCGGAAATCGGCCCTGTCTCCCATCAGACCGGGGATATCATGTCAAAGGTAAGATAATAAACAGGATAGAAGAAAACAAGAGAGCGGGACTGCACGTTCAGCAAATGTCCGGACAAGTTGACTAAACCTTCCCCAACGCACCCGGTTTCCATATCGGAGCATCGGATCGGAGTCGTGGGTCAAGAAAAAAAGAGCGGCCCAGCCGAATCGTACCGGGCCAGGCCGCTCACATTGAGAAGCCGCTTATTTCATCAAGACCATCTTGTGCGATTTTGAGTATTCACCGGCCTGCAGACGGTAATAGTAGATACCGCTGGCCACGCGTTGCCCTTGATCATCACGACCATCCCACCAATAGAGATGCGTGCCGACAGTTTGAACGCCGAAATCTTCGCGACGGATTTTTTGACCTTTTACATTGTAAATTGCCAGGGAAACGCTATTAGGTTGAACGAGGGCATACTCGATTGTCGTACCGGGGTTAAACGGATTCGGGTAATTCTGCGCAAGCGAGAACCGCTGGGGCACCGAGCCGGTTTCTTCTTCCAGCACACCGGTGGATGTGCTGTAGACCGCTCGCATGATCCAATCGCCGCCGGCATAGGTACTCCACCCGAAGCCATTGTCGTACCACATCGACCGACCGTCCGCGCTAAGTGTATCGGTTCCCACGCCGGGATATTCCGGGGAAGTGGACAACCATTCGAACACGACAAAGAAATGCCCTGCGGTGATAACCGGCTGGTCAATATCGGGAATTGTAACTTCGGCCCAACCGGGTGATTCCGCCGAATTGATCGTGTACGGACCGGCCATCACCGCGCCGGGTTCGCCGGTTGGCGCGGTGTAGACAGATATCCTGAAGGGCGAGGTATCGGAAACGAAAACACGCAATTCCTTCAGCGTGATCGGATAACTCGTCGGCGTGAACAATACGGCGAATTTGTTGTCGTCAAACACATCGCTTTCAATGAAGAAAAAAGCCGGCCAGCCGTCGTCATACTTCAATTGCCGACCGGCAAACGTGGTAAATTCGTGGGGGCTGAGCGCACCGGAAGCCGGCTCGAGCATGATATTATGATTGTCAGAATTATCGACCGCTTCGATATAATACTGCACGGTCGAGCCCGGCGCCTGGACCGGGATGGTTGCGCGGTATAACCCCGAATTGAGGGACATTGGGATATCATAGTATGACACGCCAATATTGGTCGAATAATGGAGACGGACTTTCTGCAAGCCGCTGGCATCTTCCACCTGCGCGGTAATGAGCATCTGCCCGTCACCGGAGTATGCGGCATGGTCGCCATAGTGAATGATTGTCGGCGCAACCACGTCATTGCCATAGGGAATAACATATGCGCGAATATTCATGTCGACATCTTCCACCCAATCCCAACCCTGAGTCGGACCACGATACCAGGTTCGTCCGGTCCCGTTGCCGTCGCCGTCCGAGGTAACATGAGGCGAGGCGGCGCTGAGGGTCTTGATGGCGATGAAAAAATCACCGTCGCCGACATCCACCGGCGGATCGAGGGTGATTTGCTGACGCGAACCGTCGGCCGACGCCTCGAAGGAAATATCAGAAAAGATCGGCGTTCCCGGACCGGTGGTTTCGTCACCTTGATACAACGACACGGCTACCTCACCCGGTGTCCAGGTCTCGTTGTATGTCGTAACTTCAAAATAAGACAACTCACAGGTCTGCGGGGGAGTGAAACGCACAGCCCACTGGACGCCCACTGAATCAAAATCGGGGTAGAAATAATATGGGTCGCCATCATAGGCCAAGAGGATCTCACCATCCTCAGCCGCGGCCGTAAGTACCACGACACCATCATCTGAGGATTTTGGCGAATCATACTTACTTATCTTTGGTAAGGTTACGCCAGTCGGAAGATCAAGCGCGAAGGCCGGTACGGTCACCAGCAACGAAAAGATAAGACTCATCACATACTTCATAAATATACCCCCTGGGCATAAGGAATTTTCACTACCGGGATCAACGCAAGCATTGTGCCATCCGATTATGCCCGATATTTCGGCGACCATTTCACCGCCGATTTCCAACTAAGGTATTGCGGGAGGGGAGTTTTATTCCCAGTTCCGCCTGCCGCCAACCCGTGAGACACTGCACATATTAATACACATTACACTGCAGAATCTTGCATATTCAGGACGGGCCAATGATGATGCGATAGCAACAGGATTTTATTCCAGATTGCGGGCAAACGAGGAAAGCATCTGGTTTAGTTGGAGTTGAGTACGTAAGGAGTCGTCGATAATAAGGTCAAACGGACAAAAAAGTTGTCGAACGGGACAATCGGGGGTATCATAAAAAAAAGGTAAACAAATCCGGTATGGCAAAAAAACATCCGACAAAAAAATCTCCCGTAAAAGACAAAACAAGCTGGTGGGCTGCGCCGTCTCGCAATTTTGAATTTGGACTGGTTTTATTGGCATTAATCCTGCGGTTGATTTACCTGTTACAAGTCCGTGACAACCCCCATTTCTATCAGCCGACAATGGATCCGGAATTCCACCTCCGTTGGGCGCAAAGCATCCTTGCCGGGGGATTCTGGGGCAGTGAAGTATTTTTTCGCGCCCCGCTCTATCCGTATCTCCTGGCCTTGTTTCATGTGGTAAGCGGGGGCGATTTGTTTTATGTCCGTCTGCTCCAGCATGGCCTCGGTGTCGTCGCGGTCTGGGGGCTGTATCGTCTGGGACGAGCGACAATCTCCGAACCGGCGGGCAAGATCGCGGGGATATTGGCCGCGTGTTATGCGCCGCTTATCTATTTTGAGGACGAACTGCTGCTGGATTTTCTGCTGGTCGGTTTCACCGTCCTTTTATTTTATGGCCTGTTGCAGTGCAGTCGACTCCGGCAGACACGATGGCTGTGGGTCACTGGTCTAACGATCGGATTGTTTGCAATTACGCGGCCGACGATCCTGGTTTGTGTGCCCATTTTTGTCTGGTGGGTCTGGAAGGAGGCACCGGTTGAATCTGCGACCGCCGGGCGATTGAGACGTGTCACCCTTATCCTGGCCGGCATACTGATTCCGATCCTGCCGGTAACCGTCCGCAATGCGGTGGTCGGTAATGACTTTGTCCTGATCTCTTCCCAGGGCGGAATCAACTTTTTCATCGGCAATAATGCCGAGGCCGACGGGCTTTCGGCGGCGATGCCCGAACCCTGGGGCCACACCTGGCAGTTGGCTGACGTGCGGGCCTATGCCGACAAACAAGCCGGCAGGTCGCTCAAGCCCTCCGAACTTTCAGATTTCTGGCTCGGGCGCGCCATAGACTGGTGGGGTAACGATCCCCAAGCGGCCCTGCAACTGACTGGGAAAAAAGCCATACTGCTTTTGACCAATCGCGAAGTATCGAACAATCAAAACATCGACTATTTCTGGAGAAACTATGCCCCTATCGTCAGTTTTTTGCCGTTGTCGTTTGGTATTGTCGCGGCTTTCGGCCTTGTCGGACTGTTTGTCTCGATTCGACGAAACCGGCTGGTGGGCCTCATGTTGGTTTTCCTGGGTATCTATGGTTTGACCGTTGTGGCCTTCTTTGTGCCGGGGCGATTCCGGCTCCCGCTGATACCTATACTCTTACTTGGTTGCGGAGGATTTATTGACATGGCAACTACCTCGTTGCGCAGGAAAGTTTTTAAATGGATCGGACTGGCGGCAATCCCGCTGGCGGTTATCCTGGTTATCTCATTTGGCTCATGGTACCAAACCGCGCCGCAAACCGACGCACAGGCTTTATACCAGCAGGGGAATGCCGCGTTGCGCGAGCAGAATTACACCGAGGCGATCCGGCTATTCAAAGAGACACTGGCCGCCCATCCCGGTTATCCCGAGGCCCATCTAAACCTCGGCGTGGCCTATTTCCACAAGCGAATGGTCCGGGACGCCGAAGAACAATTCCAGCAAGAGCTCGAGGTGAATCCCCGGTCGGCTAAAGCGTACGCCAATCTGGCCGGCCTCAAGGATGTACAGGGAGACCCGGTCAACGCCGAAAAATATGCCCTTAAGGCGCGACAGTATGACCCGGAAAATGCGGCGGCAATCCTGACCCTCTGCAATGTCTATGGACAAATGCATAAATATGACCAGGCGATCGCATTGATGGACGAAGCGCCCGAGTGGATCGTCAACTCCCCGGCGGGACTCAACGCCCTGGGGGGGGCCTACCTGAACAAGGGTCAATATGACAAGGCCGAAAAATACCTGCTGGTTTTGGCTGAAGGGCGGGCACGCCGCGATCCGAAAGATTTTCGCGTCGAGCAGAGAACCTTTACCAATGATCTGGGGTATGCCAATATCACTACACTCGAAGCCCGGGCGAATTATAACCTGGGATGGTCGTGGGCCAGACGCGGCGATGTGCCAAAATCCATTGAGTTCTTTAGTAAAGCGATCGAACTGGACAGCAAATTCCATGAAGCGCTGGCCAATATCGGGGCCGCCTATATCAGTTTGAAACGACCAGACACGGCGTTGGTTGTCTTTGAACGAGCGCTGAAACTCCAGCCCAACAATGCCGGATATCTGCATAATGTCGGGATCGCCAAGCTCGAACTCGGCGACACCACAGGGGCGATTGCCGAATTCCAGCGGGCCTTAAAGATCGATCCAAACTTCGGCCCGTCCGGCCGCAAGCTGAAAGCACTGGGTATGGCCCCGTAACGTCAAGATTGCCAATGCAGTCCCGACCGGATGACACATCGAAAAATCACGGAAAGGTCAAATGCGCCAATCCTGGTCATAGCTCAACCGAGGTTTGATAGTTACAAATCTTTTATTGGTGCCTGTGGACATCTACGCTAACCACCAAATAATAAAGGGGACTCGTTCCGAGTCCCCTTCTCTATATTCAGCATTACCTCTGAATGATCCAGAGTTTACTCGTTGAACCACGTCAGCATCGTCCGGAACACCTCCACCATTTGCTCGTGCTTAATGCCATATGGTGAGAACGAGAACCAAGCCGATTTAAAGACCGGATCAAACTCACTCGGGCCGATATATCGAACGGCACAGACTTTGTCATTCGGATAGGCAGTGCTGGAATACCGGCTGACATAGGTATAGATCGGTTCGGCGGCGCTTCCCCGCTGAATAAAGTTCGCGTCGGGAATCGTTTTGAAGCGGAAATCAACAATTCCGGCCAATACACGAACCTGGTCGTTAATGTAGTAGTCCTTTGTCAACGCGGTATCGACATTCAACGGCGTAAAGACGCCGACCATATCTCCGACCGGCTTGGCCCCGATAAAATCGTCGATTCCCGGGATGAAGTGGAAGACCAGATTGGAATCGACCGTGATACTGCGTTTGGTCCAGAGGGGTAGATAGATGGCCTCAATATCGAAATAGAAATCGGCCACACCGCCAGCCGGGAACACAGTCGGTTCGCCGATACGCAACGGCTCCTCATTGAGAAAACAGTTGCGTCCAAAGACCCAGACATTGCCGCCGACATTCATATATTCGGCCAGTATCTCGGCATTGTCATCAGAAATCTTACTGACATCGTCATCATCGACGATCAGGACGAGAGGATAACGAGTGACTTGCTCGAGGGTCAACGATGGATTCGGCCTGGGTGTGTTCCACAACCGATAGAAATCAGGCGAATCGGCATCCATATCGATGGCGCCGTCAGTGGCATCATACAAGATATCGAATATCCGATCATGCAACAAATCGTAGTTGACGACTCCGTCAGCACCGGAGCCCATCGGGGACAACGGTTGTAACGCACTGCTGTAGTTGACGTCATCGACGAAGAAGATTTGTTTTTCAAATTTGGGATCGATGACTTTAAAGGTCACGCAAGCGGGTGACGGATCAGCGGCGAAGGCATCATCGCGTGCGCGAACCTCAAAGAGGAAATACGCCTCGCGGGTAGTATCGACACTGCCATTTTGATCCACGACACGCCAGAAGTCAAACAATGTCGCCGATTTACTTAAAACCCAGACACCATAAGGCCGACGCACCCATTCGCCGTCGGCGGTCAACGAATCGCCGGAATCGAAGACCAGCATATCCGGGTCAGTGGTATCGGCTTCCTCCGGTGAAGCGAACGGCCCGAATACCCGATACCAGAATTCAAAGTCGGGCTGAGTACGCGGGTAGTCGGCAGAATCCGAGCCGGTCCAGGACAAGGGGATGCCCGCAAAAGTCGGCAGCGGCCGCCGGACATTCAGATACGATACCGCGCTGAACGGGATCGCATTTTCAATCTTGGTCTGCGGCCAGTGATTGTTGCGAAGGTATTCCCGGAATTTAATTTCCGAGGCGGCATTGTCATCATCGATGGCCCGAATAAACATGTACTGCTGAATTGACTCAGATACACAGTTCAGGGTATCGTAGACAACTTGCCCATCGACGAAGCCGACCGAGTCCTGTTCACAGTCCATCACATAAGTCGTGCAGGGCGGTGTGCAGGTTTCATCGACCTGCACAACATAGTTTGTATCAAACGAGGCAAACAGGCGGATATTGTCACGCGTGGCCGTCTGGACCGAATCCACCCAGATTGTCAACCAATCGAAGTCATTTTCGCTGTCGGCATATTCCAGATAGAGCACCGGCGGAAGTGTGTCGATGGCGACTCCTCGGCTTTCCAGATAATCGACAACGTCGACCTGCCGTAAGACGGCGTATTGGTATTGTTCAATGGTGCCGTCATTGTCGGTACCGTACCAGAACAGCGTTGGGTTGACAGAAAAAGTGGTGCCATCAACCGGGATATTGGCGAAAAACACTCGCGGGGGATTATTCGGCGGCGCCGAGCCCTGATTCGTCTGATCACAGCCGGCCAGAGCAAAAACCATGATCACGCCCACGACCGCTGCCAGTTTCCACATCCGGAACATTCGGTTTACTCCTTCTACTAAATGGTGCAACGAATTTTTTCTATCCCTGAGGTCTGAGCGACCTTTTTGTTGTTTCTTCGCGATTAGAATGTCAGGTTAAGGGTATATCGGTCGATATTGCCCAGGACATCAAAGTCCTGACGCGCGTAATCGATCGACAGTTTCCGCTCATTGCCCACCGGCAGACGAAAACCCAAACCCCAGGTCACTCCCGACAAATCATGCTCAAAACGATCACCGACCCGGAACGCAATCATGTCGTTGTACCAGTATTCCAGGCCCGCATTATACTTCTCCAAATTGTCCGACGGATGAGCGCCCTCCATCGCAAAAGTCGCCCGATGATTCGAACCGTCCAAAACGTCGATCGCCGCACCAAAATGAAAG
>JAJRUJ010000105.1 GCA_024277855.1 Candidatus Zixiibacteriota bacterium
CGCCGTTAGGCCCGACGATGCAGGCAAACTCGCCAACGTCGATTGACAGGTTTCCACCCTCAATCACCGTATGCGCGCCATAGGCAAAGGAGAGGTTTTCAAAGATAACAGCCGGCTGATCGGTCATGGGATCACTCAATTTGATATTGTCTTCTGAACTTTGTCTCCTAAAGCGCTGTCGATCCGGGCTGCCATGGTTTGCAAATTTGTGATGTAGTCACGGGCCAGGGGATCGAGCGGAATAACAACACCGCCAATCGCCTCGGCAATCGATTTGGCCGTGGATGTTGAGAATTGTGGCTGGACAAAGATCACCCGTACGTTGTCGGCTCGAGCATGGTCGATCAATTCGGCAATTTGCCGCGCTCCGGGTTCTTTGCCTCCCGCCTCGACCGCCACCTGTTCCAGGCCGTACGCGCCGGCAAGATAGCCGTATGCCGGGTGAAAAACATAGAGTTTGCGGCCGTGTAGCGGTGCCAGAATCGCGGCCAATGTTGAATCGAGTTGTTTCAAATCGGTGCGCAGGGTCTGCAAATTCTCGTTGAATATTTTCTGTTTGTTCGGAGCAAGAGTACTCAGACCGCCGGCGATATTTTTGGCCTGTACCGCCGCTAATTCAGGGTCGAGCCAAAAATGCGGGTCGGCGGCTCCGCGGTCGTGATCATCGCCCTGTCCCGTCATCGGACGGAGCTTGATCCCCTTGCGGGTGTCGACGACATTCAGGTCGGGGCAAATCGAAGCGATTTTCCCCAGCAGACGGGTTTCGAACGGCAGGCCGATCCGGAAGTAGATATCGGCTCTTGAAAGTTCGGCCATCTGCCGTGGCGTCGGCTCGAATGTCGCCGGTGACTGCCCCGGTTGTACCAAAACTTCGACTTGGACATCAGACCCGCCAATCCGCTCGACAAAATACGCCTGCGGCAGGATACTGACATATACACGCAGAGGCGATTTGTCGTCGGTTCGGGCGAAAGCACTCACGGTCAGGACAACCCCGAAAATCGCCGCAAGGCAGATATAATAGATTACCTTTTTGAATTTTTTCATGCTCACCTTGTTCCTCGGCTCACCCGGCTTTTTCATCGGTTTGCGCCCGGCAAACCAAGTGCTCTTCATGGCATTCATTACATTTAACGATCGCGTGAGTGGCGGTGAACTCCTCCCAATGGCCACGCTGACTGGGAGAAAGCAGGCCGGTCCCGTGGCAGAGTGGACAGACACAATCGAGCGCAGTCGAGACCGCATCACGGATGAATTCGGAGCGATTCGGCACCGCTTCCAATGCCTCGAGCAGCGATTCGTCGGCTTTGAAGCTGATGATTTCGGTTTTCTGTTTCTTCTTCATTTGACCACCGTCAGATTAGGTCCGGCCCCCGGTAATACTTTGTATTACGTTTCAATTCTGAAGAAAATTGGCGGAATCACAAGGTTAGAAAACAAGTAATAGACACTTTTCGGGAACCTTTCCCGGTGGTTGGCGTATCAAAAAAACAGGGAAAACAATATTGGCCGAAATCAAAGCCCCTTCTTATCCGAGAGGGGGCTTTTCTCTGGGGGACTGACATAACATCATGCTCCGCCGGTGTTTTACGCCGCACAGCTCTGTGTCACCCGGGACTACCCGATCGATGTTTTCTAGTTCAGGACACTTCCCAAATCCCTGTTGCCTCACACCAATACTGTGTGCCAAAAGGGCTTGCGCCGGCAAGACATCTGCCTTAGCTTCAACCGGTTGATTAATGAGTCCGGCGCGTATTGATCGGCTCATGCGGCTGAGGCACGGTTTCCGCAGAAAGGGGTGAAACAAGATCATCCTCGTCAGGCCCATCCGGCAACGCCGTTTTGTTTGGTTTCGAATCCTCGGCAGACGCCGTCGATTTCCCAATCGGCGATTTCAACCAGTTACCCCACAATTGGAGTTCATTTACATCCAGCAACTTTGGTTGGAGGAATAGATAATGAAAGATGTAGCCCCAATGTTCCCAAGAGCAAGGATACCGTATGGTACGTGGGGCAGTAGCTTCTTCCCGGCCTGGCAAACCTCCGCGTTAGCCGAGGTGAATATCGGCCAGTTCGCCGGCGAGGCGATGAACCGCATTCTCGGGCTGCGGAAAATCCCCAAAAGTGAACTCGAGTACTTGATTATCGGGTCGACCATCCCCTGGCATTGGAAATTCTGGAATGCGCCGTTAGTGGCCAGCTATCTCGATCATCGGATCGCCGGCTACCATCTGGAGCAGGCCTGCGCCACCGGGCTGCAGGCGATTGTTGCCGCCGGCGCTGAAGTCGATGGCGGTGCCCAGGATGTCGTCGGGGTCCTGACTTTCGACCGGACCAGCGATTCACCGGCGGGGGTCTTCCCGGAACGCCGCTCCTACGAACGCACGATGGTCCTAAGCGATGTCTGGGACAATTTTGGGTTCGATCCGGCAACCGGTAAGGCGATGATCGCCTGTGCCGGCCAGGGGGCGAGGAAATACCATTGTGATCGTCGGGAGGTCGATGAGTTGGCCCTGCATCGGTACGACCAGTATTTTCGAGCGAGAGCCTCCGGTTTTCTCGACCGGGTTTTGGTCCCGCTCGAGGTCCTCAATATCCAGGGACGGGTGCTCGGTACGGTCGATGACGATTTGGGCATCAGGAAGGTGGACGCCGCCAGTTTGCGGGCAATGTTCGAGTTGGATACCTGTGTCACTGCCGGAACCCAAACCCACGCCTCCGATGGGATGGCCACGCTCCTGGTAACGACCAGGGAGCGGGCGGTCGAGTTGAGTACCCGGCCGGAGATCGAGATCCAATTTATCGGTAAAACCGATGTCCGGGCCGATCCGAGCCTGATGCCCGAAGCGCCTGCTCTCGCGGTGAAAAAGCTTTTGGATCGGGTCGGATTGACCATTGACGACATGGCGGTCCTGAAAAATCATAATCCGTTCGCGGTTAACGACGTTATCTTTGCCAAGTATTTCGATTTTGACTGGCGGAAGATGAACAACACGGGCTGTCCATTGGTCTGGGGACATCCACAGGGGCCGACATTAACCCGAGTGACGATTGAAGCGCTCGAAGAAGCAGTGGACCTTGGCGGCGGCTATGTTTTGGTTTTCGGTTGCGCCGCCGGTGATGTCGGTATTGCTGCGATCTTCAGGGTGACGGACGGAGGTGATCGCCGATGAAATCGATGAGACAACCAACTCTCGAAACACTGGGACTCGGGACCGTCCTGGAAATTTTCCAACGCGGGAAATTGCCGCTGGAGACCGGCGATATCGTCGATCAGGTCTTTGGCCCGAGTGATTCACGCGGTTCGCTGGTCATCTCCGGAGCCAATGGAATCGTCGGCGCCGGCAAGACCATGCAGTTGGGGTCAAGACTTTCGCCGTTTGGCGTCCGCATCGTCGGTCTCGATTTCCCGGATGCCCCCGACGGTATCGGCCGGCAATATCCGGGCCTGCTCCGGGCGTTCGGCCGCGAACGTGCCGGACAGATCATGTCAAATATTATCCGTCTGAGTTATGACGGCAAGAACCTCCCGTCCGAACTTAAGGGACTTCGTCCGGCATTTTTGCTGGAGGCGATCCCGGAGATTCTCGAGATAAAGAAAAAACACTACCAGGTTTTCCGCGACACGTTCCCGGGGATCGAAATCCGTTCGGTCACCTCGGGCTTTCCCAGTTCGCAACTTGGCGTGGGGATTGCGCACCCGTCATTCCCGCACGAGATCAATAAAGTCTGGGAGACTGTCGAGCAGGAGCCGGGTATTGCCGGAAAACTGTTCTGGTCGCTGGGGCTGATACCGGTGCCGGTCAGCGATGACTGGTCGTTTGTGCTGGATGTTTTGTTTTGCGGATTAACCTCAGCGGCGTTGCGGTTTCACCGGGCATCGAATGTTCCTTACTGGCGGATCGACAAATATGTCCGCCGGCTACTGGGACCGAATCCGTTCCGGGCGCACGATGCGATTGGCGCAAAAGGCGCCAATTTCCTCACCTGGTCATGCCTGCACGATCTGACCGAGAAATACGGCAAATTGTTTGAGCCGACGCCGGAACTGGTCAAACGTAAAGAAACCGGGCAGAACTGGTATCCGTTGAATCATGCCCGGCCGGTAATCAACTGGCGATTCGACGAGGAGGAAAACCAACTGTTCGAATCCTGGGTGCTCGGCCCGATCATCCAGATGACCAGTTTGATGTTGCATGAATCGCGGGCGCATTTCTCGCACATCAACGCAATCGGCGAACTCTGCGCACAATTCCGCCGCGGCATCATGGCGGTCATCCGCGGTCTCGGCGCCGATGAAGCAATTAAAAAAGTGGAATCTTACCATCGGTTGCACAAAGATGCCGCAAATGCGGCCTGGTATCCCGATGTGTTCGCGCAGATTGAGAGCAACGCCTGGCAGCAATTGTATGTCAATGCTGAACACGACGGGACTGTCGGGGTGATCACGCTTGGTCGCGAGAGTTACAACAGCGATGTTAACGCCGAACTGAACCGCGCGATTGACTGGCTCAAAGCCGAGAGAATTGACCGGGTGATTGTGACCGGCGATTTCCATTTTTCAACACAGATGGTCGGCGCCGATACCAGCGAATTCTATCCTGCCGTGGAAGACCCCTCGATCGGGCTGGCAATCTCGACAAACTGGTCGAAAACTGCGCGGCGGCTCTACCACGAGTTTAAAGTTTCAGTCGCGTACATCAACGGTAAACGGTGTCTGGGTGGAATGTTGGAATTGCTGATGCATTGCCATTATCTGGTGGCCGCCGATGATGCAACCGTCGGCATGCCCGAGGTCACTTTGCCGGTGATTCCAGGCATGGAAGGATGTCATTGGCCCTTGAGAAAAGCGCCCAGGGAAAATTGGCCGAAGATCCTTCAGCTCCTGCTGACCGGCAGGTCTGTACCTGCGGACAAGACAGTCGGGTGGCTGACCGATTTCGTCGGTTCATCTGCCGAGACCTTACCGGTTGTCTGGAAAATTGCCACTGGCGGCGATCATGGGTTAGAGCCGAGGCCGTTAGCTGAGGGTGGATTGTCGGGAATCCCCGCCGAGATAAACCTGCCGCCCGCCGATAGCCCGTCAATGACCGCCGCCCGGAAAGCGATCCTCGCTTGTATTCGGGAATCATGTGAGACACCGCTGGCCGACGCCATCGCGGTGCAGGCAAGACACTCGGCGGATTTCATGAGTAGTCGCGACTGCCGGAAAGGGATGATCGGTACCGAGGCGAACAAAGTTATGAATATCTGATCTTGTTAGAGCAGATATGACCGGGGGCGGGAATTCCCGCCCCCGTTTTTTGGGGAATCATCGCGACTGCCGTATGCCGAATTGAAAAACCTTTTTGAATGCCTCGCCGGGTCTATTATACTTTCGGATCAGAACGGGGCGTTCACAGAAGACAGGGTGGCTGTTGCCGATCATGTTGCCTGGTTTGTATGTTCCACTCTTTCTACCGGTTGACACAGCAATGTTTCGCCACCATTTCTGCCGGCGTTATCGAAACAGACCGACCGGACAACGATGGTCGTTGCCGGATAACTCGATACGTTCTGAACAGGACAATTATCTCGGGGCAAGAGAGGGCTGAGCCGTGAAAAGCGGCGCACAGGAGGTTTCGGCTTGATTGAGATCAACGATGATCTGTGTAAAGGGTGCGACATCTGCATCGAATTTTGCCCATTGAATGTGTTCCTCAAATCGGATACCCTGAATCGGAAAGGGTATTATGTTCCGGTCATCGCCGAGGAGGATCTCTGTGTGGGCTGCCGCTTGTGCGAATTACTCTGTCCTGAGTTTGCCATCATCATCACCAATGAATAAGAGATGACTTTCCGGTCGGCGCGTTAAGATCATGGCAATCGAAGCAAATAGAAAAGAATACCTCCGCCGCCTTGGCGGGAAGAAATACTTCATCCTCGGCGACGAGGCCTGCGCGTATGGGGCGATTTATGCCGGGTGTGATTTTTTTGCCGGGTATCCGATTACCCCGGCCACCGAAATCGCCGAATTAATCGCCCTCGAATTACCCAAAGCCGGCGGTATTTGCATCCAGATGGAAGACGAACTGGCGAGTATAGCGGCAATTATCGGTGCGGCCTGGACCGGCGCCCGCACAATGACCGCCACCAGTGGCCCGGGCTTCTCTTTAATGCAGGAAAATATCGGCTATGCGATCATGACCGAAACACCTTGCGTCATTGTCAACGTGCAACGTTCCGGGCCATCCACCGGCCAGGCCACCAAACCGGCGCAGGGCGATGTCATGCAGGCGCGCTGGGGCACTCATGGCGATCATGATATCATCGCACTGGCCCCCCATTCGGCACAGGAATGTCTCGATCTGATGCTGGATTGTTTCAACCTTGCCGATATCTACCGCACACCGGTGATCCTGTTAATGGATGGTGAGATCGGTCATATTCGGGAGAGTGTCACCATGCCGGAACTCTCCACGATTACCCACGCCGAACGGAAACTCGCCCAACCCGCCGAAGATATCTTCGGCGGCCCGGAACTGGTCCCGGGGATCACTCACTATGGTGAAGGCGCTAACGTTCATGTGACCGGTTCCACACACCTGGCGAACGGGATGCGCGATGTTGCCACGCCGGAAGTCCATGATGTACTGCTCCGCAGAATCTACCGGAAGATTGCTGATAATCGAGAACAAATCGTCCGGACCGAACTCGACAAAGATACTGACGGTAAGGCCAAAATCGGTGTCATCGCTTACGGCGCCGCTTCCCGCCCGGCTCACGGTGCCGTTGGCCGCGCGCGCAACAATGGCAATGCTGTCGATTTTCTGCGGTTAATCACCATCTGGCCGTTTGCCCGGACACAGGTGGTCGAATTCTGCCGGGACCTCGACGTACTGTTGGTGCCGGAGATGAACCTGGGGCAGATCTCCCGGGAGATAGAGCGTTTCGTCAATTGTCGGGTGGTCTCGGTTTCGAAGATTGGCGGCGTCCCGCATACTGTGGAAGAGATACTCACGGCGATCGAGGAGGCGGTGTGATGGGCGAATACCGGCACCGGCTCATGGACTATGTCCGCGAAGAGATTATGCCGCACCGTTTCTGCGTGGGGTGCGGGTGCGGGACAGTGCTCAATGCTTTCGTCAATGCCGTGGAGGAAATCGGCCTCGAGCCGACAAAAATGGTTTGCGTTTCCGGAATTGGCTGCTCGTCCTGGATTCCCAGTCCCTATTTCCGCTCGGATACACTGCACACGACCCATGGTCGGCCGATTGCTTTTGCCACCGGAGTCAAGATCATGCGTCCCGATCTCACGGTGGTGGTCATTGCCGGTGACGGGGATGTTTCCGGAATCGGCGGAAACCATTTAATCCATGCTGCAAGGCGCAACATTGACCTGTCGGTATTTATGGTCAACAACATGATCTACGGGATGACCGGCGGCCAGGTCGCACCCACGACACCAAGCGGGACAAAGACCAGCACGACTCCCCACCGAAATATCGAGCCCGCCTTCAAAGTTGCCGACCTGGTGATGACTGCTGGTGCGACATACGTTGCCCGTTGGACAACCTATCACGTTTTCCCCCTGATGGAGTCGATGCAAAACGCAATGACCCGTAAGGGTTTCAGTTTCATCGAAATAATCTCTCAATGCCCGGATAACTACGGCCGCCGGATCGGGAAACCCACGGCAAATGATTTCCTTAAACAGTTTCGAGATGACGCCATTCGGATCAACAAAACCGAGGGCATGTCCGAGGAGCAACTGGACAAGCGGATTGTCATCGGCAAATTGTGCGACCGGGAACGGCCCGAATATGTCACACAATTGCACGAGATAATCCGCGAACAGGTCGCGGCAGTCAAGCGGGAGAAGACAAAGTGATCATTCGTTTTGCCGGATTCGGCGGTCAGGGTATCGTGCTTTCCAGTTATGTGCTGGGACTCTCCGCCGCGCTTGACGGGAAAAAGGCCCTGCAAAACCAGGCCTACGGCAGCGAATCGCGCGGAGGCGAATGCCGGGGCGATGTGATCATCTCTGACGAGGAGATCTACGAACTTGAGCCGCTCAAATACGATGTACTCGTGGCGATGAACCAACCGGCCTACGAAAAATTTGTGCCGTTAATAAAACCCAATGGTACGCTTATCCTCGATCGGGACCTTGTCGTTGCCGATTCGGCACAGGAGCCGGAGGGTATTACAAAACACGCCATCAGCGCGACCGATATCGCCTTCAAAAAATTCGGCCGGAAGATTATTGCCAACATGGTTCTCCTGGGATATCTGAACACATTATTGAATCTCGTGTCGGAGAAAGCCCTGGCCGAAGCGATTGCAAAAAATGTCCCGCGTGGGACGGAAGAATTGAACCAGAATGCCTGCCAACATGGAATTGATCTTGCCCGACAGGAAATGAAAGTGTAACAATGCAAGTAGTGTTTGATAATTGTGCCGGGAATTTGGGGACACAGGGACCGCGACAATGAGAACCGAGATCAGGCTCGCCGCTTTTGGCGGACAGGGGATCATCCTCTCCGGTGTGATCATGGGCGAGGGCGCCATCAACGACGGTAAAAACGCCGTCCAGACCCAATCGTACGGTCCGGAGTCTCGCGGCGGAGCCGCCAAGTCGGAAATCATCATCGCTGATGAAAATATCGATTACCCGATGGTTGTTGAAGCCGACTGCCTGGTGGCCCTCTCCCAACCGGGATACGATAAATATGCCTCGGAGGTAAAACCGGGAGCTACCGTAATTATCGACAGCGACCTGGTAGAAACCGAAAAACACCCGACCGCCGGTTCATTTTATCAGTTGCCTTTCACGAAATTGGCGGACGAATTGGGCAATCGGATCGTGGCCAATATTGTCATGCTGGGCAGTGTATGCGCCATAACCGGCATCGTCGACAAAGAAAGCTTACTGGAGGCGGTTAAAGCCAATGTCCCGGCAAAATTCCTCGACCTCAATGTGCGGGCATTCACCAGGGGTTACGAAATCGGCGAGCAGGCACTGGCCTAAAGAAAACGACTGAACGATGGAACATACGGCCATACAGAGTACGAGCGCGAAAAAACATAAACCGGCGCAACCGTTCACCCGGGAGGAGTTCGAGCGGGTCCGCCGCGTGCTTAAGAAAAAGGTGCAATTCGCCCAGGGCGATGTGGCCGTCGCCTACGGAGCACTGCTCGCCGGCTGTCGTTTTTTCGCCGGTTACCCAATTACCCCGGCGACCGAAACTGCCGAGATCATGTCGAGACTGCTTCCGCAAGTCGGGGGAACATGCATCCAGATGGAAGACGAGATCGCCTCGGTCGGGGCGATTATCGGTGCATCCTGGGCCGGGGCCAAATCGATGACCGCCACCAGTGGACCGGGGTTTTCCCTGATGCAGGAAAACATCGGCTATGCCGCGATGACCGAAACGCCTTGCGTGATTGTGGATGTTCAGCGTTCCGGACCCTCCACCGGTCAACCCACCGAGGGCGCACAGGGCGATATAATGCAGGCCAAATGGGGCAGCCATGGCGACTACGAATTGATCGCCCTCTCGCCGAGTACGGTCCAGGAATGTCTCGACTTCACGATCAAGGCGTTCAATTACTCAGAAACCTACCGGGTGCCGGTTATCCTGCTCGCCGACGGTATAATCGGGCATACACGCGAGAAAATCGAGTTGCCCGAATATGGCGATATCCAAATTATCTGGCGTAAAGAGCCGACGGTACCCAAAGCCGAATATCAACCTTTTGCCGATGATGGCACCAAAGTTCCGGCAATGAATGTTTTTGGAACAGGGTATCACTCTTACATCACCGGTTTAACTCACGCCGAGACGGGCTATCCTTGTACAGACAGCCAGCCCGACCATCATCAATTGGTGCAACGTCTCTGCGACAAGATCCGCGACAACCGCAAAAAGATCATTATGGTCGAGCGCGATTATGAAAACAGCACCCGGGATGAGACGGTCGGCATCGTCAGTTACGGGGTAACCACGCGTACGGTTTATTCTGCGGTCAAAACCCTGCGGCAAGCCGGGACGCCGGTCAACCACCTGCGGATTATTACCAACTGGCCGTTCCCCGAGCAGGAAGTCGCCGAGCTGGCCGGGCGGGTCAACCGGATTATCGTACCCGAGCTTAATCTCGGACAGGTATATCATAGTGTGCGCGAGGCGGTCGACGGCCGGTGTCCGGTGACCGCCTGCGGGAAAATCGGCGGTGAAATGCACACTCCTCGGGAGATAATCGAAGCGATCAACGGGAGTGCCGACTGATGTTCAGACCGTCCAAACATATCAGAGAAAAATATCTCGAAGAGGAAATGTGGCCGTCGATTTTCTGCCAGGGATGTGGCATCGGCACGGTGATGAACGCCACCCTGCGGGCAATCGACAAGGTCGGACTCGATATCGACCAGACAATATTCGTCTCCGGCATCGGCTGTTCGTCCCGGGTGCCGGGGTATCTTGATGCCGACGGCCTGCATACCACTCATGGCCGCGCAATTGCCTTTGCCACCGGCGTGAAACTGGCCAACCCGGAGCTGACTGTTATCGTATTCACCGGCGACGGGGACATGGCGGGTATCGGGGGCAATCATTTTATTCACGCGGCCCGCCGGAATGTGGACCTGACGGTAATCTGTGTCAACAACTACAACTACGGCATGACGGGAACCCAGGTCTCCCCTACCACGCCGGTCGGCGGGATTACGATGACCTCGCCCTACGGCAACGTGGAAAGCCCGTTCGACCTGAGTGCGCTGGCCATCGGCGCCGGTGCGGCCTATGTCGCCAAATGGGCCACGATGTACCCCCATGAGATGATGACCGCAATAAAGAAAGGTATCGAGAAAAAGGGCTTTGCCTTCATCGAAACACTTGCCGCCTGCCCGACCGGCTACGGCCGGAAAAACAAAATGAAAGAAGGCAAGGACCACATGCTGTGGTGCAAAGAGAACACGATCGGCAAATCCCGGTATGAGCGACTCTCCGAACAGGAGCAAAATTCCTGCGGGAAGATCGTCATCGGCGAACTACGAAACATCGAAAAGCCGGAATTCACCGCCGAATGGTCGAAATTGGTCGAGCAGCACTACATGGAATAAACCCGGGTGTTTTTATAGTTCTTCTTCTACTATCCCTGCTTTCAAATCCGGTTGGACACGGGACACCTAAGTACTACACGATAATCAGCTATCGCTCCAATTCGGCGCGCGCTTCTCCAGGAATGCGGACAAACCCTCGTGGGCGTCTTTGGTGGCCATCATTTCCTTAAGATAAATATCCTCGGCGGCAGCGAGTGCTTCGGGAAATGGTTTGCCCAGCCCGGCTTTGATTGTCTTTTTGGTTAGGCGGAGGATAGCCGCAGAATTGGCGGTTAATCGTTTCAGGAATTCATCGCTTTTTTGTTCAAACTCATCGCGGGGATAAACCTGGTTGACCAGTTCGATCTCTCTGGCCTGATCGGCGGTAATCACATCACCCAGCATCAGCAGTTCATAGATGCTCTTGGCGTAACCGAAGGCCGGAAAGGCCGCCGCCGCCAACGGCGGAAAAACACCGACTTTGATTTCCGGCTGGCCGAACTTCGCCCGGTCGGAAGCCAAAACCATATCGCAAAAACAGGCCAGTTCACACCCGCCACCCAGCGCCGCGCCTTGCACCAACGAAACTGTTGGGCAGCTCAGTTTGTCCAATAACCGAAACATCTGGTGGAAGGTCTTGATCATTTTCTCGACCAACTCGGTGGTATGTTCGGAAACATCCACGCCGGCCGAGAAAGCTTTGCCTTTGGCTTTGATCACCAACGCCCGCAATTGAGACCCATCACCCAGAGATTCCAGGGCCGAATTGATTTCGGCCATCATTTCGATATTGAGAATATTCAAATCGCCGCGTTGCAGGATAATTGTGGCCGACTTGTCGGTCTGTTCCAAGAAAATATTTTTATATTCGCCCATTTTACGACTCCCGCTTGATCACCATCGCCATCGAAACTCCGCCGCCGCCGCAGATCGCCGCCAGCCCGGTGTTGCCGTCATGAGTTTTCAGCGCATGGTATAAAGTCACAATAATCCTGGCCCCGGAAATTCCGGTCGGATGGCCCAGCGCAATTGCGCCACCGTGCACATTTAGTTTGTTGCGATCCCAGTCCAATACTTTCTCGTTGGCCAGAACCTGCACGGCAAAGGCCTCGTTCACTTCGATTAAATCCGGATCGTCGATCTTCATCCCGGCCGATTTGAGAACACTGGGGATCGCCACGCCCGGTCCCTCGCCCATCGTGGCCGGAGACACGGCGACCGCCGAGTAAGCTACCAGTGAAAACAGCGGTTGCAAACCGAGTGTGGCGGCTTTTTCCCGACTGGTGAAAATCAGGGCGCAGGCCCCGTCCGACATCCCGCAGGCATTGGCCGCGGTGACCGAACCATCTTTACGAAACACCGGTTTTAATTTGGCCAATTTCTCCACGGTGGTGTCGCGTCGGACCGTTTCATCCCGGGCAAATTGGATCGTCTCTTTTCTGGTGGTCACTTCGATCGGAACAATTTCTTCATCAAACCAACCCTCATCCTGGGCCTTGGCGGCTTTCAGGTGGGAGGACACCGCAAACTCATCCTGCGCCTCGCGCGAGATGCCGTACTTGTCGACAAGATTCTCGGCGGTCTGTCCCATCCCTTGATTGATCAGGGGGTCAATCGAGTCGGCCCAACCATCGATGAGTTTCTTGTCCCCCATTTTGAATCCGTCCCAGCGCACATTTTTCATTAAATAGGGAATTGTCGACATCGAATCAAAACCGCCGACCAAAACAATCTCCGAATCACCCAATCGGATGGACTGACTGGCCAGTTGGATCGCTTTCATGCCGGACGGGCAGGCCATGTTGATCGTCTGAGTCGGTACCGACTCGGGGATTCCGCCGCGCACTGCAGCGGTACGTGAGGGATTCGGGCCGTTGCCCGCCTGCCGACAATTGCCCAGAATCACTTCATCAATATCGTCCGGTTTCAAACCGGACCGCTTGACCGCTTGAGCGATCGGTACCGCCCCCACATCATAGGCCGACGTATATTTTAGGGTACCGCCGAACTTCCCCATCGGTGTCCGACAAGCCGCCACGCAAACTATGTCTTTTAATTCCATGAGTTTCCTACCCGGATCTAAGTTAGGCCGCTTAATACGGTACAGTCATGCGGATTCTATCCCGCGAGATGAATTGTGTACGTTATCAGATATACTGTCCGCCGTCGATTTTGAGCACTTCGCCGGTGATGTGACGGGCTTGCTCGCTGCAAAGGAACACGATAACCGAGGCGACCTCTTCGGGTATCGCCAACCGCCCCAACACGGTCTCATCGGCTGCTTTTTGTTTTATCTCCTCGGGCAGAGCGGCCATCATGTCGGTTAGAACCATCCCCGGCGCCGCCGCATTGACATTGACCGAATATTTCCCCAATTCCCGCGCCACCGCCTTGGTCAGCCCGATGATCCCGGCTTTGGCCGCCGAGTAATTGGCCTGGCCGAATTTCCCGCGCATGCCGTTGATCGAAGTGACATTGACGATCTTCCCGGATTTTTGTCCGCGAAAATGTGGCGCAACTGCCCGAATAAAATTGAAATATCCCTTCAGATCGGTATCGAGAACCTGGTCCCACATTTCCTCGGTCATTTTCCAAATCACACCGTCGCGGTTGATCCCGGCATTATTGACCAGAATATCCAACCGGCCGAATTCGGTGAGAACCTGTTCAACCATTTTCCCGGCATCACCATGGGAGGCGACATCGCACTGGATCACCAGCGCCCGCCGTCCAAGTTTTCTAATCTTGTCGGCCAGGGCGTTGGCCTCGACGTCATGTGAACGATAATTGATTGCCACATCAGCGCCGCATTGGGCAAGGTAGAGTGCTGTCGCCGAGCCGATCCCCATCGACGAACCGGTGACAATCGCCGCTTGCCCCGTCAAATCAAACATACAATCTCCTCTTGGTCACACATTCTGCGGTGGACATCTCCGGCCTGAAACCTATTATGCGCTATTTTATGAGTCTATCTTATTTGGGTAAGATATCCTCTACCATATCATCGCTCCAGGGCCGGCCCTCAGCCAACATCCGGCGCAGTTTAATGAAATCGACTTCCCGGTTGCCTTTAGGCCCCTCGTTGAATGCCCGAAATCCGGCTTTGGCCTCAGTCATCATATTCAGACCGAGCCAGTCGCGATTCGATTGTTGATTTCGATCCCAATGCTCCAATTTCTTTTTTCGAAGACTATTCAATGTTTTGTTGATGCAGTCCGGCATCAGGTACAAAAACTTCGTCGCCATCCCTTCGACTTCACGATCAAGCGGAGCAAGATCGACCGTCCCGCCGGCCATTATCTCTTTCCCGGCCTTATATTCCTCGCCCGATTTCCTGTGTCCATAAATAATCGAGCCGGAATCGTCCAACCAGCGGTCGGTCACCAGCAGCGGATTTCGCACGAAATTGCCGTCGACGTTTAACACCGGCACCGCCTTGCTGATCAGCCCGAATTGTTCGGCTTGGTACGCGGTCCACATCTCGCAGAGCGTACAGCTTTGCATCGCGCGTTCGATCCCGACAAACAGATGGAGGAAATCGGTACTGCCACCGTCCGGAGCACTGCCATGCCTCGGTCCGGCCTGACCGAATACAGCAAGGTCGCTGGCCACGGTGAAATCGCACGCCATACCGATTTCCTGGCCACCGGCAATCCGCATCCCGTTGACCCGGCAGACAACCGGTTTGTCGCACATGAGAATCGAGGTAATCATGTCATTGAACAGCCGCATATACTGTTTGTATTCGAGCGGCCGTCCGGCATAGTATTCTGCATACTCTTTCGTATTGCCGCCCGTGCAGAACGCTTTATCCCCCACGGCGGTAAATACCACCGTCACGACCGAACGGTCGTTCGAGGCCTGGCGGAAAGCGAGAATAACCTCTTTGACCGCGGCAGTGGTATACGAGTTGAACTGCTTGGGATTATTCAGGAAAATCCAGGCATTGTGCAATCCGTCGACCGGCTTGCCGTCCTTGTCCAGACAGGGACGCAGTTCATAGAGTATTTCTTTGAACTCGACATCCACCAAATTGTGGCTGACCAGATTATTGGCCATGGCTTGCTTTCTCCCTATTTTGATTCCGATATTTGCTTAACACTTTTATTCACGGTGATCGTTGCGGTTGGCGTACGCGGCGGCCTTAAAAGTCGGGTACCAGCACCGAACGTTTCTCCAATTTATGCGCGAGGGTTTGTCCGAAAACGTCGTTAATTTGCGACAAAGGCAACGTCTCGGTAAATTGTTTCAAATTCAATTTACCCTCGATAATTAAATCGATCACGTCGGCATACAATTCCGGTTTGCAGCCCCAGGTCCCTTTCACCTCGGCATCGAAAGCCATCAGGTTGGAGAGGCGAACCTCAAGTTTGTCCATGGTAAAGCCGACGATAGACAGAGTCGAGGCAATCCCCAACAAGGCAAAGCCGAGTTCCTGTCCGGGCTTAGTCCCGGACATTTCATAGATTTTCCAACCAAAGCGCGATGCGCCCATTTCCTTGCAGAGGCCTTTCACTGATTTTTTGATTTCTTTTATCCCGAGTCCCGAGGTGTTCAAAGTCGTGGTAATGCCGATTTCGCCAAGCCGGTCGAGTTTGGCCTGGTCGACATCGATTGCCAACACCTTTCCCCCCAGGATGTGGGCGAGTTGGGCGGCATAGATGCCCACACCGCCGACACCGATGACGACGGCAAAATCACCCGGCCGCAAACCGCTTTTTTTGATAACCTGATAGGGAGTGGAGATCGCATCCGCCACCACCGCGAATTCAGCGAGGGCGTAATCGACCAGCGCGGCAGCGGGCACCGGTACCAGATAACGCGCGGGAGCGACAATATGGCTGGCAAAACCGCCGTGAAAATCATTTCCGGGCATCTGCTGTTTCTGGCAGATATTGCCACGGCCACCCCGACAAAGCTCACACTCCCCGCAGGGCAGGACCGCCGGGATGACCACCGGCTTACCCTGGAGATCAGCCGGCCCCTCCAGGACTGTCCCACTAATCTCATGCCCGAGGACCAACGGCGGTTGTTTGCGGGTCGGGACGCCATAATGCCAGAAACTCAGATCGGTATGACAGACCCCACAGCCGGCGATTTCGACCAGCGCCTCACCCTCTTTGATCTCGCTTACTTCCCAAGAGACCTTCTCGAACGGTTGGTCTTTACCAGTCATCTGATATGCCTGAATTGTTGTCACTGATTCCTCCTCAATAATACAGTAGACTTCTTCTCCGACAGAAACAACGGCTCACCAGACATATTTACCCGCCGCAACATCTTTCCGGTCACTCAGGCGATTCGAATTCGAGAGATATTGGAGACGCAGGTAAATACCGTTGAAAAGCAACATCGTCAGGCAATCATTTTGGTCAACTTCGGCGCTTCGACCGTTAGTAATATCGACCACAGATCCCCTCCCAATTTGCCTCCATGCCAGTAATTGTCAAAGTTAACACATTAGCCAACAGGTCGCAAGCGATTTGGATTTTGGCTGTATCGTCGCGTTTCCCGGCGCAAATTCAGATTCATACCGGACCGGAACAGCGTCAGTCGGGGTTCTTTTCACGGCTCAGACGCAGGGCGAGAATCGCTTCAAGCGCTCCCCCACCGATAGCGTTGGCCTTATGTGAAATCTTCGTGAGAAACGCTTTGTTTCCCTGGGGATCGATGTCACCCAATTTCATGGCAGTCGTGACCGGCAGACCATCCCGAAGCAATCCCCTAATCATGCCGCCAATCGCACAAATGACGGGTTGTTTGTCCACCTCTCCGATAACCTGCCCGGAGTCTACCATCTCGCCGATCTCAGCAGGGGAACGAAAAATACCGTCACCCGGAGAGCGAAACACCCGTTTGACGCCAACCCCGTTGACTGGAGCTGGCACTCCAGTGTCGGTTAAGGGGCTGCCGGTGTAGATGACTCGCCCCAGATCGAATCCCCGGTTGGTCTCCACCGCAGCATGACAATTTTGCCCGGCGACAAACCCGGGACCGAGACCAATGACAATCGGCACCATTTCCAACGAGCTATCGATGTTTTTTTTCAGCATCCGGCCGTCGACCAGCGCCAACGGAGCGAGCTTCGATAGTGACTCAGCCCCCGGATCGATTAATAACGGCACCCTGCCCTGAGCCAGGACCAGGACGGCCGCGTCGGTCGAATCGACCAATTCCGCAGTAACTCCCTCGACTGTCATTTCACCGTCATACACCGCTTCGGCATAGCATACTGTCCGCCGAACGCAAACAGGGGATTCCTGTTCGAGGGCCACGACCGCGAATCCAGCGACAGACAGACGGCGGATAACACCCGAGGCCATCTCCCCGGCACCCCGGACAACTACGCGATTGGTAGAGGATTGATCGTTCATGAAGGTTTCTGGCGGCGTTTTTTTCTGGTGTCGATAATCTCGGCAATGATGGATATGGCGATTTCGTAAGGGCCTTCGGCCCCGATATCCAGACCGATCGGCGCATGGATTTGTTCGGTCATGGAGTGGTCGATTCCTTTTTTCTTCAACTCGGCGTAAACTTTGGCGATTTTTGCTTTCGAACCGATCATCCCGTAATAAGCGCAGTTCGCTACGATAACTCGTTCGAGAACCGCCAAGTCACCCAGATGACCGTGCGTGACAATGACAAGATAACAGTCCGGACCGACCCTCGGCAAGTTCCCCGTAAATCCCGGAGCGGCGAGAACGGATTCCACCGGCGGGTGAAAATTATCCAGGATTTCTTGCCGTTCATCGACTACGGTGATGGTAAAATTCAGCTTGCGGGCCAACCCGGCCAGCGCCTGGCCGATATGACCGCCGCCGAAAATAACAAGGCGCTCGGGGGCCGAGTGCGCTTCGAGAAATACTTCGGCTCTCCCGCCACAGGACATCCCGGTGGCGTCGGGTCGGTCGGATTTTTCGAAACGATAGGATTTTACCAGGTGGCGTTTTTCACCGAGCAACAGGCCGACAGAATCCTCGATGACCAGCTTTTCAAAATACCCACCGCCAATTGTGCCGGAAATGGAGCCGTCCGGATACACCAGCATCTTGGCCCCGACCTGCCGGGGCGACGATCCTTTTGTACCGATAATCGTCGCCACAACAAATGCCTGTCCCGCGGCGTGCTTTTCGGCTATCTCCTGATATAACCCCATTATTTACTCGTTTCCGTTCATGCGCTTACGTAGTTGCTTGTAATCCTCCGGCGTGTCGATATCCCGTTGGACTTTCCGGTCGGGTATTTCGATTGCCTCTGCCGCATATTTCGCGACCAATGCCTTACCTATACAATCTCCGTTGAGCAAAAGCAACTCCGGAAACAACCGGTGAGAGAAGATAATCGGGTGGCCCCGTCCGGCAGGAGTTTTGACGTACAAAATCGCCGGTCGTGATTGATCGAATCCGGCGATGGCCCGGTCAATTAATCCGGTGGATACTTCCGGTTTGTCGGCCACCATGAACAACACCGCCTCGGCCTGCTTGTCGAGATGCCGGATTGCACACTTGATCGATGCGGCACGCCCGAGTAGATATTGGTCGTTATGGATTGTCGTGATCCGGTCATAGGGAAACTTTTTCACCACTGTCTCGATACGATCGGCTTCGTGCCCGGTGATTACGACCACTGAATCCACCAGAGAGTTCACTACCTGTCGCAGGGTTTCCTCGATCACCGTATGATGCCGGTATTTTAGCAGCAGTTTATTCTGTCCCATCCGTGAGGATGTCCCTGCGGCAAGTATTACTCCGGTCATCATCATCTCACATTCCCGGTTGAATATACTCAATTTGTCGACTCAGCGGAACGGACAGATGGCACGGTTGTCCCGGCGACAGGGACGATTCCGCAGAATCTGCTTGCCCGCACTCAATGTGAAGATCATATTCGGGAGTAGTGCCGGCAGGAGAAATAGCGGGAACAAGGCGGCAGCCGATTGGAAGACTCATTGATGGTTTCGAGAAATTATCAGACAAATTTCCATAACATTGGGCAATTTCCCGGGCAGCATTCCGCACTCGAGACACCTCCGGCACAGACCAATCATTTCGAAAAGAGAATCAAACCGTGATTCTCCCGCAATTCGATGTACTGGTGCCGGAAACGGTGAATGAGGCCTGCGCGATGCTCGCCGAACATGCCGAGCATGGAGTCCGGGTTCTCGCCGGGGGCACCGATTTGCTGGTCAACCTCCGGCGTCCGATAATTACGCAACATGTCCCCCGCTGTGATGGTTGCCGGACACATCCGGAGGGAGCAGTTTCGTCGACCATCGATTGCACCATGTGGGAGTCCGAACCGCTGATGGCCTCCGGTGGGTCATTGCGGACTCTCCTGCGCGATCAGGAGAAAACATCTCCTGAGTTTCTCGTTTCCTTACATAAGCTGAAAGAGCTGAAAAATATCAGGCGGTCAGACGACGGCGGCCTGCGGATTGGGGCATTGACGACTCTTGCCGAAATCCAACGGTCACCAGAAATCCGGCAGGATTATACTGCGCTTGCCGAAGGCACGGACAATCTGGGCAGCCCACTGGTCCGCAACCGGGGCACGCTGGGCGGCAATATTGTCAATGCCCGTCCCGCCGCCGATGCGGCCGTACCGACGATCGGTTTGGGGGCGATGCTGACCCTGCACGGCAAATCCGGCACCCGTTCGGTGCCGGCAGAAGGTTTTCCCACCGCCCCGGGTAAGACAATTATTGAACCAGATGAATTGCTGACCGAAATAGTCTACCCACTAAGTCCCACTTACTCGGGCAGCGCCTATTATAAGTTGGCTAATCGCAAGGCGCTGGAGATATCGACCGTCGGCGTCGCGGTCTGGGTGATACTGGAAAAACCGGGGGGACCGGTGGCCGATGTCCGCGTGGCTCTCGGCGCGGTTGGACCGACGCCCATTCTTGCTAAATCGGTCCCGGCTGTCCTGATCGGCAAAGTACCCGACAAAGCCGCAATTGCAGAAGCGGCCGAGGCCGCCGCGGGTGATTGCCGTCCGATCGACGATCATCGCGGATCGGCTTGGTATCGAGTGCAGATGGTGGAAGTGTTAACCGGCCGTCTTTTGAAGATCGCCGTCGAACGGGCGGGTACAACAACATGAAAAAAATCATCTCGCTAACGGTAAACGGCGTTGAGCATGAACTTGCAGTCGAACCCCGTCGTTCCCTGCTGGAACTGCTCCGTGAAGACCTGGGATTGACCGGCACCCATAAAGGGTGCGGGATCGGCGATTGCGGCACCTGTACGGTTCTCGTGGACGGTGTCGCCACCTTTAGTTGTCTGACTCTGGCAATCCAGGTGGAGGGCTGCTCAATTGAAACTGTCGAGAGCCTGGCGGAGAACGGACGGCTAAACGAGTTGCAACAGGCGTTTGTCGATCAGGGGGCCATCCAGTGCGGTTTTTGTACGCCGGGGATGTTAATGACCTCGACTGAGTTACTGCGTCGTAACCCGCATCCCCAAGAGCCGGAAATCCGCAGGGCGATTTCGGGTAATCTCTGCCGCTGTACCGGTTATCAGAAAATCGTGGAAGCGATCAAAACCGTGGCCGGGGAAAATGATGAGTGATTATAAACTGCTCAATACGCGCGCTCCCCGGGTGGATGCGGTGGACAAGGCAACCGGCCGGGCGGTCTATACCGACGATCTGAAACGGTCGGGGATGCTCTACGCGGCATTGTTGCACAGTCCACTGGCCCACGCGCGGATTCTTAATATTGACACCTCACGCGCCCAGAAGTTGCCGGGGGTCAAGGCCGTTGTCACCCATCACGAAGCCGGTATCGAACCATATGGCGTCAGCCCGGCCCGCTACGACGAGACAATCTTCTGTCACGACCGGGTGCGCTATGTGGGGGATGAAATTGCCGCCGTGGCCGCGGTTGATCTGGATACGGCGCTGCAGGCGGTGAGTCTGATCAAGGTTGATTTCGAAGAACTCCCGCTGGTGCTCGACGGCCTGACGGCGATGGACGAGGGCCAACCGCAACTGCATGAGATGTACGAAAAAAATATCTGCGCCGAGGTCAACTGGCATTTCGGCGATATCGAACAGGGGCGAAAAGAAGCCGACCTGATCCGTACCGACCGTCTGACCAGCAAGATGCAGGACGCGGCATTTTTGGAGCCGCAAAGTGTGCTGGCCGAGGTCGACTCTCACGGCAACCTGACCATGTGGAGTTCGACGCAGGCGCCGCATTATGTCCAGCGTACGCTGGCGATGGCGCTAAAAATTCCCCTGCATAAAGTCCGGGTAATCAAACCCGCGGTCGGCGGCGGGTTCGGCCCCAAGGCCTCCTGTTCAACCGGCGAACTGGCCACCTGTCTTTTGGCGATGAAAACGGGGAAACCGGTCAAACTGACCTTTGATCGTGAACAGGTATTTTTGCATTCGCGGGCGCGTCACCAGTTTTTCCACACGATGACCACCGGGATAAAAAAAGACGGCACGCTCTCGTTCCTCGAACATCAGTGTATCCTCGATGGCGGGGCCTACGCCAGTTTTGGCATCGCCACCGTCTATTACGCCGGGTCTCTGCTGGGCGGACCATACCGACTGAAGAACATGAAATATGACGGCCGACGGGTGGTAACCAACAAGCCCGCCTGCGGCGCACAACGGGGCCATGGCGCGGTTATCGCCCGGGCTTTATTTGAAGTGCAACTGGATCGGCTGGCCGAAGAACTGGGCATGGATCCGATCGAATTGCGCTTGAGGAATGTGATGGAAGCCGGCGAAACCACCTGCAACGAACTCTTTGTCAGCAGTTTCGGAATGCGCGAGGCGCTGGAGGCCGTGCGCGATTCGGCGACATGGCGGCAGAAACGATCACAGGCCGGGAGAATCCGGCGAAACGGCAAGGGAATCGGCGCGGCTTGCGGGTTTTTCGTCTCCGGCGCGGGTTATCCGATCTACCGCTCGCAAACTTATCACTGTACGGTTATCACTAAAGTCGATGATGTCGGCGGCGGGGTTACGGTCATGTCCGGCGCGGCCGATATCGGCCAGGGCTCCGATACGGTGCTGGCGATGATCACTGCTGAGGAGTTGGGCTTATCTCTCGACGATGTCAAAATTACCAGTGGCGACACGGCATTAAGTGTGGATTTGGGCGCGTATTCCAGTCGTACCACGCTGATGACCGGGCACGCCTGTCGGGAGGCGGCACAGGATGTCAAACGGCAGATTTTGGCCGCAGTCGGTGGACGGCTTGGTGTGCCGCCGGAGACGCTGGATTTGCGTGACGGCCTCGTGGTAAGTCTGGCGGGCGATATCGATTTTTCCGCGTTGCGGGAAGAATACCTCAAAGAGCATAAGGGTTTCCGCGATCTTCCTTCCGGTCCGCAACTTACTTTCCGCGAGGCCAGCCGCATCGCTTTTCTCGAACTCGGTTCGATTGTCGGCACCGG
Source organism: Candidatus Zixiibacteriota bacterium (assembly GCA_024277855.1). Classification (GTDB taxonomy): domain Bacteria; phylum Zixibacteria; class MSB-5A5; order WJJR01; family JAJRUJ01; genus JAJRUJ01. The sequence goes on from JAJRUJ010000105.1 coordinate 22,492, forward strand.
TAAATACAAACCGCCGAAACTGGGCGGTTCATTCAAGGGCGCAACGGTCGGCACCTCACCTGCTTTTGGCTGTTCGGCGCAAATTGCCGAGGTGAATATCGACCTCGAAACCGGCGAGGTGACCGTCGACCGGATTACCGGGGCGCACGATTGCGGTTTTGCAATCAACATGACCCAGGTTGAGGGTCAGATGCAGGGTTCAATGATGATGGGTATGGGTGAGGCACTCATGGAACAGGTGCAATACGATCAGAAAGGCCGGATCGTCAACGCCAACCTGGCCGAATACAAAATCCCTACGTCGCTGGATATGCCGCATCTGGAGGCGATTGTTGTCGAGTCCAACGAACCGCACGGCCCCTATGGTGCAAAAGAGGTCGGCGAGGGCGCAATCATGCCGGTGATCCCCTCGATTTTGAATGCGATCTACGACGCCACCGGCGTTCGAATCGAAGAACTCCCAATCACCCCCGAACGCATTATCGCCGCCCTCCACGCTGCAAAGAATGCATTGTTGGACAGCAAATGACAAAAGACAAAAGAGAAATTTTTGTTGAAGCAATTGAAGGAAATCGCAATGCAAGAGAAAGACATAGCCAATCTGGTTGAATACTGCAAGAAGTATCTAGATTTTGATCTCCTTGCTCCACCTAATGAATACGATTACTCCAGCTTACCGTTGTGTGTGATTGACGCGGTGAGAAGTGGTCCCGGTTTGTTGGACAGTTTGGCGGCTGTATTAAGGTGGATTCGATTTGATTGATTATGCCGCCTTGGTCTCAATATAGGCCTCCATCGGTGTTTTGTCACCAAGAGATGAATGTGGCGGGCGTGGCCCTGACCAATGAAACTCTGAAAGAGTTTCGCGGTCAGGGTTTATAGGTGCAGTGAATTTGGCGGGCAAGGCTCCGGCGGGCGTGGCCCTGACCAATGAAACTGGCGATCTTTGATGAAAATAACGGGCGGATCATTTGCCCCACATCTCCCCAAAAAACAAAAAAACAATGAAACGAAAACCAAAAAAAGTGTTACCTATC
>JAJRUJ010000106.1 GCA_024277855.1 Candidatus Zixiibacteriota bacterium
GAGCCGCGAATCTCAAAACGATTGTCGCAATCGGCCGCAAATAGTGGTTCTCCGGGGTTTATCCGATAGGCGACAATTGAGACGGTAGATTCGCCCAGGTTTCCACTGGGGTCTTCTCCGAGAATTTTTACATTCCCGGAGCCAGAGACTGTGAAATAGTATTTTGCACTAAACAAATCGCCATCACTGCTCTCTATCTTGTGGGATACCGCGGTTGTATCAGAATCTGTGCCGATATTAACTATTGCCTGCGGTGATCCGTCGAGCTCTTCACTTGGCTTCACGATAAGATCGACAGCTAAGGTAGCGACAGGATTCGGCACCATGCCAAAGAAGAATTCCGGCGGGGTCAGATCATCGATTCGGAACAGACGCCAGCCACCTTGATTTTCAGTAGCTCCGCCGGTTGTGTCGCGTGCGACGACACGCCAATTATAATCTGTTTCCTCGGCCAAGTCGGTCAAGGCCAGACTGGTGTCGCCATCGGTATTGACGGAGTCAACCGCACTCGATGCTGTGATGTTTTGTGTATAAACCCAATAGGAGACAGATTCGTTGGGATCCGGGTCGGAAGAGGAATGCCAAATCAATTCCAGGTCAGTCGTTCGACTCAGCTCGTTATTTGCCGGTGAGACAAGCGCAAAATTTTCGGGAGGTCGATTCACGTTTTGCACAGTTACAGTGAAATCCTCCACATCGACCAATTCACCATCCGATGCTTCTACAGTGATTAGATAGGTTCCGGATTGGCTATAGTCGGGATCGAAAGTAAACGATCCAAGCCCACCACCGAGATCGGAAAATACGGCATTTGCGGGAATACCATCTGCGGTAAGTACGACATTGTCGCCATCAGGATCGGAGACCGAGACACCCGTGGCAATAGAGGTGTTCTCGTCGCCGACCAGATCACCAATTGCCGCAATAACTGGTGCTCGATTCACAGCATTGACAGTGATCTGCGTAGTCAGCGTATCTGCCAAATCTCCGTCCGACGCAACAAACATCACCGAGTAGACTCCCGCCTGTTCATAATCAGGACTAAATGAAAAGCGCCAGCTTGAGGATGACACTTTCGAGAGTGTACCGTTGGTTGGTACTCCGGTAGCGGTTACATTTACTGTTTCGTTATCGGGGTCGGATACTCCCAGACTGATAGTCAGAGTTCCACCTTCGGCCACCGTCTCGGCAGTCGGTCCACTGATAGACGGGGCACGATTTACATTTACAACAGTCAATTGAACCGCAAGAGTATCGGTGAGTGAACCGTCAGACGCGATGAAACTAAGAGAATACGCACCTGATTGAGTGTAGTCAGGGGCGATTGCAAATTGCCAGACTCCGGAACCCATGTCTGTCAAGGAACTATTGTCTGGAAGATTGGGACAAGACACGCTGACATTGTCCCCATCTGGATCACTGACGGTCAAGTCTAAAGAGGACGATTGGCCTTCATTCACGGTCAACGTGGTTGATCCAGAAATAGTGGGTGCCCTGTTCCCAGGAGCGACGGTGATTTGGACAACAAGCGTATCCTTCAGCGTGCCATCACTCGCAATAAAACGGACTTCATATGACCCGGCCTGCCCAAAATCTGGATTGAATTCGAATCTCCATTCACTTAAACTAATTTGTTGCAAATTCGAATTGGCGGGTTCATCTTGCATGATGAGACTGACCGGATCCCCATCAGGATCGCTAGTGTAAAGATTATGAGATAATAATTCTCCCTCGACAACATTTGCTGATGACAGTCCAGATATCGACGGAGCTCTATTTTCGGGCAAACGGCAACCTTCATCCGGATCAGATAATGGCCCGTTGCCACCATCATTGAAAGCCCTCACGGTATAATTGTAGCAACCAACACTTGGTACATCAGTATACTGCGTGGCATTAGCCGGACCATCACCGCCGATCTGGGTGCCATTGCGATATACTCGATATCCTGTCTCGGATGACACGTCGTTCCAACGGATGATCACATTGTCTTCACTGTCGTCCGTTGCATTCACGCCGTAGACTTTGTCTGGCACTTGGGGAGTGACGGTCACTGTGAAATAATCAGTGGCAGTTTCTGAGCCATCTGAGACTTCCACAGTTATTCCGCAGACGAGCTCTGAGGACGTCGCACCAGGGTAAATATCGAGATAATGACCATCTGCAGAAACACCGCATGAATTTGAGCCGATTAGTCGATATTCGAGCTGAGAGTCACTGCATTCGATATCGCCAGAATAGCTCCAGAGATCGATCACGTTATTATGACTTGAACCACTGACTACGGTTTGGTTGGGTATACCACTGATGTACGGTGTGTTATTATAGTCGATTGTATTGTTCCAAATCGCACTGGCTGCGAGGCACTCTTCGTTGCCAGCAGAGCGCCAAGCTTGCCAAAATTGACTGAAATTATTGTCGATTTGATTGGATACTACATTAAATATAGGCATGAAACCGCCGCTATACCGATCTGTGCCGTCATTAGCACTGTCATACAAATCGTTAAGTGCACCGGTTACACGTCCCTCTACACAATCCCCATAACCCCACGATGCACCGCCGTAATCTTCATAATTGACCGTATAGCGCAAATAATCTTCAAAGATTGGGCTGTTATAAACAGCAAGAGGAAGAAAACTTGCCCATCCCTCCGTCCATGCACAATTTACATGAGCACAGCTATTAAAATAATGTGGTGAAGTGCAATACGTCGTCGGAAACCAATTGCCGTAGAGTATATACATTGCAAAATGTGCATATTCATGCACCAAAACGTCAGGACTTCGGGCAGTATTGACATCTGGAATGTGGATTTGACCGCCAGTGTTATAATAGGCCCCTGACCCCGAAGGGTACTTTACAGCGACGTAAGGCATTTCGTAGTCCGGACCACTATTCCTGAAATAATTCCACCCGTCAAGAATCGACTGTAGTATCCACCAAGCTGAATTTTCACTGGCTGGCGGCAACCAGTTTCCTACATCGACTATGCCATCTGGGACATTCGATTGTATGGGCTGAGGTGTCCACGAATCATAGAAGTCATCCGAAGGATCGATGATCGAAACTGCGCCATTTGACGCGACAAAAACTACATATATATCAATGGTACCACCATCGCCATAATCATCAGTATTCTCAATCCAATCAGATTCGAAACTGCCGTCGGCATTAACTAGAGTTGATCCTAAGTAATCGTCACCTGAAGAAATATCGTTATCATAAAACTTCACAGTTGCCCACCTGCAAGGCTGAGAGACACCACTTGTGTCCTTGTAGAAGAAATTACCGGTGAACTTTACAGAACCGGCACTCTGAGCCGGAGCTCCGTCACTTTCTTGTTGCCACGATTCCTCGAGTGGTTCGAACCGGCTGGTATCAAAGTCCAGTTTTGGAGGGATGCCACTGTCGGGGCTTAGCAATCTCGGTATGGGGGTTGTATGGAGTTTTTCGGCTTGTCTTTGTAGGGGAGTCCGTTCAAAGAAGGGGGTGTGCCTGTAATCAATGTTGTCCTTAGCTGTTTTAAAATAGAGTATATCGTAGTCGCCCATAAAGAAAAGCGAGTCATCAGTGGTCCGAATATAAGCTTCAATTTGAAACGACCCACTATCGACAATCTCGATCTGGAATTCAAGATAAAGGGTGGTCTGAGCGATCAGGGTATCTATCATTACATCCAGTTCAGCGTCTGTATGAATTTCGGGCGGCAACTCCAGACGAACGGCAAGATCACGATAACCCTGAACAGCTGTTATAGAACACCTGAGCGTAATTGGAATGCCAAAGGTAGGACTCTGATCCAATGCCAATTCGATATCAATCGGCGAATTGGATGAAAAACATACTGCCCCAACCTCGTAATCAGTCTCACTAACATCTTTTTCCGCAATCTGTCGATCAACGCTGCGCTGGGCAGGAGTCTGTAGACTCTCAGCCACTGGTTCTACATATTCGGCGGGAACAGGCGTTTTTTTTGTCGGTTCGGCTTCTCGATGAGAATCGTCGGAGCAGAAAGCAATATCATTGAAAATGACGATAGCAAAAACTGCACATACGAGTCCAGAAAGAAAATACCTGATAATCTTGCGGATCGACATAGCGGGCCTCCCCGATCGGGCGTCTATGAGATGATGTAAATCCTCTTACTTCTAAGTAAGTTCATTATACTACCACTGCGTCTGGGAGCAATCACTTTGTTGCGCCATGGTGGAATCAGTCAATACTCGATATGACTTCCTTTGAGTTTTCAATCTCAGGACGCCCAGCAATACGCCCGCAAGAAGACGGAACCTGGCTGCCATAAGCCCTCCTCAGGCAAAGATGAAAATCGTGCAGTATTACAATCCCTAAGATATCGGATAAGAGGGGATTGAGCAAGGAATTTTACGGGATCACTTAAGAAAGTGATACGATTGTCAGAAACTCTCAGTAATCTGTGTCAGAATCTGACAATCTAATTCAACGTCCGATGCCGAAGCCATACCGGTATGCTGAAGTTCGCGTCGTAGGATTTTTCTATGGTTAACGCGATTGCGGAGTGAACATCACCGTCTCTACTGCCGGATGAACGATAATCGAATCGCGAAGCGTGTCGGTTTGCAGACCATCGGCCCGCGTCGTCGTCAACGTGACATAGTATGTCCCCGGCGCGGTATACCTGTGTTCGGGATTAATGCGGTTGGAGGAGGTGCCGTCGCCAAAATACCACCAATATGCATAAACATCGTCGTTAATCTCACAACTGAAATTGACTTTCATTGGTTCGATCCCGCGCAGGGGGGAAGCGCTGAGCCGCGTCACCGGCCTTGCGGTGGAATCATCGGGCAACGAATGATCTGCCCCGGCAAGTGCCGATTCGCCCCTGGTATTTGCCGGATCAGGTTGTTCCAGGATGGCCATAAACAGGGCGGCCAGCAATGAATCGCGCTGGGCGGCGTCGGCCAGGGGGGGAGCCGGGTCCTCGGCTTGGCCGTGCAGGATAATCACGACAAACGGGATAAGCAAAAAAGCGGCGATTCCCCACCAGCTTCCCCGGTTACGATCCTGGTACGCCCATTGCACGTTTTTCTCCTCGCCCCAAAAGTGAGACTTTACACCTTGCGTGTTATGCAAACGGCATACCAATTCGTATAGACCGGGCATTGTTTATAGCATGCTATGCCGCAGACAAATAGAAGCGAATTGATAAAGATGTATTTCGGCTGTATTGTGCAGATTATAACCAACCACAACCCGCTGCTCAAATCAGAGACAGTTTGCGTTGGGCGGCAACTCCAACGCACAATTTTCGTGATGTGGCCGATACGTTTAGCTGCTGTGTGGGGGAGAGGTAGAAAAAGGCCCCAAATCCCGTAAGGATTCGGGGTATACTTTGGTGCGGAAGGCGGGATTTGAACCCGCATAGGCATAGCCCACCACCCCCTCAAGATGGCGTGTCTACCAATTCCACCACTTCCGCATCAGGTCATATCGAAATTGTAATTCCATATCGGGGCAGAGGTGGCCTTAACATGGCGGCCACACACTCGTGAGATCGTTCGCTAATGCCCTTCATGTTCCTTTGTCTGTCCGGCCGGTTGTTGTTGCTGTTGCTGCTCGTGCTGATGATCAGTCGCCGGAGCTGTGCCGGGAAGTTTTGCCGGTTGCTGCTGTGCGCCCGGTTGACCACCTGCCGGGATTGTGCCGGGAGTTGTTGTCGCCGGTTGAATCGGGATTTCGCCCTGGCGTTCCTGGGCGGCTTTCTGTACCGCCGATTCGACATTAGTGCCGTCGTTGATTGTCGAGACATTAGTCGCCGGGGAAAGGAAGGTCAGCAAAATACATGAAAGGAAAAATGCGATCGCCAATCCGCTGGTGGCTTTGGCCAGAAACGGGGCCGCGCCCCGGCCACCAAAAACCGTGCCGGTTAACGACGAGCCGCCGAAAGCGCCGGCCAAACCTTCACCCTTGGCCGATTGCATCAACACCGAGAGCATTAGTCCGACGCTGATGAACACATGAACCACAATAAAAAATCCGTACACCAAAAACCTCCAAAGACTACAGTTACTTTTTTACCAAATTTATTTTGCCGCCGCAATAATTCCGTCGAACATCTCCGCTTTAAGCGAAGCCCCGCCGACCAGCGCACCGTCGATATCCTCGTGCGCCAGGAGAGCGGCGGCGTTGTCGGGTTTGACCGAACCGCCGTAGAGGATCCTCATCCACCCCGCCGTTTCCGCCCCAAATTTCTCTTTGCACCACGAACGGATCGCCGAGTGGACCTCACCGGCCTGCTCGACTGTGGCTACTTTTCCGGTTCCAATCGCCCAGATCGGCTCGTAGGCGAGGGTAACCTGGTTGGCGTCCTCCCTGGTGAGCCCGGCCAGACTACCGTCTAACTGTCTACTGACAGTTTCAATCGTCCTGCCGGCTTCACGTTCTTCCAGCGTCTCTCCGATACAGACAATCGGTTTCAGGCCAAGCGACAACGCCTTAATCAACTTGCTGTTGACACTTGTATCCGTCTCACCGAACAATTGCCGTCGTTCGGAGTGGCCTAATATAACCCATTTACACCCAACCGTCAACAACATCGGCCCCGACACCTCGCCGGTATAGGCCCCCGAATCGTGGTCGGACATGTTCTGTGCGCCAAGCTGGATCGGCGATCCGCCGAGCCGCAAGGCGACTGCCGGAATCGTCGTAAATGCCGGGCATACAACGACATCAACGTCCGGCCAGTTCCCCGACCTGGCGGTCAAATCATCGACCAGCGCGGCCCCATCGGCCGGGATCAGGTTCATTTTCCAATTTCCGGCAATCAATATCTTGCGCATCAACGCCCTCCATGACGGTTTTATGACACTCCGTCAATCATTTTACTTATCGGTCAGCGCGGCAATCCCGGGTAGTGTCTTACCCTCGACAAACTCAAGTGAGGCCCCACCGCCGGTCGAAACATGCGAGATCCGATCGGCCAGCCCGGCTTGATTCACCGCAGCTACCGAATCCCCGCCGCCAACGACCGAGACGGCACCATTAGACGTTGTCTCGGCAATCGCCTTTGCGATGGCGACTGTGCCCCGGTCAAACGGGGGCGTTTCAAAGACACCCATCGGGCCGTTCCAGAAAATTGTCTTTGCCTGCTTAATCTCGGCGGTGAACTGTTCAATCGATTTGACGCCGAGATCAAGTCCCATCTGGTCAGCCGGGATCTCACCCGTGACGCAGGTGGTCGTCACCGCTGCCGCTGAAATCTCTGCCGCACAGACATAATCCACCGGCAACAGGAGTTTCCGCCCGGTCGCTTCCGCCTCTGCCAGGATGTCCGCGGCTAATTCGATACGGTCCTCCTCCAGCAGTGACTTGCCGATTTCGTAACCCTGCGCTTTTAAGAAAGTAAAGACCATGCCGCCGCCGACCAGTAATGAGTCGACTTTGCCCAACAGGTTGGCGATCACGTCGATCTTTCCGGAAATCTTGGCCCCGCCGAGTGCCGCGACAAACGGCCGCTCGAAACCGTCGAGTAATTTGCCGAGAAACTCGATTTCCTTTTTCATCAAGTATCCGGCAACACACCGATCGAAATACGCGGTCACGCCGGTAGTCGAGGCGTGGGCGCGATGAGCGGTACCGAAAGCGTCGTTGACGTATAACTCCCCCAGCGCGGCAAGCTGCTCGGCGAATGCGGGATCGTTGTCGGTTTCTTCTTTGTGGTAGCGAAGATTTTGCAGCAGGGCGACATCGCCGTCGGCCAGGCCGTCGACTGTTGTTTGCGCCGCCGCGCCGACACAATCGGCGGCGAAAGCCACCGGTTTCCCGAGTAAAGTACCCAGGTGTTTGGCGACCGGCGCCAGGCTCATCTCGGGAACGATCTTACCCTTGGGCCGCCCGAGATGCGACATCAGGATCGCCCGCCCCCCGTCCGCGATTATTTTCTTGATTGTCGGCAGTGCCCGCCGGATGCGTGTATCGTCGGTGATTGCGCCGTCTTTCAGCGGCACATTAAAATCCACCCGTACCAGCACGCGTTTGCCCTTGACGGCCAGATCGTCAATGGTCATTTTGGCCATACCAGTCCCCTCGGTAGGTCTCAAGATTAATGCGTAATAATCCGTCCTCTGTCCGGTCGATCACGCCACTACGCCATGCGTTTGAGCATCTCGACCATCCGGCAGGAGAAGCCCCATTCGTTGTCGTACCACGAGAGGATTTTCACCAGTTTGCCGTCGATTACCTTGGTCGTCAGTGCATCGAAAACCGACGAGTGCGAATTATGGATAATATCCACCGAGACAATCGGTTCGTCACAATATTCCAGGATGCCTTTCATCGGGCCGTCGGCGGCCGCTTTCATCGCCGCATTGACCTTTTCGACTGTTGTCGATTTCTCGACTACGGCAGTCAGGTCGACCAGTGAGCCGTCGGGGACCGGGATCCGGATTGCGAAACCGTCGAGTTTGCCTTTCAGCTCCGGCAGGACCTGGCCGATGGCCTTGGCCGCGCCGGTCGAAGTCGGGATTGCCGAGACCGCCGCGGCGCGGGCGCGCCGCAGATCTTTATGCGGCGAATCGAGGATGATCTGGTCATTGGTGAACGCGTGGATAGTAGTCATGAAGGCATGTTTGATCCCAAACGTGTCGTTGAGCACTTTGGTAACCGGCGCCAGACAGTTGGTGGTGCAGGAGCCGATGGAGATCAGTTTATGCTTGGTCTTGTCGAAGCCGTCGTCGTTGACCCCCAGGACAAAAACGCCGTCGGCATCGCCGGAGGGCGCCGAAATCAGGACGCTTTTAGCCCCGGCGGTCAGATGCATCCCGGCTTTTTCCTTGGTGCGGAACAGGCCGGTCGACTCGACAACAACCTCCACCCCAAGATCGCCCCAGGGAAGTTTGGCCGGATCGCGTTCCGAAAGGACCTTGAATGAATCGCCGCCGGCGGTAATCGTGTCGCCGTCGAATGTGACATTTCCTTCAATCCGGCCGTGGACCGAATCATACTTCAATAAATGGGCCAATGTTTCGGTGCTGGTCAGGTCATTGACCGCGACCACATCGATAGAGTCGTCATTCATGGCGGCGCGATAAACCAGTCGACCGATCCGTCCGAAACCGTTAATCCCGACTTTGATTCCCACTGCAACCCTCCCTATGCGTCAAATATCCGGCTGTTGATTTTCAATATATACGTACCGGGGAGAGTTCCCGGCCGTTTGTCCTCAAGTGTTCATCGTTGTCTATTTATAAACATACGCCGCGCCGACCAAAATCTGCGCGCCTGAGAAATCCTTGGCTCCCAGTAGTTCCTTGCCGAATTTCGCCTGTTGGTATTTGCCGGAAAAAGTCAGGGAGAACGAATCGCCGAGCAACACATCTACCCCGGCCCCGGCATACCAGCCCAACGCTTCACGTGAATCCTGAGATATCCCGTAATAGTCACGGAGATAATTACTGCTGACATAACGGAGTGTCGAGGTCCCGAAAAGTACCGAGCCACCCGCCGAGACAAATGGCTGGACGCTTTGTCCCGGCTTCCCGGCCAGCGGGAACAGGTCGATCCCTGCTCCCAATGGATAGACTCCGGCGGTGCCGAGTGCATACAAATTCTCCGCCTGGGTTTGATACTCAATCCGCACATCGCCACGCGATACCGCCCCGAGATTAATATTCAGATACATCGGCCCGCTCAAGTTGTACAGGTAAAACATCTCGAGGTGGAAAGCCGTCGACGGACCACTGAGTCGCACCTCGGCTGTTCCGATATCGGAGGTGAGTTCGTCCGAGAGCCAGGGGCCCAAACGGGCGCCGACCATGCTCTTGCCGACCAGGTCGGCCGCAGCCGCATCAGTGGGCAGGCAGAAAACAGACGCCGCGATAATGACTATCGCAAGCAAGAGCGGACGTCGATAGCTGTGTGTCACATTAGGCACAATATCATCTCCCGGTATCGGTTGTTCCCCGACGGCAAGGGCCGTGCCCGATACGTAAAAAGTCGGTCCTGCGGCCGGCGCCCCTCCGGTATTGTCCTCCCCGCCCGGATTTGCTGAATAAGCGGGTTTGGCCCCGTGGGTGTCAAGGCGCATCTCCGGTCGTCCGGTCGTTTTTCACCGGCGGCCGTGAACGCCCCCCGAGGACTTAACACTTTTATACCCTTGTTTGTTCCCGGTAGTTGGCTCAGAATGTTTATCCGGATATGTGCCCGGCCCCGGGGTCGATTTTGTGTTTGTTGTCACACACTTTTTTTGCATGTTGGCAGATAACGATTTTGGGTCGTATGTAGAGATAATTGGGCAAGTGGCCGGGACAGGATAGGCCAGAGCAGGGAGTCGCGAAAGGACTGACGATGAAGGTAATCATTCCCGCCGCCGGTATCGGCACCCGGTTGCGTCCTCATACTTATACTGTGCCTAAAGCGCTGTTGCACGTGGCGGGCAAACCGATTCTGGCCCATATTATCGACCGGTTGATCGGCCTGGACGACATCGACGAATACCTGATCGTCACGGGTTTTTTTGGGGGCAAGGTTAAGAGTTATGTCCGTGAGCACTATGACCTCAATGTCCGTTTTGTCGAACAGGAAGAACTCAAAGGGCTGGGATATGCCGTCTATCTCGCCTGTACCCACATCGACGACGGGCCGGTGCTCGTCCTCCTCGGTGATACCATCCTCGAAACTGATTTCGACCATTTTGTCCAGCCCGGCAAAGATATCATCGGGGTGCAGGAAGTCGACGATCCCCGGCGATTCGGGGTGGTGGAAGCTGCCGGGGGGAAGATCGTCAAAATAGTCGAAAAACCGGCCGAGCCGAAATCCAGCCTGGCGGTCGTCGGGATTTACGGCTTTGACGATGTCGTACCGCTCAAGACCGCCCTGGCCGAGGTTGTCGCCAACGAAACCCGGACGCGGGGCGAAATCCAGATCACCGATGCGCTCCAGTTGATGATCGACCGTGGAGCGATCATGGAGCCCCACACCGTGGGCGGCTGGTTTGACTGCGGTAAACTGGAAACCCTGTTGGAAACAAACCGGCATCTGCTGGCGGGGTTCGATACGATCAACGGTTCCGAGGATTCGGTGATTATCCCGCCGGCCTACATCTCGCCCACCGCCGAGATCAACCGGTCGGTGATCGGGCCGTATGTCTCGGTTGGCGACGGCGCGCGGGTGATCGAGTCGATTGTGCGCGATTCAATCATCGGGGAAAAAGCCAAAGTCAGGAATTGTTTGCTGGAAAAGTCGATGATCGGCAATCGGGCAACAGTCACCGGCAAGCTCGATCACCTGAATGTGGGTGATCTCTCAGAAATCGGATATCGGTAACCGTCGCGATATCAGCGGTCTTCATCATAGAGGGGGAATTTATGGCGGGAGATTTTTTGTTTTCATCGGAATCGGTCACCGAGGGACATCCGGATAAAATTTGCGATCAAATTTCCGATGCCGTACTCGACGCCGTCTTGCGGCAGGATCTGGCCGGTCGCGTGGCCTGCGAGACATTTGTCACCACCGGGCTGGTCATTGTCGGCGGTGAGATCACCACCAAAGGATATGTTGAGATTCCAAACCTCGTCCGCGAGATTATCCGCAAGATCGGCTACACTAACAGCGAGTATGGTTTTGACGCCAAATCCTGTGCCATCCTCAATGCTATCGGGCCGCAATCGCCGGATATCGCCCAGGGGGTGGATACCGGCGGCGCAGGCGACCAGGGACTCATGGTTGGCTATGCCTCGAATGAAACCCCCGAGCTTATGCCGCTTCCGATCTCATTGGCCCATAAACTATCCCGGCGGCTGGCGATGGTGCGTAAAGAGGGCATCCTCGACTATCTCGGCCCCGACGGAAAATCACAGGTGACCGTCGAATATCGTGACGGTAAACCTGCACGGGTCGACACGGTTTTAATCGCCGCCCAGCATACCGAAAAAATCCTTGGCCCCGGCGGCAAACAGATCACGGCGGCGGCCCGGCAGGAAATTATCGACAATGTTGTCAAGCCGATTGTCCCGGCCGAGATGCTCGACGAGAACACTAAATACCTGGTCAACCCCACCGGGATATTCATTATCGGTGGACCGCAGTCCGACACCGGAATGACCGGCCGCAAGATCATCGTCGACACCTACGGCGGGATGGCCGCCCATGGCGGTGGCGCGTTTTCCGGCAAGGACCCGACGAAAGTCGACCGCTCAGCGGCATATATGGCGCGCTATATCGCCAAAAACGTTGTGGCCGCCGGTCTGGCCGAAAAATGTACCCTGCAACTGGCCTATGCCATCGGCGTGCCCGAACCGGTTTCCGTGATGATGTGGTTCGACAAAACTCACAAAATCCCCGAGGATCGTATCCGTGAACTCGTGCTCAAACATTTCCCGATGACCCCGCAGGCAATTATCGAAACGCTCGATTTGCGCAATTGTAAATATGTCAACACCGCCGCCTATGGTCATTTCGGGCGGGAAGACGAGGGTTTCACCTGGGAATACACCGACCGGGCGGCCGATCTCAAACGCGAGGCGTAAGTGAAAAACAATATGGGAGCAACAATGAAATACGATATCGCCGATAAAAAACTGGCGGCCAAAGGCCGTCTGCGAATCGAATGGGCCGAACGAAACATGCCGGTCTTGCGGTTGATCCGCGAGCGGTTCAAAAAAACCAAACCCCTGCGGGGGATGCGTATCGGCTGCTGTTTGCATGTTACCACCGAAACGGCCAACCTGATGCGCACGATGAAAGCCGGTGGCGCACAGCTTGCGCTTTGCGCGTCCAACCCGCTCTCCACGCAGGATGATGTCGCCGCTTCGCTGGTCGTCGATGAAAAAATTGCGACTTTCGCTGTCCGCGCAGAAAACAACAAGCGATACTATCGGCATATTGACGATGTCCTCGCGATCAACCCGCATATCACCATCGACGACGGCGCCGATTTGGTTTCGACCTTACACAAACGCAAAACACTGCCGAAAGAACTGATCGCGGGGCTGGAGGAGACCACCACCGGTGTGATCCGCCTGCGCGCGATGGAAAAAGACGGCGCGCTGCGTTTCCCGGTAGTCGCGATCAATGATTCAAACACCAAGCACTTTTTCGATAATCGTTACGGCACCGGGCAATCGACTCTTGATGGTGTCCTGCGTGCAACCAATATGTTGCTGGCCGGCTCGACTGTAGTTATCGCCGGGTATGGCTGGTGTGGCCGGGGGCTGGCTACGCGGGCGAAGGGGATGGGTTCTCATGTCATCGTCACCGAAGTCGACCCGCTCAAGGCGCTCGAAGCGGTCATGGACGGTTTCATGGTGATGCCGATGGCGCAGGCCGCGCCGAAAGGCGATCTGTTTATCACGGTCACCGGTGATTTGAATGTCATCCGCAAAGAGCATTTTGTGAAAATGAAAGACGGGGCGGTGGTCTGCAACTCCGGCCATTTCAATGCCGAACTTGACCTGCCTGCGTTGGAGAAAATCACGCGTAAGAAACGCGACATCCGCCACGAAGTTGTTGAACACACGATTACCGGGGGGAAGAAAATTAATATCCTGGCCGAGGGACGGCTGGTTAATCTTGCCGCGGCCGAGGGGCATCCGGCAATGGTGATGGATATGAGTTTTGCCAATCAGGCGTTGGGTGTTGAGTGGTTGCAGAAAAACGGCCCTAAACTGGAGACGAAAGTCTATCCGATGCCGACGCACATCGATGACAGTATTGCGAAATTGAAATTAAAAACGATGGGCGTCAAAATAGACCGCCTGACGGCCGAGCAGAAACATTATTTGGCCGCCTGGGAAATGGGCACGTAAAAGCGTCGGGTGGGAGCGTAGGGCGGCTGCTTGCCAGCCGCCGAACTTTATCTAGGCGAATGCCTGTCATTCCCGGCCAGATCCGCCTTGGCGGATCGCAGAGCGGCTTGCCCGCCTGTGGAGGGGAATCCATTTTGCTTTTGATTATCACTCGCCTCGTGGGAATTCCACGGGGCGTTTTCTTATGCAACTGTATCGGCAAGTAAGGGTGGCCCTGACCAAAGGAGTTTTCTTGAAAACTCCGCGGTCAGGGTTTATAGGCGCGATGAATTCGGCGGACAATGCTCCGATTGACAAGACGCACCGGTTCGGTGCGGCACTGGCGATCTTTGATGAAAATAACGGGCGGATCATTTGCCCCACATCTCCCCAAAAAACAAAAAAACAATGAAACGAAAACCAAAAAAAGTGTTACCTATGTCCCCGGTTTAATCTGTTACCTATGTGGCCGGTTGTACAGCAGACATTAAGTCTATATGAGACCTATATTTCCTCTAGTGGGGCTTATTGAAATGTGCAATGACGAAATTAATCGCTTTTCGTTCATTGGACCCTGTGCCATAGAATTTCATTTTCGTCACCCAACACCTATACCAATTGCCAAAATGTTCTGCACTTATGCCGAGTTTTCGGATATCTTTAATATCATTGTAGATTTTTCGCGGATCGACTTTTCTCGTTCCTTTAAGTGCATCCTTAAGATATGCAAAAACTAATTCCTTCTCGTCGGTGGGCAAAGTCTGTTGCCTGGCTTTCAAATCGGCATTGAGCAAGTTGTCTATACTCGAGGTCGAGAATGTATGTAGTGGTTGCGGGAATTTTATAAAGATAGGTTGACCATATGTGGCGTGTCTTAGTAATAACCGGCCCTTTTCTAAATTCCCGACGATAAACCTGAGATCCTTCGGTAACCATCCATAGGCCTTATCGGTCAATTCAACAATCTCCGTTCGACCGAGAAGGTGGCTCGAAGCATTCCCCAATATCTCTCGGTCAATCTTTGAGGCAAATTGTTCAGCGCCGAACAGGATGATACCCAAGGATCGTCCTCGAGCTGCCAGTTCTATAATTTGACTTTTCATTTTGGTGTTTCCGCCTCCTCTACTTGGGGCGAATTTGTTTAACTCATCGACGAAGACAACAATGCCGTGAAGACGCCTATCCTCTACGGGTCTTATGGATTCCTTCTCCATCAAATCAGCCAATCTGGAAGTAATGTTTTGGAATACGAGACGCTTCGCGCGGTCGTTTATCGCCTCGATATCTACAATCCATAATTCGTTGGCTCCGATATTCTCAATTTTTATGTCTTTGCCCATCTCCTCATCATAGGCAAATAGACCCCTCAGGATTCCCTCACAAGAAATACGAATATGCCTGGTGACTTTGGAAACTGTTGCTTGATGGTGAGGATCCCAGAATCCTTTTGACTGTTTTGTAGCCAATCTATGTATTAACTGCTGAAAAGTGACGATACTCCCGTCCGCCCATGGACCATTTTCTTCGAGCAATTCTTCTATACGAGCCAATACGCCCCAAGCCTTATCGTCCAAGTCTTCTGATGCAAAAAGATCAATAAGTCTAACGGGAGCATCCACCTGAAGGACATCTTGGAGTGACCAATAGAAGGGTTTAATGCCCTCTTTTACCAGAGAATTAGGCTGTTTTATGTCATTGGCCTTTGCGGGAGCAAACATTTTAAGATGGTCTTTTCCAAATGTTAAATCAATTCCACACTCATTGGCGAGTTCGACCATTTTTCTGGTCTCGTCATTCGAACAGTTTTTTAAAAGTTCAAGTAATTCGGACTGAGTATATTTATTGTCTTCGCCTCCGTTTTGAAGTCTAAGTAAGTCGCCGCCTTTCACATTGAATGCCACGACTGCATATTTCCGTCTATGTTTTCTGGCAGCGCTCAGGACGCTTGAAAGCAGAAAGACTGCCGCTGAAGTTTTTGTTGCTAGACCGGACGCACCCGATATGTTCAAATGTGCACCTTCGGGTCCAAGCAAGAATTTTTCATCGACAAAGGCAGGAGCCCAGTTGTCTGGATCGGGGCCGTTAGCCACTACTCCACAAAAAACTTTCTTGTCTATCCGATCCATACCGTATGCTTGGCCGATTTCTTTAGGTGTAGAGAGGCGGACTTTCCCGGATGTCATCGGCCTTGCACCGTGTTTAGAGGAGCCGATCACAGAAACCGTTGCAATCAAAATTTCTTGGCGATCTGTAGGGGGATGGGAACGGGGGTCTCCGAAATCGTGACTGAGAAAATCTACAAGGACGGAACCCGCATCAGTATAAAATTTAATGCCGGTGACAAGACCAAATACCTTTTCATCGTTTTCGTCACCCTCTGCAGTCACAATGTAGCCGACCTCCACCTTATCATGGCTACCCCTAGCAATCCAGAAATTGAATTCATTAACGGTACAAGGCATTCTCTCGATCCCACAGATTCTGCCGAAGTAATGAGCCATATCAATACTCTCCTACCAAGTGCTTGGCGGTCAGATGAGGTACTGCACGTGCCTTCAGGAATTCCTCACAACAATGAATTGGATATAGTAAATTATGCCAACGTGGGTCGGGAGCACTCGTAGGCGCTCTCTCCTCCAAAATCTTTCGACTGATTTCGTCGATGATTAAGGAATCAATTTCAGACCATCTCCCCGAGTGCCCACCACAGGGGATGGCATCGGCATGTAACTCGAGACGCAAGAGGCCCCATGTTGGATCGTGTCGACCCCTTTCCCGGATTTTAACATACCATGTAAGGAGATTATGGCCCCTTGATTTCATTTTGGTCAAATCTTCTTCCTCTGGGTTGCCTTGGGGTCTCCGCAGAGTAACCACTGGACTTCTATATCCCTCAATGAGGGCCAGTACCTTATCCATCTTGTGTTGATCAAGGAAGATTGTACCAAAACTTTTTATAACCCCAAGAGCCGACTTTTCCAAGCCGCCTCTGACATGCGTTAATGGACCATCTTTAACAACGAACCCGTATTCTTCGCCAACTCGCACCGATTTTTCGCATAAGGCCAAAGCTTTGTCATACATATCTTGCTCTGCTAAGTCTCTGTATCTAGTCGTCCATCTTCTGGCTTGACTGCGAAACTTTGAAGGATCGGAGCACCAGTTCCAGAGCTCATCATCGGGCAAACGAGGGTATTTTATACCGTCCAAACTGACCAATTCGCTCTCGGCATAATTTCCTTTTTCGTTTTTCTCTAGTCTCTTAATACGAAAGGAAGTATCAACTGGCGTGATTGTATCACCCAGCCATCGATCGACTTGTTCCAAGATATCGTCTTTTAATTCAGGGCGCGTACCAACCGATTTGGCGAAATCGCCCGCAACCTCAAATAGTAATTTTTGACACTCAAGCTCTCGGATGAGTTTTCTATGTTCCCTTTTCAGGAGCACGACACCAATCTGTCCAAGATGTACAGGAATGGATTGGAATGAATTAAGGCGTAAATAGATATTACCTATAGGCGTAGTACGCTGAGTTCCATCAAGGAAATAGTCGAACCGAACGTCTATTGAAGTATCTCCTTCATCTAGGATATATATTCCATCCTGCCAGAGTTCCTCAGCTTTAACATTGCGTCTACTTCGCTTGCACCAACACTCAACAGTTCGGACGCCCCAAACGGTAGAATTCACAAAGTAGCGGGGCCGCAGTTCTATCATCTCCTCAGGTTGGTCAGTCGCATGAGGCGTGATTCCATACTTCTTTCTCAATTCGCGAAGACTGCTGGCGATTGTATGAAGCCGCATAATAAGATATATGTTTGTGATAAGGGCAAGTCTAGTGTCGTTTCGGCAGTGCTTGCCTCATTATCATCGTCATTCAGAAATCTTAACACATATAATACCTTATGAGCGGCGTAGCCGCAACATCGTTTATTCCACCTCCGTAACAAACCGGTTGAATCAACGTAAGCCTATTCGTTATGTTGGTTCTCACGTCGGGGGGCGCAAACGGAAGGGGAGAGGGATGAAGCTGACGCGGACTCTCGGTCTTGCACTCGTTCTCACATTCAGCGCAATTACACCGGCGATAGCTGATGGCTATCTCGAATCACTGCAACCAGACCAAAAAATTAACGGCTTCACCACCAAAAACGTCTACGAAAACGGTTCCGGCCAGGCGGTCGGAGCGCGGTTTGTTTCCGATAAATATGGATTCATCGTCGACCTGGTGCAAATCCAGTCGGTGCCGCAGGCGTTTTACTGGGTCAAGACCCCGCCAACTTCCAGCAAAGGCGAGCCGCATGCCTGCGAACATCTTTTGCTGGGCAAAGGCAACCGCGGACGGTATGTGTCCGCGCTGGAGGATATGTCGCTGGGCACCAGCACCGCCTATACCGCGCAGACCCGCACTTGTTATCATTTTAACACCGTTGCCGGTGACGATACGTTTTATGAACTTTTCGAAGCCAAATTACAGGCGTTGTTGCATCCGGATTTCACCGACGAGGAAATCCGCCGCGAGGTCTGTCATATCGGGGTCGCGGTCGATCCGAAAGACGGCACGTTATCCCTCGATGAAAAAGGTACGGTCTACACCGAAATGGTCAGCTCGTTCGAGCGACCCTGGTACCACACCTACGGCGAGCTGGACAAACTGGTGATGGGCGAGGGGCACCCGTTAACCTACAACTCCGGCGGCGATCCCGATGTGATGCGCAAGATGACCGCCGAGGATATGCGTATCTTCCACCGGACGGCCTACCATCTGGGCAACATGGGAGCGGTAGTATCGATCCCGGATAATATCACCGTCGAGAGCTGCCTGAAAAACCTGGATGAAATCCTCAATCGCTGTCAGGATTATGCCGATTCGTCGCCCAACCCCGGGATCGGCAATTTCGATTTTCCGTTGCCGAATCCCGCGCCTCTGGGCACGGCCGAATTTGTTACCTATCCCAGCGAGAAAACCGAAGACCCAGGTTACCTGCTCTATTCCTGGCCCGCCGATCTCAAACTGGATTATCGGGAGCGGGTTGCACTTGATTTATTCCTCGACACTTTCGCACGCGGGCAGACCTCCGATCTGTACAATCTCTTTATCAATTCGGAGACCCGGGTGATCGACCTGGGCGGCGACGAGGTCGACGGCTGGCAGGACGAATCATATCAGAGCACGATTCAGTTTGGTCTTACCGGGATCGACAATGCTTATGTCAACCAGACGATGCTCGACAGCGCGTTGTCGATTATTCTCGGGGCGGTCGAAAAAGTCCGTAATTACCCCGACGGTTCGGAGCAATTGCGCGAATTTAACGCCCGCGCCGCCGGCCGGGTGGCCGAGTTGAAAAAGTATTTCGAGAACAGTCTGAACCAGCCGCCGATGTTCGGTTTTCGCAGCGGCCCGGCCGGGCGCTGGGTCGGGCTGATGGAGGACCTCGAGGACGAAGCGGGTTTCCGCAAATCGCTGGTTTTGGCCGATCGTTTTGCCTACCTCGACAGTCTGCTGGCCCTCGACCGAAATATCTGGCGTGACCGGATCGACACGTGGCGTTTGTTGAGTGTTCCTCCTTACGAAGTCGGCGCCGGACCCGGGATGGATTATATCATCGCGCAAAAGGCGGCCAAAGAGAAACGCCTTGAAGGGTATCGGGCGAATTTCAGGGAAATGTACGGCGGGGATGATCAGGCCGCGATTGCCGCCTACAAAGAATATTTTGACCGGACCACCGCCGAACTGGAGGCCCTCGCGTCCAAAGATAAGCTGCCCGGTTTTATCGACAATCCACCGATGACGCTGGATGACCAGTTGATCTATGAAACGATTTCATTGCCGGGTGGTATACCGCTGACTGCCTCGACGTTTGAGAACATGAGTTCGGCGCGCGTCGGTCTGGCCCTGCGGCTTGATGTCATCCCCGAATCGTTGTTGGTCTATGTTCCGTTTCTACCTTCGGTATTGACCGATATCGGCGTGATCAAAGACGGCGAAGTGGTGCCGTTTAATGTGATGCAGGAACGGCTGCGCCGCGAGGTGTTGTCGTTGAAGGCCTCGCTCAGTTCCAATCCGGAAAATGACCGGTTCGAACTTCTGCTCACCGGCGAGGGAAATAATCTTGTCGAACTCCGCCAGGCAATTGGCTGGATGGATGCGGCGCTCTTTACTCCATACATCCGAATCGAAAACGCCGCCCGGATGCTCGACCTGATTGATCAATCGCTGTTGCGTTACCGCAATCGCACGAAAGGCCCGGAAGAATATTGGGTAAATAACCCGGCCGATGCCTATCGGTTCCAGGACAATCCGCTGGCGCTGGCCGCCGGATCGTTCTTGACCCAAACCCACCTGATGCAGCGTTTGCGCTGGCAGCTCACCGATCCCGGCGAGGGCGGCGACCGCGCCGGGTTGCTGAACTTCCTCAGTGGTCTTAAACGTGACGGTGACGGGCTGAGTCGCCATGGACTGGCAGCCTTGCTCGATGGTTTTGCCGATGGCGGTAAGACCGAAGCAAAAATCGCCCAGGCGTTCAAAACCACCCTCGATGAGATCCCCGACGAGAACCTTTCGGTTGACTGGGCTTACCTCTGTGACGAAACCCGGGCCGACCTGCTGGTGGAACCGGCAACCGCGATCGCCCGGTTGAACGCGATGCTCGATTTGGTGCGCAAAGCCGACAATGTGCGGATGTTTATGATTTCCAACAGCGCCAACCGCGAGGCGGTGCGTGATGATCTTACGGCGCTGATCGGCAAACTCGACAGTAAACACCCGTCGGTACGCCAAACGTATATTGCGAATCCGCGAATCACGGAGCGACTGGCCAGCCGTGAACCGGGATTGGTCGATCCGTTGTATGTCGGGCTGGTCCATCGCGGCACACGTAACGGGGTTTTGATTATGACCGCCAGGATCGCCGACAAATACGACACAACCTCAACGGCGATCCTCGATGGCCTGGCGGGCAAACTGTACAGCGGCGGTGGTCCGCACGGGCTGTTTATGAAAACCTGGGCGGCCGGACTGGCCTACTCCAACGGTTATCGTTTCAGCCAGATCACCGGACGAGCGCGCTATTATGCCGAACGCTGTCCGGATATCGCCGAAACGATGCGTTTTGTGGTTGGCCAGTTGAAAAAAGCCAAGCGCGATCCCGGTTTGGCCGAATATGCCATTGCCCAGGTTTTTGGTTATTCACGCGCGCCCAATCGTTACGAAGCGCGGGGGCAGGCGATGGCCGACGACCTGGTCGACGGCTATACTCCTGAACGGGTTCAGCGGTATCGACAAAAGGTGCTCGATACACGTAACCGCGACGATTTATATGATCAATTGACTTCGCGCATGGAGGCGGCGTATGGCCCGGTGCTGATCGGTTATGGCGCGCCGCTTTCGGAAAGTAAAGAAAGCAATTTCTTCATTATCGGTCCGGAATCGCAGTTCGAATCGCTGGAAAACTACATTGAGACCGTCGAGGGCAAGCAGACAGTCTACCGGCTCTATCCGCGAGATTTCTGGCTGACGATGTAAGTCCGAACAAATCGATAATCACGCCCCGTTTTGGCCGGCGGTTATCTTGAGAACCGGTATGAATTGCTTGTCAAAAACGACGCGGCGGCGTATATTACCGGCACGTCAAATCACCCGGTGGGCAGTCTTTCCTGGGAGGGTGGCTTACGCCACAGGTTGTCCATCGGGTATTTTTGTGCCTGGAGTTTGCTTTCATTTCGCCGGACAATCATTACATTACCGCCATGCTCTACCGGAGTTGTAAACGGTTATTGGATATCTTCGGCGCGGTCATCGGCCTGCTGGTACTCTCGCCGCTGTTGTTGATTCTGGCGTTGATTGTTCGCCTTAAACTGGGGCGGCCCGTATTATACGCTCAGGTGCGTCCGGGCAAACATGGCCGTCCGTTTACCCTCTACAAATTCCGGACAATGAAAAATGCGACCGATCCCGATGGCCTGTCGTTGCCGGACGAGCAACGGCTTACCGGGTTGGGTCGGTTTTTGCGCAGTTGCAGTCTGGATGAACTGCCCGAATTATTCAATGTACTCAAAGGGGAGATGAGCTTAGTCGGGCCGCGACCTTTACTAATCGAATACCTTGAATTATATACTCCCGAGCAGGCGCGGCGGCACGAGGTGCGGCCGGGAATTACCGGCTGGGCGCAGGTGAAAGGCCGAAATCTGCTGGCCTGGGAGAAGCGGTTCGCTCTCGATGTCTGGTATGTTGACCAGCGCAATTTTTGGCTCGATATTAAAATTCTAATACTGACCCTGATGCAGGTCTTACGTCGGCAGGGTATCTCCGCCGAAGGTAATGTGACAATGCCGCCGTTCACCGGCACAAGAATGGAGACACATGGACAACGATAGGCCGGTCTATGTCCTCGGAGCAGGCGGCCACGCCAAAGTTGTCGTCAGCACTCTCGTTGCTGCCGGAGCATCGGTCAAAGCCGTGCTCGACGACGACCCCGCGCGGACGGGCGGAGAAATCCTCGGTGTGCCGATTACCGGGCCGTTGTCGGATTTGCCCTCGGCCGGCAATATTCGCGCAATTATTGCAGTCGGCAACAACCATACTCGCCAAAAAATTGCCGAACGTTTTCCCAATGCCGAATTGATAACCGCGATCCATCCCCGCGCCATTATTGATCCCTCGGCAAAAATCAA
>JAJRUJ010000107.1 GCA_024277855.1 Candidatus Zixiibacteriota bacterium
AGCGTGCCATAATAGACCAAAATGGCTAAAATAATTTGACAAATAAAACCGGATAATATTTGTCAACATATTAATTATCAACTATTTATGATGTAAATATCTTGACAAAATTATGTTTTCGGCCCATATAGAGTTGTAACTAGGATCGGGCCCGTGGGATGGTGATCAATAACTGGATCGGATACTGCGCACCTGAGTTAACACTACTACAGAGTATCGCATCCTCTTGGTCTGATACTACACCGCTCTAATTAACGGCGCTATCGCGCCAGAGGCATACTTCGGGAGGTGTCCCATGTACCGAAACTACTGGAGGATTGTTCGGGGAAAAGCCAGTTGTTGTCGGCTGATCATTTTATCATTGACCTGCGTGCTTTTTATTGCGGGAGCAACAATGGCCGATCAGGCCGACCCCTCGCCTTCGCCCCTATTTGAGCAATCCCTGCAAAAATCATTAGCCAAATTCCACTCGCGTGATCGTGGCGGCGGCAAAATAACCACATTGGCGCCGGCCCGGGAGGCGGCGGCTGTCGAACCGCTTGAGTTCGATACACAACGGTTGTCGGAAGAACCGATTATCGTCCCATCTCTTGGCAAACCGATGGGGCTTATCTGCTCGATGCGCCGCGATACGCAAACGCCGGTTTCGGCATTCTCCAGCTTTGTACCAACTGACAAGATTGCGGTCTATTATGACCCTACCAATGTGGACTACGGATGCGGTGTTGCCAATCCCTATCCGCTGGAAATTTTTGAAATCTGGCTGAGTCTATATGATAACCCGGACGGATCGTCTATCTGGCCCGTACCTGTGCGACTATCGATTTATGATGCCGATCTGTCGGATCCGGACTGTCCGATTCCGTCTCAGGAACTCTGCTGGGTCACCGCCACTCTGGATAAGTCGACATTCGCCTACCCGAATGCGGGCTATGTCGTTTTGCCGGAAGTTTGTTGTGTTAATGCTCCGTTTTTCGTGGTGATTGAATATGCCAGCACCGCACAGACACCAATTCCCAGTATCATGATGGACTTGCCGCCCTATCCGGCGATACCGGTCTGCGAGGCATGGTTCTATTATTCTCCGAGCGGTGGTTGGTTCAATTGGGGTGCGATCTGGACACCGCCATCACCCGGCTTTCCCTGGCTCTGGCCGGAATCTGAGCTTCCGCCGAATGATTGCGAGGCCGTGATTGAGCCGACGATGCCGGGTTACCCGACCTGCGACGGCACGGAAACCTGTCCCTCGACGAGTACCTGTCCGGGCTTTGCAACCTGTGTGGGGACCTTTACCTGCGACCAGGACTGCCTGCCCACGTCGGCCGGTGAACCAACCTGCGACGGCACGCAGACCTGTCAGGGGACGATAACCTGTGCAGGCGAAGAAACCTGTCCGGGGACGGCGACCTGTGAAGGGACAACGACCTGTTCGGGTATTGTCACCTGTGACGATTCGCCGACTTGTCGTCAGCAGTTTACCTGCGGCGGTGAGGCCACCTGTCCGGGCACCAGCACCTGTCCCGGCGAAACGACTTGTGACGGTTCGACGACGTGCGAAGGCACCGAGACATGCGGCTCTTATCCGACCTGCCCCGGTTCGTCCACTTGTGAAGGAACAACCACTTGTTCGGGTGGGGCAACGTGCGCCGGCGAAGTAACCTGCGATCAATCGACTACATGTGCCGACCAAGCGACATGCAGCGGCGGTGCTACTTGCCCGTCAACATCCACCTGTGACGGCAATACCACCTGCCAATCGACGCCGACCTGCGATGGCGCGAGTACCTGTCCGGGTTCCTTCACTTGTGTCGGGACGTCCACGTGCGACGGCGCAGCGACCTGTGACGGCGTGGCAACTTGTGACGGTGCGGCGACCTGCGACGGCGCCAGCACCTGTGTCGGCGAACCGACCTGCGAAGGCGGCACAACCTGCGCAGGAACGACGACCTGCGATCAAACCCCGACCTGTCCGGGAATGCCCACGTGTACCGGTACCTACACCTGTACCGGCGGAAATACCTGTGACGGGGCGATAACCTGCGGCGGTGAGCCGACCTGCGGCGGCGCAACCTGTGATGCTACGACCTGTCCGGGTTCAGTCACTTGTGAAGGTACAAGTACTTGTCAGGGAACATATACCTGTGACGGGACGGCTACTTGTCCGGGTTACGATACCTGTGAGGGTACCGAAACGTGCGATGGCAGTAATCGCTGCACACCGACGATGCAAGGTGCGCCAACCTGCGACGGGGCCACAACCTGTGGAGCAACTGCTACCTGTCCAAACAATGCAACCTGCCCGGGAGCAGAGACCTGTGTGGGCACGACAACCTGTCCGGGAACTGAAACTTGCGACTCGCCGTTACAGCCGACAATGCCCGGCTGGGCGACCTGTGATGGCACGCCGACCTGTGGTGCTGTCGAAACCTGCCCGAGTTGGGAAACCTGCGAAGGCAGTCCGACATGTTTTGGCGCAACCTGTCTTGGCGGCGGGCCAACATGCGAAGGCGTCACGACTTGTGATTATACGCCGACCTGTGCCTGGACTACTTGTGAGCCGATGCCGACCTGTGCGTCGATGACCTGTGAGGGCAGTGCCACCTGCGGTACGATTACCTGCCAGGCGGAACCCACCTGCGACCAGGGGCCGACCTGTTACGGCGTCCCCACCTGTCCGGATGAGGCAACCTGTTGCAGCGGGGAAGCGACCTGTGTCGGCACCGAAAGCTGTCAGGGTACGGCGACCTGTCCGGGTGAAGTCACCTGCGAAGGCGGCGGACAAACATGCGCCGGCGAGGCCACCTGTGATGGCGCGGCGACCTGTGACGGTACGGAGACCTGTACCGGCGGCGCGACCTGTGACTATGGCAGCACTTGTCCCGGCTCAACCACGTGTAGCGGTACCGCGACATGCAGCGGCGAAGCCACCTGTCCGGGTTCGGCGACGTGCAATGGCACGACCACTTGTTCGGGTCAGGCCACCTGTGATGGTGCGGCGACGTGTGCGGGCGCAACCTGTGACGGCAATACGTGTGCCGGCGCATCTACCTGCAGCGGTTCAACGACCTGTGCGGGCGGTACTCCGACCTGCGATGGCGAAAGCACGTGTCCGGGTGCGGCGACCTGCGAAGGCACCGCGACCTGTTCGGGGACGACGACCTGTTCCGGCTCGGCAACGTGTGACGGCAGTTCCACCTGTAGTGGAACATCCACCTGTGACGGCGGCAGTACCTGTCCGGGCGCGACAACCTGTGCCACGACAATCACCTGCGACGGCTCAGCGACCTGTCCGGGTGCGGCGACCTGCCTTGGTACGACTACCTGTACCGGCGGCGTGACCTGCGATGGTTCACCGACTTGCGGCGTGGGCGCCACCTGCGACGGTTCGGCCACCTGTGTAGGAGTTGCGACCTGCGGTGCGGCGACCTGTGCCGGCTGGGGTACCTGTCCGGGTACGGTTACCTGTGGCGGCTTGGCGACCTGTCCGGGCGCGGCGACCTGTCTGGGTACGGCAACTTGCTCCGGCGGCGCAACCTGCGATGGTTCGCCCACCTGCGACGGTGGCGCGACCTGCGCGGGCAATGCGACCTGCGTGGGCGCGGCAACCTGTCCGGGTGGGGCGACTTGCCCCGGCACGACCACCTGTCCGGGTACCGTTACCTGCGACGGTTCAGCGACCTGCCCGGGAGCGGCCACCTGTGCCGGAACAACGACTTGCTCCGGCGGAGTAACCTGCGGCGGCGCGACCTGTGCCGGAACCGCGACCTGTGCCGGAACCGCGACTTGTCCGGGTTCGACCACCTGTTCGGGAACAATCACCTGTGACGGTTCATCGACTTGTCCGGGATATGTGACCTGTACCGGGACGGTGACTTGCGGTGGTGTTGCCACCTGTGCGGGTACACCGACCTGTGTCAGCGGAGCCACTTGTTACGGCGCCGTGACCTGTGCACCCGACCTGACCTGTCTGTGTGATTGCAGCGTCTGGGGCGATGTCAACGGGGACGGTGCGATTAATCCGGTTGATGTGGTCTTCATGGTCAACTATGTGTACAAAAACATCGACAACCGGGTGATGCATCCGAACTGTCCGTATGAGGCCGGTGATGTCAACTGCGACAATGCGGTCAATCCGGTCGATGTCGTGCATTATGTCAACTATGTCTACAAGAATATCACTCCGTTCCCTTGCGCCGATGGTTGTAATCCATAGCGAGTGTAACGGGGCTGATTCGGATACCTCAATTCGGGAGAGGCGGCAGGTTTCGAAACCTGCCGCCTTGTTTTTTTAGTCAACGACGTAGTCTCGCGTGGGGTTGGGGTCAGGCTTGCCCTGGCCCGGCGAGTGTAAACGCTGACCACGTTAATTCAGTTTTCTTGTGAGTCGGCGACATTCTCAGAAACCCGAAGCGGAGTTTCGGGCCACGCCTGCCCCTGATTGATGTACCCTCACCCCACGATAATAGCAATTAACTTGTCGGGTCAGGCAGGAATTACGAGGGGCTTTTGGCATTAGTGACCGTAACCCGGCCCGTGTTTATTTTGCCTCGTCTTTTTTCCGTGGGAAGTAAATTGAAGCGATGATCGAGACGATCAGGATACCAGCCA
Organism: Candidatus Zixiibacteriota bacterium; assembly: GCA_024277855.1. GTDB lineage: Bacteria > Zixibacteria > MSB-5A5 > WJJR01 > JAJRUJ01 > JAJRUJ01. The sequence goes on from JAJRUJ010000107.1 coordinate 4,609, forward strand.
CAACCAGTAATGCCACCACAATCGAAATGGGATAGATATCCATCAACACCATCTTGATCCCGATAAAGGCCAACACCGCAGCCAGGCCATACTTGAGGTATTCAAAGAGTTTCATAATCCCGGCCAGGGCGAAATAAAGCGCACGCAGTCCGAGGATCGAAAAGACATTCGAGGTATAGATGATAAACGCATCGGTGGTCACGCCAAAGATTGCCGGGATCGAATCGACGGCAAATACCACATCCGAAACTTCGATGGCGATTACCACGATAAAAAGCGGCGTCGCTACTCTCTTCCCGTTCTCCCAAGTGAAAAACTTACCGCCGTCATAGCGCGAAGTCACCGGCAGCACTTTTTGCGCCAGCCGGACCACGACATTGTTTTCCGGATGAACGCTCTCATCGGACTGCACACCCATCTTGATCCCGGTGTAAATTAGGAACCCGCCGAAGACATACAACAGCCAGTGGAATTCGTTGACCAGCGCAACACCCAAAAAGATCATCGCGGCGCGCATCACCAGGGCGCCAAGAATCCCCCACATGAGGACCTTATGTTGATATTTCGAGTCAACCCCGAAGAACGTGAAGATCAGCAGGAAGACAAACAGGTTGTCCACTGAGAGCGACCGCTCGATTAAAAAACCGGTGAAAAACTGCAACGCAACCTCAGAGCCACGGAAATAATAGACACCCACGTTGAACGCCAAAGTCAGCACAGTCCAGACCAGGGTCCACCAGAGCGCCTCTTTAATCGAAACCGTGTGTGCCTTTCGATGGAATATACCCAGGTCGAGGGCGAGCATCGCCAGAATGAAAATATTGAAGGCAATCCAGAGGAAAATTTTGTTTTGCAGTAAATCCATTATTGCTGTCGATTCGACAATTCCCTAATCTTGCCTGAAAACTGGTACGGAGATTTCCGGGTGAGTGCAAGTAGATATCAACCTGTCAACCCTCGTTTTTGCCGGTCGTGATCGCCAGTCGATCTTGTTGGCGTGGTGCGACTTACCAAGGCGGTTGCCGCGGAAAATATGCCGAGGAAATATTTTGTAAGGCATTGAAATACAATGAGATGCGTTGTCATAATTAACGAAAAAAACCTTGCCGACAATGCCTGTTTGTCGTACTATATTTAAGTGGTAGTTGGCGTTAAGGGGGGCGCATACTCGCGATCTTGACGCCGGAAAAGTAAAATACCAACCACCGGAAGGAAGTGCCGTGGCCCAGCCGGAGAGTTTGGGCGATATCCTGGCCCGGAAACTAAAAGAGCTCGGTGTAAACAGGAAAATAAAAGAATACTCGGTTACCGATGCCTGGCCGGAAATTGTCGGTAAGGCGGTGGCCGCCCATACAACAGTATTGCGTTGTGAAGATGGACGCCTCCTGGTGCGGGTCGACAACCCTTCCTGGCGACATGAATTAATGTATCAGAAAGCTGATTTTATGCGACTGCTCAACGGCCGGCTCGGCGAACACATCGTCGATGATATTCATTTTACCGGTCCGTGAGTCGGGGAACACGTGGTGCGCCGATAGATCGCACGATGCAACAAGGTGATATACTCATGATGAATGAAGCCGACAAGATGGCCGCGACAGCGGCATATGATGCCTCACGAATTACCGTCCTCAAAGGCCTTGAAGCGGTACGCCGTCGTCCCGCAATGTATATCGGCGACACGGCCTCGCGCGGGTTGCACCACCTGGTCTACGAGGTTGTCGACAACTCGATTGACGAGGCGATGGCCGGTTTCTGTGACCAGATCAAACTGGTTTTGCGCAAAGACGGCGCGGTCGAAGTTTCCGATAACGGCCGGGGAATCCCGGTCGATATGCACGTCGAGCAGAAAAAGCCCGCCCTTGAAGTCGTGATGACCGTGTTGCACGCCGGCGGGAAGTTCGACCACGATTCTTATAAAGTTTCCGGAGGTTTGCACGGGGTCGGCGTCTCGGTGGTCAATGCGCTCTCCGAGTGGTGCGAAGTCGAGGTCTGCCGCGAGGGCGAAATCTATTATCAACGCTATAATCGCGGCGAACCCGAAGCTCCGGTCGAGAAAAGGGGCAAGCGTAAAAAAACCGGCACCCGGACAGTATTCTTCCCGGACCGCACAGTTTTCCCGGACATCACGTATTCGTTTTCCACCCTCGCCGCGCGGATGCGCGAGCTGGCTTTTTTAAATCCGGGATTGAAGATCGAGGTGATCAGCGAAGAAAAAGACAAGCGGGAAACATTTTTCTCCAAAGGTGGGCTGGTCGAATTTGTCGCCTACCTCAACGAGAACAAGACGCCGGTCCATCGCAAGGCGATTGGGTTCGCGAAGCCGCGCAACGGGGTCGAGGTCGATATCGCCCTGCAATATAACGACTCGTATACCGAAAATATTTTTTCGTATGTGAATAACATCAACACCATCGAGGGTGGCTCGCACCTGGTCGGTTTCAAAGCGGGCATCACCCGCACACTCAACAACTATGCCCAGAAAAACGGACTGCTGAAAAATGTCAACTTCAACGTCCTCGGTGAGGATGTGCGCGAGGGTCTCACGGCCGTGATTTCGGTGCGAATTGCCGACCCGCAGTTCGAGGGCCAGACCAAAACCAAACTCGGTAACTCCGAGGTCAAGGGGATCGTCGAGTCGGTTGTCGGCGACTACCTCGGCGCTTTTTTGGAGGAGAACCCGCCGATCGGCAAAAAAATCGTCGAGAAAATCGTGTCGGCGGGCCGGTCGCGCGAGGCCGCGCGCAAAGCGCGTGAACTCACCCGCCGCAAGACGGCACTCGATTCGGGCACGCTGCCCGGAAAACTTGCCGATTGTTCCCTGACCGATCCCGAATCCTGTGAGCTCTTTATCGTCGAGGGCGACTCGGCGGGCGGCTCGGCCAAACAGGGCCGTTACCGGCGGTTCCAGGCCATCCTCCCCCTGCGGGGAAAAATTTTGAACGTCGAAAAAGCCCGGCTCGACAAGATTGTCTCCAATGTTGAAATCCGCGCGATGATCACCGCGATGGGCACCGGTTTCGCCGAAGATTTTGATGCGGAAAAATCGCGTTACGGCAAGATCGTGATCATGACCGATGCCGACGTTGACGGGTCACATATCCGCACGCTGATTCTCACGTTCTTCTTCCGCCACATGCGCGATCTGATTAAACGCGGCAAAGTATATATGGCCCAGCCGCCGCTCTACCTGGTTAAGAAGGGCAAGAAAGAACAATACGCATACTCCGATGACGAGCGTGATCGGATCATCGAAGAGTTCGGCACCGAGGGGGTGCACCTGCAGCGTTACAAAGGTCTTGGCGAGATGAACCCCGATCAGCTCTGGCGCACGACGATGAATCCCGAGACGCGGACGTTGGTACAGATTCAACTCGAGGATGGCGTCGACGCCGACCGTATTTTTACGATTTTAATGGGTGATGCGGTCGAGCCGCGTCGCAAGTTTATCGAAGAAAACGCACAGTATGTGCGCAATCTCGATATTTAGCAATAGCTGTTATTTGCGTGGTAATGGCAGGGCCTGAAAAGGCCCTGCCTTTTATTATTTAACGCCTGCGTTTCGCCGGCCATACAGGGGTACGCTTGCCCGGCCCGTGGGTGAGGAGAACGGCCCGGCGATACGGGTACTCGGTTTTCCGGTCACATCACGTGGAAATTACTGCTCGGTGGACGGGGGGAGGGTATTATTCGAGAAAAGCGATGCGGCAATATCGGAGGCGGTCACAAAGCCTTTGATCAACGCCGAGGAGAATCCTTCATGCTCCATCCGGTTAAGCCCGGCAATCGTGCAGCCACGCGGCGTGGTCACCCGGTCGATTTCCGCTTCCGGATGAACGCCCGATTCCAGCACCAATTGTGCGGCGCCGCAAGCGGTCTGGGCGGCCATCTTGAGGGCATCGTCGGGCGGGAACCCGATCTGGATTCCGCCCTGTGAGGCGGCACGGATCGAACGGAGGAAGAACGCGATACCGCAGGCGCAAAGCGCCGTGGCCGAGACCATATGTTCTTCATCGATCACCAGCGTGCTGCCGAGTTTGTCGAATAATGAGACGACCTGCGCCAGTTCCTGCTGATGGTTTTCACTCGCCGCCAAACAAGTCATCGACTGGCCGATTGCGACGGCGGTATTCGGCATAACCCGGATGACCGGATAATCGCCGTCAAGATGCCGGTCGATATCGGCGATCAGCACACCGGTCACCGTGGATAAAATGAGATGACTGTCTTGCCGGAGTTCGCCTCGAATCGAATCGAGCAACCCGACCATCTGCCCCGGTTGTACGGCAATGAGGACAATTTTACACTGTTGAACGGCGGCCGTATTATCGGTGGTGATCTGATAACCCTGCCGCGCAAACTCGGCCAGCCGGTCGGTCTGCCGCCGGGTCATCCAGATCTGTGAGGGCTTGTACGCCCCGGCGCGGGTCAGACCGGCGGCAATCGCCTGTCCGATATTGCCGCCGCCTAAAATGGCAATACTGTCCTTTGAATCACGATTTTTGGGCTGACCCTGATTCACCAATTCACCCCGGTGTGTGACTGTTCGATCTTATGTATCTTATATCGGCAGATCGGCATGGTTCGTCATGTCAGGTGTTGGGAGGATTAGTAAGCATCGGGCAGAGACTACTCGCCATTGATACTGGATGGTCACCGTTCCACCGTAGGGGCTGGATGGTCACCGTTCCACCGTAGGGGCGGGGCTTGCCCCGCCCACGGGTCAGGCAAGCCTGACCCCTACGATCCAGAACAAGGGCCGCGGTGTTTGCCAATACATCGTGCCTGACAGCCACGGCCCGCCATCATCACTTCACCCCGAGGATGATTACCACACACGCCAACCAGAGCAGGACATTCAGCAGCAGCGGCCGATCGGTGAGCATCACATGGGTCGGGTCGCCGCCGACATTGCATTGATGGATTAAGTAGAGATAGCGGAAAATGCCATACAGCACAAACGGCACAGTCAGCACCAGTTTGTCGGTGCCCAGGTTGGCCTGCACTTCCGGAGAGAGCGTATAAAAACAATAGGCAACCACAGTCGAGGCAGTCACGACCCCGATCATCTGGTCGAGAAAATACGGTGAATACTCGGTGAGGATTCCCCGATACTCGTTGGCCTTCTCACCGAGGATCGTCAACTCATGCCGCCTTTTGCCAAAACCGAGGAACAACGCCAACAGCGTGGTACAAATGAGCAGCCACGAGGATATCGGCACGTCGACGGCGAACGCGCCGGCGGCCGCCCGCAGAACAAACCCGGCGGCAATCGCCATCACATCGAGAATAACAACATTTTTCAGCACCGACGAGTACAGCAGGTTCAAGACAACATAACCGCCGAGGGTGGCCACAAAATACCAATCGAAGAAAAGTACCGATATGCCGAATCCGGCCACCGCCAGCAAAGCGGCAATCCCCGAGGCCAGCCCCACCGAAATCCGTCCCGCCGCAATCGGCCGGTTTTTTTTGGTCGGATGGCTGCGGTCGCGTTCGCGGTCGACAATATCGTTAACCAGGTAGACTGTCGAGGAAATCAGGCAAAAACAACCGAAAGCGATGACCGTGTACAGCAGTTTGTCGACATCGTGATACTGTCGGGCAAAAATCACCGCGGCGAAAACCACGACGTTTTTTATCCACTGCGGTGGTCGTAATGCCTGCCAAAGGTCTTTGATCATCTTACGATTTTCCCCGGTCGGTAAACGGCAGGGCAACGTCGAGATACTTCAGCAGTTCGGTCGCGAACGCTTCGCCAATCCGTTCGGTTTCTTCCGGAGTTTCTTCCGTGATTAAATTAATGCGGATAAACGCGGCGTCGGTCGGCTTCAATTGCAGTGAGTTAATCACCAGGTCGAGTTTGAGCCCGTATTCCGACCGGGTGCTGCCCCCGCGCGTTTCAAACCAGTACCACATTAACTGTGTGTAGGGGTCGAGCGTGATTTTCATCAGGTTGACCGGCAATCCCTCATCAATCACCCGTTTCTCGCGTGAGGTGATTGTCCAGCCGCCGCCGGGCAGACAATGGCGCGGTGAGTGGATTTGCCCCCCGTATTTCTGCGATCCAAAATACCCGATAAACAAAAATATTTCCCGGCCTTCGCCGTCACGATAGACCCGATAAGTGGTAGTGTCGGCTCCAAGGACGTCATAGGCATAGTCGGCAAACCGTTTTTCTTCCGCTTCCCATTTCCCGAGTTGCATCGGGATCAGAGCGAAATCCGGCCCGTGGTCCGGCCGGACGCGGGAATAGCGCAAAAAATACGCGAAACTCCCGGCCAGCACGATCAGGACAACGGCGGCGATAAATGATTTTTTCGCGTTTGCCACCAGTAAAATACTCCGCCAATAATGAACAACATGATAAACGAAATCACGAAAACAACGATCCCCGAAAACTCATGCAAAAAATCCTCGGCGATTTTCGGGCTGATCGCATAAGCCCCCACCGCCGTCACCCATATCCGAAAAACATTTGCCGCCAGCGCAATCGGTACGGTGAGAACAAACAGCGCCAGCTGCCAGGCCAATCGCGGCTGGGTCAACCGGGCATAGGCCGCGCCCAGCGCCAACAGTGAGACCAGCGAACGCAAACCCGAACAGGCCTCGGCGACCTCGAGTGAATAGTTGGGCAGCCGGATAATATTCCCCGAGAGCACATGCGGGACACCAATAATTTCCAGCCCGATGCCGGAGAGTTTCGAGGCAAAAAGTTGCATCGGAAAAGTCGCGGCATAATAAACCACATAGGGAATCGGGATCATAAATAACAGATAAGCGATTGGAAACCAGGCCAGTTTTAGCGCCGGTTTGCCGCCGAATGTCCAGGTCAGGCCGAAGATAAGAAAAACCAGCGAGCAACGGGCGGTGAAGTATTCCGCCCCAGCGGTGCCGACAATAAGCATCGCCAGCGCAAAGAGAATCATCACCCACCCGGCGGGAGAGTACTGAAATACCGTCTTCTTCCACTGTTTGCGCTGCCGCCACAGAAACCAGGCCGAAACCAGCGGCACGAGAAATCCGTGGGAGTAATTGTCGTCAGTCGACCAATCGATCACCAAATCGTAAATCACCGGTGCATAGGCGATCAGGATAGTCACCGTCAGGATCTGCCAGCCCTTGATGCCGGGCTTGGCGAGTGTCTGTTGGTCGGTCGATTTCATCAGCGATAATTATCCCCAGCCGGGGGAGATCGTTACGGCATCCATTCTATTTGGGTGTATGCGCTTTCTCCGGTTTGTCCGGCCCGACATGGACCGCCTGCCCGAACGAGTCGCGCGCCACTGCCTGAATAAACCCCAATCCCAGCCCCGCGTAAATAGCAAAGAAAACCGCCGGGTATAACGGCCAGCCGCGCCGGTCGAACCGCTTGCTGTCGGGAATCGTCACGGCCCAGATTCCCAGCGCCGCCAAAAGCAGCAGGGCAATCACCGGACCGCGCAACGGTGGGATCAAGATCAACACAAAAAGCAAAAATATCAGGCCAAAGACCAACAGCGGCGGGATTATCGTCTGCCACTCAAAGGAATTCGGGTGTTTCCTGATCAGGTGAAAACGTCCGCGTCCATAACGCAGCATCTGTCTGAATAATCTGCCCAGTCCGCTCCGGGCGTGATAAAGAATTTTTAACCGGGGAGAAATAAATGATTTAAATCCCGCTTGCTCCACCCGTACGTTGAACTCCACATCCTCGGCGGCATCGAAAGACTCATCGTACTCCCCGATTGTCTCGAATACCATTCTGGTATACGCCGCCCCGACCGAGATTGGGCTGATAAATCCCTCGTGTTCGGAATAAATATACGAACTGCGGCTATGGCCGAACCGCGAAGCTCGCACCGCCGCGATCGCCCCGGCGGTCAAACTGCAATTGTCGTCGGGAACCAGGGGTTGTGGACGGCACAAGCAGTCCGCTCCGGTCGAAGCGAATAACTCCGCGACAGACCTGAGCAACTGATTATCAGGGATAACGCAGTGGCCATCGACAAAGAGAATATACTCACCCCGCGCATGACGATAGCCGACATTCCGCCCCGCCGAGGAACGCTGTCCGGGATTGTTTTTTAAGACGACCCGGGAGTCTTCAGCGGCAAGGTTGTTGACAATCTCCCGTGTCCGGTCGGTGGAATACCCGTCACAGACTAAAAACTCGCATTGCTCGGACGGGTAGTCCTGGGCCAGCAGCGAACGCAGCACCGACTCGATTGTCGCTTCTTCATTGCGCACCGGCAGGACAACAGAGATAAACGGCGATTCCCCCTTCGTTTCCGGGGGAGAAATTTTGCCCCTGTCCTGCTGTTCGGTCATGGTTTTCTGGTCCATAGACGTGTTATCGGCACAAAACGGTTACTTGTTGGGGAATATATGGCGACGGCCGAAAGATAAACACGCCAAAACATCAAACCCATGGAAAAGAATTGATCGCTCCTGACTCTCCGGCCGGCATTGGCCACCATCGGCTACGATTCAACATCGGACGATTGAGGCGGCTACCCGCTGCCGACGCACAAAGACAGGCGTTTTTCGATAAGCCCCGATGGCCGGGGGCATGCGGCCCATCTAACATTCTAATCCGTGTAATTTTCTTGTGTAATAAATTCATTTGCCGGGTAATCGAGAATACAGCAGCTGAATGCCGCCGTTCGCCGTGTGAAGCCGTTGCCCCATGATTTTGGGCGGCTGATATACACCTGGTATTATCTTGTTGATGCTCGGGAAGTTGTTGCTAACGCGGACTTGGTTTCTCCACATCCTCGAAGTATGGTTTGTATTGCATATCCATCATTACGATATGGTTTACCCACCAGTCCTTTAAGAAGGTCATGGTTTCCAGCGGAATACTTTCCTCGTTATGCGAATATCGTTCAAGCAGTTCATGCGTCTTTTGAACCATGCGACGATGAGGAACTTTGTGTTCCGCCAAATCCGGATATGAAACTTTTTCCATATAGTGCTCTTCGCGTCTAAAATGAGACTGAGTGTAATCTAACAACCGATCAAGGATCCCTTTGACCTCTGCCTGCCCCGTATGGGCCTGTATGGCTGCATAGAGATTGTTAATAATGGAAATAACGCTTTGATGATCGGCATCGAGATCGCTGTTCCCGACGCTATACCGTTCATGCCATTCTATGTATTTCATGATTGGCGACAATTACCTCCGATCGAGATTTTCAATCGCCGAAACACCGACTTGTTTCACCGAACGGCGATACCACTCGACCGTGATTTCCAGGCCGCGACGGAAATCGATTTGGGGATCGTAATTTAAATCGGCGCGCGCGGCCGCGATGTCGGCCTGCGAATGCTTGATATCGCCCGGACGTGCTTCAGCATAGACCGGATTGGCCTTCGTCCCGATGATTCTCTCCAACTCGTGCAGCAGGTCGTTGAGTGTGAAACGGCCACCACAGGCAACATTATAAGCATGGCCGACCGCGGCATCGCACTCACAGGCATTCAAATTGGCCTGTACGGCGTTTTCGATAAAAGTGAAATCGCGCGACTGTTCGCCATCGCCGAAAACCACCGGCCGCTGCCCGGTCAACAGCGCCGTGATAAATTTGGGCACCACCGCGGCATAATCCGATTTCGGGTCCTGTTGCGGTCCGAAAATATTAAAATAACGCAGACAGACAGTCGGCAGTCCGTACAGTTGGTGGTAATTACGGCAATAATATTCCTTGGTCATTTTTGTCGTGGCATAGGGTGAGAGCGGATTGGGCATCATTGTCTCAACTTTGGGCAGCGTCGGCGTATCGCCGTAGACTGACGACGACGACGCGATCACGAAGCGTTTGACCTCATGCCGCTTGGCCGCTTCGAGCAAGTTGAGCGTGCCGCCGATATTGATTTCGTTGGTCGTCTGCGGGTTGGCTACCGACCGGCCGACCGACGGCAATGCCGCCTGATGCAGCACGAAATCGCAGCCATCGACGGCATCGAGGCATGTCCAGAAATCGCGGATATCCCCGTCAACCAGTTCGATATCCTGCTGGTGCCGCTCGAGGTTTTCCTGTTTTCCCGTGGAAAAATTATCGAGCACCCGCACCGAGGCGCCTTTTTTAATCAGTTTCGCAACGATGTTCGAGCCGATAAATCCCGCTCCGCCGGTTACCAGATATCGCATCGAAATCCCTTTCTGTCAGTCCGATAAACCATTTACTGTTTGTATCGGCCGGGACGGCTGCACTCTTCATGCCGGCTGCTTTCGTGCCTGAGTTCAAGCCGGCGGGCGCTACCTGCAAATTACCGACACAGGATTTACAGCGCGAAACTACCGCTGCGCCTGGGGCGCGGCAACGACCGATAATAGTCGATTACACGGCCCAGCCCGTCGTCAATCGTTGTTTCCGGCCGCCAGCCGGTCAGGCGTTGAAATGCTGTCGCATCGCAGAGGAGACGGTCGACTTCCGAGGAACTCGGCCGCACCCGGATATCTTCCTGACGAATCGGGATTTCCCGTCCGGCCAGACGCATCACTTTCTGCGCCAGATCGCCGATTGAGGTTTCGATCCCGGTGCCGAATTGCAGCGTCTTGCCGTCCACTCCCTCGGCGAGGCCTGCGGTGCAGAATGCCGCGACGGTGTCTTTGACATAGAGGAAGTCGCGTGTCGGGGTCAACAAGCCGAGTTTGAGCATATCGTCGTAGAGGACCTGGTGCACGATTGTCGGGATCACCGCCCGTTCCGATTGCCGTGGGCCGTACGTGTTAAACGGCCGCAGGGTCACCACCGGGAGACTAAATGAAAGATAATAGCTTTCCATCACCCGGTCGGCGCCGATTTTTGCGGCGGCGTATGGCGATTGCGCGGTTTGCGGGTGGTCCTCGGTCATCGGCACGGTCAATGCCGATCCGTATACCTCGGAGGTCGAGGTGTGCACGACCCGGGCCGTGCGGCATTCCCGGCAGGCATTGGCCACGTGCATCGTTCCCAGCACATTTGTCTGGAAAAAATCAGTCGGGTTTTGATAGGAAAACGGAATCGCAATCAACGCACCGAGGTGAAAAACAACCTCCATGTCGCTGACCGCGGCACGCACCGCCTCCGGGTCTTTCAAATCGCCCCAAACCACCTCGATCCCGTCGCGTACCGGCGGCGGTGAATCGTCCAGCCAACCCCGCCTGCTGCGCGAGTTATACCGCAAAAACACCCGGACTTGCGCGCCCAACTCGACCAGCCGCTCGGTCAGGTGACTGCCGATAAATCCCCCGGCCCCGGTGACCAGGACCCTCTTGCCGTCATATCTCATACCGGAGCGAAAATGATAAACAAAATGGCTTTGCACCAGAGAAAACGCGCAAATCTCCAAAAAAACCGCTGAAAGAGCACAAGATGGCCTCATCGACGGCGCCTGCCGGTTAAACCATTCGCGTAGCCCGCCGATATGAAAAGAAAAAGGCGGTAGTCCGCCAAATTGGAAAGACCCAGATGCTAAAGCGTATTTTCACTGTTCGTTCGGCTCGTCGCGAGTATTTTGAGGCGATAATTGTCGCCCTGATCATTGCCGTAATTCTGCGGACATTCGTCGTGCAGGCCTATAATATCCCCACCGAATCGATGGAAAACACCCTGCTGGTCGGCGATTATCTGCTGGTCGATAAATTCACCTTTCATTTCCGTGATCCCGAGCCGGGGGACATCATCGTTTTTGAATATCCGCTAAATCCCAATAAGGATTTCGTCAAGCGTTGCGTGGCTGTCGAAGGTCAGGTCCTGGAGATGCGCGACAAGGTTTTGTATGTCGATGGCGTTGAGGAGCAAACACCTCCGACGGTGACGTATACCGATGCCAGCATTCTCCCCGGGTTGTTGACCAACCGGGATAATTTTGCCCCGATGCGTGTCCCTCCGGGAAATGTCTTTGTCCTGGGCGACAACCGCGACAACTC
>JAJRUJ010000108.1 GCA_024277855.1 Candidatus Zixiibacteriota bacterium
AGCGGCAGTCAACTTGTCGTTCGACCGCATTTCTTTTGTCGACAAAAATATTCTGCGTTTGGCGATAGCCGAATTGGTTTTCCTCGGCGAAACCCCGCCGAAAACCGCCATTAATGAAGCGATTGAATTGGCGCGTGAATTCTCCGCGGAAGATTCCTGCAAATTCGTCAACGGTGTATTGGATACGGTCTACCACAAGGCCGCCGCATCGTCATAATTGGATACCATCAATCCATCTTTGTTCGTAGACCTTGACTTGAATAAACGCTGTAGTCCGCACCCCGTGGGTATAGATGCCACGGCGGATGGATTGGCAGACAACAACAGAGGTGTCATTCCTGACTCCCCGTCGGCCCATACCCATTCGGGCATAGGCTGATCTGCTGTGGATTAGCAGATGACAACAATCATGTCATTCCCGACGTCCCGCCTCGCGGGATGAGCGGCCTGCCCGCCTGTGGAGGGGAATCCATTTGGCTTCAAATTCACCTGCAACCTGCTGAATGCAGAGCTGAAAGGACGAAGCGCTGACGCTCTGTCGCGGTCAGCGAGCTTTTAATCTCCCCAATTCGCCGGCGATTTTCATTGACATATACTTGAGGCAAGCCAACATTTCGCCCGGATACGACACTTGCGACCGGACGCCTAAAATCGGGATTAAGGCAATTTCGATGGTTGACAGCGGCTTTGTCTGGTGCGATGGCATGGAACCAGCATTCGTATCCACGCGAGATAACGAGTTGCCGCTGCCGCTTGTTCCGGCAAGGGGGGGGATTGGCCTGACTCGGTTTTTTGCGCCGGGAGATCGTCTGTCTATGCGCCCGGATTCCCGGCATCCGGGCGGAATCAGGCAAATGTGGATTAGTGTTTTGTCCGACAACAAGATGTCAATAGTAATAAGGGCAGTCAATTTATCCGGTAATTTTCACTTTCTCTAAGACAATCAGGGAGTTATACTGTAAAATTTGTTACCGAGGTCTGTTCGACCGGCGGCGAAAATTGGCTGTGAGGACTTCGGCAAAATGATGAAAAACGAATCGGAACATATCCCGTTTAAACGCCCGCCGATTGATTGGGTCAATGTGGCCCTTGGCTGGAGCGTCTTCTTATTTGCACTGGTTGTCTACAGTTTGACCCGTGCGGTCACGGTGCCGTTTTGGGACAGTGGTGAGTTTATCACCTGTTCCTATATCCTCGGGGTGCCGCATCCGCCGGGGTCGCCGCTATATGTGCTGATCGGGCGGATCTTTGCCATGTTTCCCTTCATCCAGGATATTTCCGGCCGGGTGAACTGGCTTTCCGGCTGGTGTTCGGCCGGGACCGCGATGCTGGGATATTTCGTGGCATCGCGGCTGATTACCAGTTGGCACTCGGATACCTACGCGCCGCATAAACTCTCGACCTTCGCTCGGTTATCGGTTTATGCCGGGGCGCTCAGTGGTTCGTTGTTTTTGGCCTTTTCCAATACCAACTGGACCAACTCGGTCGAGGCTGAAGTTTACGGCGCGTCGATGGCAATGATGATGGCGATCATTTGGCTGGCGCTGGTCTGGTACGAACGCCGCAATGACATCCGCTCCGACAAATATCTCATTGCGATTGCCTACCTGGGTATCCTCTCGACAGGTGTGCATTTGACCGTAATGATTGCCGTGCCGCCGGTTTTTTTGTTGGTCATTCTTGCCTCAAAACGCCTGCGGACCGATTGGCGGTTCTGGACTACCGGCGTGGTATTGCTGATGGTGATGCAAAGTGTCGATTGGTTTCTCTGGCCGAGTGCAGTCTGGCTGCTGATCGCCACCTGCGGTCACTATTGGCCGGCGATGAAACGGGGCTGGCTGGCCTTGCCCTTGGTCGTTCTCGCCCCGGGTGCTCTCTGGGCGGCGAATATTGGCGAACCCTGGCCGATCTTTCTTTTGGTATTGCTGGTCTCGTTGACGATGTTCGCAATTTTCGGCTGGCAAAGGGGGCGGCGGCTCTGGTCGCTCTCACATGCGATCATTTTGGCCGGTTTGCTTGGGTATACCGTCCAGGCCTATATCCCCCTGCGCTCAATGCAGGATCCGGCGATCGATGAAAACGATCCGGAAACCTGGACGTCTTTCAAGGCCTTCCTCGAACGCAAGCAGTACGGCAGTCAGAGTATGTTTGAGCGGGCGTTGACCCGGCGGGGAGAGTGGTCAAATCAATTTGGCCAGCACCGGAGGATGGGGTTCTGGGGCTTTTTCGATCGGCAATACGGCTATAACGATTATGCTTTTATCCCGTTTTTCCTGCTGGGACTGCTCGGCCTTTTCACCCTGCTTCGCCGCAAACCGAAATGGGGCGTCATGTTGTTGCTTTTGTTGATGCTCTCCTCGGTGGGACTGGTCTGGTATATGAATTTCGCGGACGGAACCCGCTACAATCCGGCGAGGCAGGATGCATATCTCGAGGTGCGCGACCGCGATTATTTCTTTACACCGGCATTTATCCTCTTTGGGCTGATGATGGGTTTGGGGGTGGCCTCGTTGATTACTTTCATGGGATCATCGGCCAATGAAGCCAAAATCCCGAAGCCGATGCGCTATTTTGCGTTGGGGTTAGGGGGTGTGCTGGCGTTGCTCCCGGTCAAGACGCTGACGGTTAACTATGCGATCAACGACCGTTCGGCCGATTATATCCCGTATGATTATGCCTACAACATTTTGCAGTCGGCCGATGACGGCGCGATCATGTTTACCAACGGGGACAACGACACCTTCCCGGTTTGGTGTTTGCAGTTGGTCTATGGTATCCGCCCGGATGTCAAAATCGCCAACCTGAGTCTGATCAACACGCATTGGTATATCAAACAAATCAAGAATGACCTCAACGTCCCGATTTCATTTTCCGACAATCAGATCGATCGTCTGAGCCATATGCGCACACCCGACGGCGATATCTATCGGTTGCAAGACCAGATGATCGACGATATTCTTAACACCAACCGCTGGAAAGACCCGGTGAATTTCGCAATCACCGTTCCCGAATCCAACCGTCGTTACCAATTGCGCTCGCTGGAGAAAAACCTGATGATGGTCGGGATGGCGTATCGGTTGGTGCCGGATACCGGGACGGCGATGATCGACGCCGATTTGATGCACGAACGATTCTGGAACGTTTTCAAATACCGTTCGATTACCGATCCGAAAGTGCCCAAAACCGAAAGTGCCGAGCGGTTGGTGGCCAATTATGCCTCGGGATTTCTCTTCATCGCCGATGCCCGGCGCAAGGCCGGTGATCTGGACCAGGCCGAAAAGGAAGTCATGCGGGCAATCGAGACCCTCCCCGGTGAATGGCAGCCGTATGTCTACCTGGCGCAACTTGCGGTCGATGCCAATAAACCCGAATTGCTTGACCGGGCCGTAGCGGGGGCGATTGAAAATCACGCCGATCTCGGCGAGGTGGCCCCCAGCGCATTCTACAGTTACCAGCGCATGGGAGACCGGATTGGTGGGCAGGGGATGCTGCGACGCGTGCTGGAGATAAACCCGCACAATGAAGAGGTGTTCAAAACACTGATGCGTTCCTACCTGGAAGAACGCAATTATGATTCACTCTATCAATCGCTCAAAATATGGGTGGCAAACAACCCGCACGACACGACATCCGCGCGCACACTTGCCGAATTACGCGAGCAGATGAATGCGGTTGATGTTGACCTCAAACCGTTTGAACCGCCGGTCGACTCCGGCGAAGCAACGTCGGATACGAATTAACGGGATGCTGTCGGTTCATCATGTTCTGTTCGGTGCCTGCGGCCTCGGGGAAGGTAATAATTCTTGGGTTTTCGCATACTAGCCGTCAACTGGCAGGACCTGAAAAATCCCTTTGCCGGGGGTGCCGAGGTCCATCTGCAGGAAATCCTTTCTCGGCTGGGAAAATGGGGACATGAAGTAACGCTGCTATGTTCGGGATATCCGGGAGGAGCCGCCGAGGAGACCTACGACCACATCGATTTCATCCGCCGCGGCAGCCGGATGAATTTTAATTGGGTCACGCCGCGACATTTCCGTCGATTGACCGCCGGACGTGTATTCGATATCGTCCTGGAAGATATCAATAAGATACCGTTCTACCTGCCGTTATTTACCAAACTGCCATTGTTGGCGATTGTTCCTCACCTGTTTGCGACAACGGTATTTCAGGAAGCCAATCCGCTGTTGGCCAGCTATGTTTATCTAATGGAAAAACCGGTCGGCCTCGTCTATAAAAATCGTCCCTGGATGGTCATCTCCGAGAGCACACGCGACGACCTGGTCGCTCGCGGGATCGATCCTGCGCGGATCGCGGTGATCCATTGCGGGATCGACCATGAACTCTATGCGCCAAATCCGGAAATGGAGCGGTTTGTTCAGCCGACGATTCTCTACCTTGGCCGGTTAAAAAAATACAAAAGTGTCGACCATCTGCTTCAGGCGGCCGCGCGGTTGCCTGAGGGCATCGGCGACTGGCGGGTCGTGGTTGTCGGTGAGGGAGATGACCGATCCCGTTTGGAAAAAATCACGGCAGACCTCGGGCTTGGCCGGCGGGTGACATTTACCGGTTTCGTCGATGCGGCAACCAAGGTCAATTATCTCCGTGGCGCGAAAGTGGCGGTCTGTCCCTCGTTGAAAGAGGGCTGGGGGCTGACCAATGTCGAGGCCAATGCCTGCGGTACGCCGGTGATTGCCGCCAATGTGCCCGGTTTGCGCGATTCGGTGCGCGACGGGAAGACCGGATTGTTATATCCTTACGGGAACATCGACACCCTGGCCGAACAGTTGACCCTGTTGCTTTCCAACCAGGAACGCTGGGAACAACTCTCAACCGGGGCGCTGGAATGGGCCGAATCATTCCACTGGAACGAGGCCGCCCGCGAGACAGAAGCACTCATCGGCCGTGTGATCGAACAAGCCGGACGGAATCCTCACTGATGAAGAAAAAAGCAATAATCGGATCGATCATCTCGTTGATTTTGTTGGCGATCATGTTGATGGTCATCGATTATGGTGAGTTGTGGGCTGCGCTCCGACAAGCAAACTATATCTACCTGATCCCGTTTGTCATCATCGTTATCTTCGGCATGGTTGTCCGCACCTGGCGCTGGAAACTGATTGTCAAGCCGTTGGGCGACGTGCCGTTCAAGCGGTTGTTCGCTTCGATGATGATCGGCTTCATGGCCAACAATATCCTCCCCGCCCGACTGGGCGAGGCGGTGCGCGCTTATTCACTCGGTGCGCGAACGAAGATCTCTCGTTCAGCGATTTTCGGCACAATAATTGTCGAACGAGTCTATGATTCGTTTACGCTGTTAATTATGCTCTGGGTCGTCTTTCTCTTTTCTGATGCGGCGAGAAGCACCGAGGCGGCGTCAATTAAATCCTTTGGCTGGATTTTCCTGGGGATAAATATCGGCTTGTTGATTTTTCTGGTCTTTCTCCAGCGTAAGACCGACGCGACGCTCGACTGGATGGGGCGGATGACCCGTTGGCTGCCGGAGAAAATCAACAAACCGGCGCGCGAGATTTCTGAAAAATTCGCCCGCGGGTTAACCCTGGCCCCGGATACGAAAACGACGGTAGGGATCGTCTTCTATTCGCTGTTTTTGTGGACGATGATGGCCCTGTCCAACTACTTGATTTTCCTGGCGTTCGGCTATAGTCCCAACCCGGCCGATCCCACTCACTATCTCCCGATTGAAGCGTCGTTTGTCGTACTGGTCGTGGTTTCGCTTGCGATTACCATACCCTCGACACCGGGATATTTCGGCGTATTCCATGCCGGCGTAGTGCTGGCGCTTAAGGCCTACCTGGACTTGCCGCCGGGCCAGTTCATCGGCGTGGCCGCGGCGATTGCGATCGTCATGCATGCCGCGCAATATCTGCCAATCACCCTGTTGGGGTTTTATTATCTCAAGACCGAACACCTCCGTTTCAAGACAACGGGAGATTCTCTCGGAGTCGAGTCTGACGAAAACGGCGGTGGTGAACCCGATGTCAGCGGGTAGGAGGGGGAGTCCTGGTCAATATCCGTCCCCGCATCCCGTCGTTTTCCTCCCTGCGGCAATGGCCCGGCCGGCCGATTTTCTGGATCGCGCTGGTCTGCGTTATGCTCCGCCTCGGTTTCGTGTTGAGCGACCAGCCCCCGCCGGTACAGTTCGACGCGCGGATATATGTTTCCTCTGCGTTGGCCCTGTCGCTGGCGGTGAGCCATCCTTCAATTATCTTCGATAAACAGAAACGGCAGGCGATCAGCTACGACCTGATTTATGCCGATTTTCTCAGCGGTGAGCAGGTCGAGTGGCTCTATTACGATCCGCCGGAGTTCGAGACGGCCCTCAAATATATCTACTTTGCCGGTCCGGTTTATCCGTCAGTGTTGGGAATCGTTTTTTGGCCGGACTGGGGGCACGATTTTGCCGCTGCCCGGCTAGCCAACGTGTTATTCGATCTGGTTTCCTGTCTGCTGCTTTTTTGGGTTTTGCTGATGACCGCGGGCCGGACAGCCGCCCGGCTGGGGGCCGCGTTTTTTGCATTCTATCCGGGATTCATCATTAAATGCGGCGAGTTAAATCTTGAACCGCTGGCCGGGATGCTCACGTTGTTGGCGGTCGCACTGTCGATTTCCGCAATCATCGATGCCCGTCCCCGTCGGTTTTTTTATGCCGGGATTGTCACCGCGCTGTTGATGTTGACCAAGGCGGCGGCGACCGGTTTAATCGCCTTTCTGATCATCGGGGTGGTTTTCGTTCTTTGGCGCAACCGTGAACCCTGGTTGGGGTCTCTCTTGCGGATGGCCGGGGGGTATGCCGTGTTGGCCGCGCCCTGGGTTTTCCTCATCTGGTTTATCTATGGCACACCGGGGGTGCGTGATCCGGAATACGGCGCGGCCAATTTCCGTTCGTCAAATATCCTTCCCGACCGGGGATACGATCTGGACAATGCCCGCGTTGATTTTTGGACCTATCCGGTGTGGCGAGAGATTTATTCGCGGCCCGGCGAATATGCGTTGCTCTATCTCGAAAAATTCTATCGGCTGTGGAACCGGTCATATAATGACTATCGTGTTCCGTTACTTGTCGGGGTTGGCGCCCAAATCTGGTTTCACCGGATATTGCTCGGTCTGGCCATTATCGGCCTGTTTTTCTGGCCTCAGCGGGGGAACCGGTACACTGCGATCATTGCGCTGGCGGCAATCGCTTTCGTTTCGGTCATCCACACTTTCTGGCATTCGCTCACCCGGTATGCACTGCCGGCGTTGCCGCTGGTCATCGGCGCGGCGGCAATCGGGGCATTGACCATCAGAGAGCGGCTGAAACGGGGATTGTCATTTTCGCGTTGGGGAACATTTGGTCTGGCGGCGCTGGTAACCTATCTTGTGTGGGGTTGGCTGGATGTCGGCCGGTTGTTGGCTTTTGTCGGATCAACGACTCCGGGAAACGCCAACCTGTGGGTGACTGCGATCAGAGGGGCGGTATTGGTCTTTGATTTTTGGCTGCTCTGGTCATTTGTGGGTTGGCGGAGGCGTACGGTCTGGGCCTTTGCTGTCTGTATTTGCGCCGGTCAGGCGCTGCTCTGGGCCAAGTCGATTCCCCGCGAACATTGGGCGGAGTGGTCGACCGATATCACCGCACCGGATCAGGTGATTGAGCGGGTCATCGAGTTACCGCCCGGGTTTGATTGGGGGAGAGTACAACAGGCCTTTATGCTCATGGATATCCAATCCGGCGGTGGAGAGGATTTTACCTTGCAGGTGATGATTGATTCGGTGGGAAGGTCGTTTACCGGGGGGACATATTCAACCTCGTTCTATCCCAAAGGGGCCTATCTCCCATTTCTGAAAGCGTATGGGATGAAACGCGAACAGATTCGCCACTGGGTGTCGCTGCTTATCCCGCCCGAACAGTTATCCGAATTGGTCGCCGACAATGAAATCACCGTCCGGCTGGCGACAATCGGCGGCGACGAAGACAAAAACCGCCTGACCATTTACGGTGAATACCGTCCGGCCAGTTGGGATAAATGGGTCGGCCCGAATTTCTGGAATTCATCGGTTGAGCGGCTTTACGAGGAAGACGATCCCCGGGTCTGGGAGCAGACGCCCCGGAAACTGGTGGGTGCGACCAATCGCCGATTGACCGGGGCCGGCGAAGATACATATGACCTGTCCGAACAGCCCGGCTTACAGACCGGCGATTATCGGTTTATCCTGTTGGTCGCCACTGCGCCGGGGCAGTTCAGTTATTTTTAATTCGAGGAGATTATGATCAATATCGGAGTAATCGGGGTCGGGTACTGGGGGCCGAATCTGGTGCGCAACTTTACTGCCCAGCCGGACTGCAATGTGCTGTTGGTCGCCGATGCCAAGGACGACCGCCGCAATTTTATTACCGCCAACTATCCCAAAACGACGGCGGTGGCTGAGGGGAATGAACTAATCGACGATTCACGCATCGATGCGGTGGTGATTGCCACGCCCGTGCGGTTCCATTTCGAGTTGGCCAAACGCGCGCTGCAGGC
>JAJRUJ010000109.1 GCA_024277855.1 Candidatus Zixiibacteriota bacterium
ATTGGGCCACGCGGGAGTATGCCTCTGCCGACGCCCGCACTGCCCAGCGCATTTTCTTTATCGAATCGCTAATGAAATCTCCCGCCGAACGGCTGCTTGATGTCGGTTGCGGCCGGGGCGCGGTTGCCGCCCATTTTGCGCGAAAGGGCCGTGATGTTCTCGCTGTCGATGTCTCCCCGCAAGCGGTAGCGTGGACTCGCCAACAGGGCGTTCAGGCGCAGATTGTCGATCTGGACACCGATCAACTACCCGGAATGTTTGATACTATTGTCTGTCTCGAAACATTGCAATATGTGCGCGACCCGCTGGCCGTGACCGGCAAACTGCGCGATGCGCTCAATCCCGGGGGAGAGCTGATTATCTCGCTCCCCTGTGAATACCATCTCCTGCGGCGGATTTCCATTTTCCTGACCGGAAAAGGGCCGGGAGGTATCGACTTTCCTCTGACTATTTTCCATAACGCCGAACATCGCCGGTTATTCAACCGGGCCGGTTTGCAGATTGAGAAAACACAGCCGGTATCGTTAGTGCCCCCGCGCTGGAAATTGCTGGTCGGTTGCGGTCAACTCGCCGCCCGCTGGCGCCCGTCGCTGTTGGCTATTTCGGTGATCTATCGCCTGACGAGGAACAAATAGGCCATGAGTATCTCTGTCGTCGAATCTCCGGAGGTCGGCCGCACCCGGCGCAACGAAGACCAGGGGACCTTTGTCGAACGGTTTCCCATCCTCTTTGAACCAGCCGGCCGGATTCAGAAAGCGGCAAAAATCATCGCCGTCCTTCGCGATTTCCTGGGTGAACAATTGCAGGATTCGACCCTTCTGGAGGTGGGTTCGTCAACCGGCATCATGGCCGGTGAATTTGCCCATGTGGTCCGGCAGGTCATCGCCTTCGATATGGACCATGTTGCTCTCCGCGCCGGCGCCGCCCGCGCGGCGGCCGATCCGGTAGCCGCGCCGAGGATGGTTAGTCTCGTTGGCGATGGTTGTAAAATGCCGGTTGCCGAAAACTCGGTTGACATTGTCATTTGCAATCAAGTGTACGAACATGTTGACAATCACACGGGCCTCATCGACGAAATCTACCGCGTGTTGCGGCCGGGGGGAGTCTGCTATTTTGGGATCGGTACCCGCCATGTCCTGCTTGAAGGTCATTACAAATTGCCGTTCTTGTCCTGGTTTACGCCCAAAATCGCCGACTGGTATGTCAAACTTCGTGGAGCCGACCTGATTTACGATGTCACCCTGCTTTCGTATCGCAATCTGCGCAAACTCGTGCGGCGATTTGTCGTCCATGATTACACCATCGATATCATCTGTCGGCCCGCAGCTTATGCCGCAGAAGACGTAATGAAAAACAAACAATTCCTTTCCCGCATCGGGCGCGGTATCCTGGCCCGCTTGCGGCCGGTTCTGCCCGTGCATGTCTGGCTATTGCAAAAACCACGGGCGAAAGAAAATCCGTGGAACAGAATTGTGGGGGAGTGATCAGGTGACACCGACAGACTCGATTAATCTGACAATACTTACCAATTGTTTCGTTGTTGTCTTGGGGTTGTGCATCGGCAGTTTTGTCAATGTCGTCATCTACCGTCTGCCGCGCAAAAAGTCGCTTATCCGTCCCGGATCGGCCTGTCCCGGCTGTGGACAGACAATCAAGTGGTATCTCAATATCCCCGTTCTTTCTTACCTGTTTTTGCGTGGTCGTTGCGCCGGCTGCGGCGAACGGATTTCTTTCCGCTATCCGCTGGTCGAGATGACGACGGGGATTCTTTTCCTGCTGTTTTTCCGGCAATACGGCCTGTCGGTGACGACCATCGGCTTTTGGCTGCTCTCGGCGGCTTTGGTTGCGGTATTCTTCATCGATCTCGATTTCAAGATTATCCCTGACGCAATCACTCTGCCGGGTATTGTCGTCGGGTTGGTCTTTTCACTGGTCTCCGATCACCAGACAATAGTCTCCTCATTATTGGGAATCCTCGCCGGGGGCGGGACATTTTTGGCCATGGGGTTGTTGGGTCAGGCGATTTTTAAGAAAGAAAGTCTCGGCGGGGGAGATATCAAATTAGCGGCAATGCTTGGCGCCTTTCTTGGCCCGTTGCGGGTCTTTCTCATTTTTATTTCTTCGGCCGCAATCGGCCTGTTGGTTTCGATAGTCATTCTGACTATCTCGGCACGCTTTCGCCGCGAACGGCTGATGCCTTTTGGGCCATTCCTTGTTCTGGCGGCAATTTTGGTTGTTTTTTACGGCGCAGGATTTGTCGATTGGTACTGGAATACTTTTATCCCTCAGTAGAGAAAATCCCACAGAGAGGTAATAATATCTTATCGCTCTCACGAGCGTGTAATGTAGGCTGAGCTAAGCAGCCTCATTCGTGAATTCTCTTTTCCTTGCCGGAATCGGCTGTGAATATCCAGGCAGTCGCCGAAGTAACGGCCCCCCATTTGGCCGTGCGCAAACTCAGGTGCGGGCGAATTTTTTGTCGCGTTTAAACTTCGCGTGACACGCCTTACAGCGTTTCGGGCTTTGGTGATATCCCTTTTCCAGGAAGTAGGTTTGCGCCCCGACGGTGAAGACAAACTCTTCGCCGCATTCGACGCAGGTAAGAATACGATGCTTCATCTCAGCTTTATCCATCTACTCCTCCTTGAGTCGATAGAGTACATATCACCATCCCTTTATCAATCAACGGGCGGCCCATGCATCTTTTTTACTTAATCGGTCATTCGCCTCGGGTTCCGTCCCGAGAATCTCATCCGGTAATGATAGAGGAAATCGATCCTGCAACGCCGAGGCATAGTCCTTGTGCCCGACGCCGAATTGCTCCCCCCGGATTCTACAGCTACAACCGTCTCTCCTTGTTCCTATCGGCCGCTTCGTAGATATCCTTTATTCAATTGTCCCCCATCATGATGTCAAGAAAAAAATTGTGTGTCGTTCCGGGCGAATCCGTTGCCGGAGCGTCCGAAACACATCGAAACGTAATACTGGCAGGGCCTCGGGCCATGTCGGGGCACCCTATTGCCGGTAATCGATTTTGTACCTTTTCATTTTCTCGAACAGCGTAGTATAGTCAATTTTCAGCACTTTCGAGCATTTTCGCTTATTGCCGCGCGTCTGTCCGAGGACCCGCAAGATCATCGCCCGCTCGGCCTTCATCTGGGCGTGTTGCCCGACTTCCTTCAAACCTGCGCCCTCCCGGATCTGGATTTCCTCGGTCGAGGGGATTCTGATGGCCAGATGTTCGGGAGAAATATATTTGCCTTCACACAGGATGATTGCCCGCTCAATGGTGTTCTCGAGTTCACGGACATTGCCCGGCCAGTTATACCGATCCATTAATTTCAGCGCGTCGTTGGTGACCTTCTTCAGGGGCTTTTTCAGTTCGGCGCAATATTTGTTCACGAAATAGTCGACAAGTTTCGGGATATCGTCGCGACGCTCGCGCAAGGCCGGCACCCGCACCGGGAAAACCGACAGACGATAGAACAAATCTTCGCGGAATTTTTTCTGACTACAGGCGGTTTTCAAGTCAATATTCGTTGCGGCAATCACCCGTACGTCGACCGAATAGGTCTTGGTTCCGCCCAGTCGCTCAAATGTCTTTTGCTGCAGGAAACGCAGCATCTTTGCCTGCAGGGCCATGTCCATATCGCCGATCTCATCGAGGAATACCGTCCCCCCGTCGGCGATTTCAAACTTGCCCAGTTTGCGGGCATTCGATGAGGTGAAGGCCCCCGACTCGGAGCCGAACAATTCATTTTCCAGCAGCTCTCGGGGAATTGCCGCGCAGTTAATCGTGACGTAGGCCTTATCCCGGCGTGGGGAGAGATGATGGATCGCCGCGGCAAATAGTTCCTTGCCGGTACCGCTCTCGCCTTCGAACAGGACAGTCGTATCCGACCCGGCGACTTTCTTGATCAATAGCCCGGTTTGTTTCATCACCTCGGCCGACCCGATAATCTGGTTATATCCCATCCGGTTGGCCAATTCTTCCTTGAGCAATTCATTCTCGGCCAATAACCGGCGATTTTCCAGCGCCCGCCCGATTAAAACCCGCAGCCGTTCGGGGTCAAACGGCTTGGTCAGAAAATCATAAGCCCCTTGTTTCATTGCGGTGACCGCATCTTCGATAGTGCCGTAAGCGGTCATCATCACCACGGCGGTCTCCGGATGGGTTTTTTTGACGTGCGCCAACAGTTCAAGCCCATCCATTTCGGGCATTTTCAGATCGGTCAGGATCAGATCGTAGCGCCCGTTTTTGGCTTTCTCCGCGGCAGTGTGGCCGTTCTTGGCCACGTCCACTTCATGGCCGTCTTCGACCAAAGTTTGCGAAAGCATCTTGCGGACTGAATCTTTATCGTCAACGACGAGTATTGTCGACATATGTTTCCCCTTTATGCCTTGTGCCTAATAATCTTATCGGCCAGACGGACAACTTCCCCACTCCGCGGGCAGGATCGGCAATCATCTGTGGCAAAAAAGAATTCTTCGATTGACAAGTCGGGGTAAAACCCGGTATAACAACTAACTGAAACCGGCGGAGCTGCGTACCGGTTAAAGGATGCGATTATAGAGGCGGAGGTAATCCATGAAGGTTAAGGCATACGAAAAAGACGGCATTTCGATCATCGAACCTGCCGGTAAATTGCTGGGCGGCACGGATACCGGCGAATTGGATGAAAAACTCTACGCCCTGCTCGGTCGGAACCAGAAAAAGGTGATCATCGATCTGGGGAAGACCGATTGGATGAACTCATCCGGGATTGCCATTTTAATCCATCATTGGAAGAAATTCGACGATGCCGGCGGCAAACTCAAGCTGGCCAATCTGACCAAGAAAATCGAAAAGATCATGATTATTGCCAAACTGACTACGGTTTTTGAGGTTCATGATACGCTGGAGGAGGCCCTCAAGAGTTTTGAGAGCTAATTTTCCTCGTCAATTCCGCATAAGTAAACCCGTCCCGCTTACGGCGGGACGGGTTTTTTGTCCAGCTGCATCCCCGATATGCGGCTGGCAACCGATTTGTTACAATTTCAATCTCAAACCGAAGACCACGCTCGAACCGTTGAACTCCGGCTCGTCTATCAGATGAAACCGTTGTGAACCGCGGTACAGCCGCTCGTAATCTCCCCCCCGGATTCCAAGCTCAAGAAATAAAACCGTACTTCGCGAGAGAAAATAGTCCAACCCCCCGGCCAGCCGGGCGGTACCCCCATAGTATTCCTCATCCGGCTCATAGTCGAGTTCACGCTTGAACACTGCCGCCCCGATCGACAATGTTCCGTAGGGTTGCAATCGCCACCTGCCCCGGTCGGAGAGGGAAGCTTTAAGGCCAAAATCCAAATACCCCACGCGAGAGTCGCGATTAAAAACCTTGTCATCCAGTGATCCTGCGGTCAGATTGGCAAACAGACTTACCGAAGGAGAAAACCCATAGGAAAATCCCAGCGAAAGTCCCGAGGCCTCTTGCCCGTTATAATCTTCAATCAGATCGGACTCGTAATCAAAACCGGCCAGCCCAACCGACAAGGCCCAGCCCTCCTGAGTGTAGGTCGGTTTTTCGATTCGGCGATAGCGTCGTCGCTGAGCATCGGCGCTTTGCCCGAACAACAAAATCGTAACCACCAGCAGGGACAAAGTGCGTGTGAGACGCCAAAGTCGGTGATAAGATACTGATTGCATCGTTGTTCCTCCGTTTTAATCTCCGGTTTCCCGCCCCCGGCTTTCTTTAAGGCAAATATCGTTCCGAAGATTGCAACTCATTGTCAGTCAATTAAAACCATGCCTGCCTGCCTCGGCGGCGAGACGCCGGTGCACAAATACACGCCGTTATCTGCCAGAAAACAGTGCGTGGCCGCTCCCTGATAATTTTTCTTGCGTGTAATCGACTCGCAGATTACATAGAAACGGGGGAAATGGTCCCACCGGTAGTATCATGGATCATATGCGACTACAACAAGTTCCGTCCTCCGGTAATGGAGGAAGTGAACACAGCGACGAGACTTTGTATTCGGTCAAGCTCGATGTTTTCGAGGGGCCGCTCGACCTCCTGCTGTATCTGATCAAGAAAGACGAACTCGATATATACGATATCCCGATTGCCCGTATTACCGGGCAGTACCTCGAATACCTCCATTTGATGGAGACCCTTGATTTAGAGGTGGCGGGTGAATACCTGGTCGTGGCGGCGACCCTGATGCGGATTAAGTCGTCGATGCTGATTCCGCGCAATCCGGAGTTGGAAGACGAGGAAGACCCGCGCGAGGAACTGGTCCGTGCCCTGCTGGAATACCGCAAATTCAAAGAAGTTTCGCTCGAGTTGAAAAGTCGTGAGGAACAAACGCGCGATATTTTCGGGCGTTCCGACCTGGTCGCCCCGGCACGGTTCACGCGCAGCGAGTTTGTCAATGATTTTACCCTGTATGACCTGATGGCGGCTTTCAAAGATGTGCTGGATCGCGCCACCGAGGATGTTTTCTGTGAAGTTGCCGTCGACCGGGTGACCGTGGAAGATCGGGTGGCCTTTATTCTCACCGTGCTTGAAGATTCTACCGGGGTGCGGTTTGCCGATCTGTTCGATGACAACCCCGTGCGCACCGTTGTCGTATTGACCTTTGTGGCCCTGCTGGAGTTGATGCGCACCGGCAAGATCGGCCTGCGCCAGAATAATCCGTTTTCGGATATTTGGATCTATCCGGCGGCGGCCTGAGGAGTGATCGATGAGCCAATATAATGGACAACTGACCAATATCGTCGAGGCGATGCTTTTTGCCGCCGCTGAACCACTGTCTGCACGGGCGATTGCCCGAGTAATCGAAGACGCCGGCAAAACTGAGATCGGCGAAGCGGTTGCCGCGCTCAATCAACGATACACCGAGACCGCGATGTCCTTTCGGGTGCGCGAGGTGGCGGGTGGCTACCAATTACATACCCTGCCGGAATATTCGAAATTCATCGAACTTCTGCTCGCCCGGACAAAAAAACAGCGGCTTTCCGCGGCGGCGTTGGAAACGCTGGCCGTCATCGCCTATCGCCAGCCGGTTACCACGCCCGAACTCGAAAAAATCCGTGGGGTGGAGTCTGGTGGTGTGTTGCACACTTTGCTCGAACGTAAGTTGATCTCCATCGTCGGTCGGTCGGACAAACCAGGACGACCGCTGCTTTACGGCAGTACGCCGGAATTTCTTTACTATTTTGGCCTGAATAATCTCAACGAGCTGCCCCGCATCGATGAATTGACTGATTTACTCAAGGACAAAGAACACTCCGAGCAACTCGGGATCGACTTGGCTGAACCAATCGAATCGGATAATGAAAATGCCGCAACGGCCGATACGCCGCTGGTGGCTGAAGAAACTGCGGCAATATCTGAGGTGAGTGCCGAGGATTCCAAACCCGACGAAGTTGAGAAACCAGCCGAATCGGACAATGAAAATACCGATACCGTCGGAACGGTCGATATGCCGTCGGAAACCGAAGAAACTGCGGCAACACCTGAGGTGATCGCCGAGAATTCCGAACTCGATGAAAGTGAAGAACCGGCCGAGTCGGGTAACGAAACTGCTGAAACAACAGTAATAGCCGAGACAACACCGTCGGAAACCGAAGAAACTGCGCCAACAACGGAAGTAAGTGCCGAGGATTCCGAACCCGATGAAGTTGAGAAACCGGCTTCGACCGAGCAATTGTCCACCCGTCTGGTATTACAGCGTCCGGCTGAGCCGGAGAAAGCCAAGGTCGTCTCGGCACCAAAAATACCCGCTAAAATGGCCCATTTGGAAAGAGAAACACTGATTATTGTCGATCTTGCCGAAGATTCCGACGAGGATGAACTTGCCGACGAGGAGCTTCTGCTGGATAAACTGGCTTCTGCCGAATTGGGTGAGGATGAAGAGGCCGATGACGATCTGATGGGCGAAGACGAGACGGCGGCGGACTTTGGTGTGCCGGGAATAACGGTTTCACCGGCAATACCTGATCTTCTGGTTGCGGAGTTGAACGCGGATTCCGGTCTTCCTCGGTCGCAGGCAACTGTCCTTAAAGTAACCGATATTTCCAATCCCGGTGATCCCGGCGGACCCAACGCCGTCACTTCCGAAGAAACCGTCGAAATTCCCGCCCCGCGCGATGAAGCCGATCAGGACGGGTCGCTGGAATTGATTGAGACCGTCAAAAAAGTCCTGACCACGCCGGTCGACTAAGCGATCTTCGGTATTTCCCCCATACCGCCGACAAACTCCCGGTGGATTTTTCCTCTGTCGGCCGAGTTGATTTTTGTATCTTGAACCAATGATGGCTGAGAGCATACGCATCAATCGTTTCCTGGCCCTGGCCGGAGTAACTTCGCGGCGAAAGGCCGACGAGCTTATCCATGCCGGACGAGTTCAACTCAACGGCGAAACGTTGACTCAGGTCGGTGTACAGGTCGACCCCGCGAATGATATTGTCGCTGTCGACGGCACACCCGTCGAACCGCCACGAGAAACGACAGTTATTCTCCTGCACAAACCACCGGGTTGCCTGGTATCGCGCAAATCACAGGGGAACAAGCCGACCATCTACTCTCTTCTTTCGCCCGAGTTGAAAAAGCTCCCGGCGGTCGGACGATTGGATTTCGATACCGACGGCGTCCTTTTGCTGACCAACGACGGCGAACTCTCCCGGCGGCTGCAACACCCGCGTTATTCGATCGAACGAATTTACCAGGCCGAAACCGACGGTGTTCCCCGGCGCAAGCGTCTTGATATGATCAAAGCGGGTATTGACCTGGGTGACCGCACCCTCGCCAAAGCAGAAATTCGCTTTCTCCGGCGCAGGGCAAAATCGGCCCTCGTCGAAGTGAAAATCCGGGAGGGCCGCAAGCATGAAGTCAAACGGCTGCTCAAGTGGGCCGGTGCCTCTGTGGTCAAACTGACGCGCGTATCGTTTGCGGGCCTGACTATCGGTAAGCTGCAGCCGGGGAAAACCCGCAAACTCTCAGCGGCCGAAGTAAATACGTTGCGCCGCCTTACCGGTCAAAACAGAGCGTAAGACGTTTCGGCTCGGGGTTTTCATCCTGGTTTGACACAACCTCGGCGACCCCCTACATTCCCCCTGTGATGCTCAAGCGGCTGGAGAAATATTTGAAAGGGTGGGGATTTGCCTGGGTGGCATCGGTGGCGCCGCCGCCGTTTTCGCCGCCGAGTTCGGTCGACCTGCGGAACTTTCGTAAAATCCTGGTCGTTCGCCTGGACAACCGTATCGGCAATGTAATCCTGATCACGCCACTGTTAATCGCGTTGAAATCCCATTTCCCTGAAGCCCGGATCTCCTATCTCTTGTCGCGCAACCTGTCCGGCCTGGCCGAATTCATTCCCGGAGTGGACCATTTTATTCCCTATGACAAGCGCGCCTATGCCCGAAATCCACTCCGGCTGCACAAACTGGTCCGGATGATTCAAGCCGATGAATACGACTTGGTCATCGATGCCTCCGATGAATTACAACTCTCGTTTAATCACGCGTTGACCACGGCGCTTTCCGGCGCGCGTTTTCGCCTGGGCTACCAGCGGCGGGGATCGGCGCGCTGGCTTGATGTTACCGTGCGGCCGGGTGATCCTGACCGCCACGCGACTGAGATGCATCTGGACTTGTTGCGCGCGTTGGTTCCAATTAACCAGCCGCCGCGGCCCATTATCGATAATACGGCGGTCAACTCCGCCGGCAGCGACTTTCGCCGCGAACATGACCTGGCTCCGAACGAAGCGATTATTCTGATCCATCCCGGCGGGCGGGGAGCCAAGCGGCGGCCGGTTGAGACATTTTTCGCGTTGGCCGAGGCAATCAATGCCAACCTGTCCGCCCGGCCGGTTTTCATCTGGGGGCCGGAAGAAAACGAGTGGATCAATACCGTCCGCGCCGATGCTCCGGGCAGCATTATCTGGGGCGGGGTATTCCCCTTTGCCGATTTAATTTCCCTGTTGTCCTCGGCCTCGGCGTATATTTCGGGCGACAATGGGATTATGCATCTCGCGTCGGCTTGCGGCGTGCCGACCATCGGCCTGTTTTCCGTTTCGTTGGTCAACAAATACCGGCCACTCGGTCCGCTGGACCGGGCCTATGACGAAAGCAAACAGCCCGTGGAAACCAGAGAGTTGGTCGAAGCGTTAAAAGAGTTGATTGATGAGACAGCGTTCGAGGAAGACCCGACCGTCGGTCCGACAGGTGCATAAACGGCATTTGGACCCACACAACAACGATTACAGGCCATGAGATGCTGATCCGGTTCTTGCGATATATCCGACCTTTCGCCCCGTATCTGGCGGTATCGGTCACCGCGACGATTATCTATGTGTTTCTCTCGGCCGTCCTGATCTGGCTGCTCGGTCCATTGGTTAAGACCCTCTTCAGCGGCCAGGGCGGAGTCTGGTCGACCGGTATTGCCGGCGGTGAACTCGGCGGGCAGATTGACAGTTTTAAGCAACTGCTTAAATCATGGCTCGACTGGCTGGTCATGCGCGAGGATCCCCTCTCGACACTTATCCGGCTTTGCTGGGTGATTATCGTCATCTCGCTGGTCAAAAATATTTTTCTCTATATCCACAATTTTATCGTGGGCTGGGTTCAGCAGAAAGTCATCTTCCGCTTGCGCAACGAACTGTTCTCCCATTATCACGATCTTTCGTTGTCCTACTATAGCCGGGTCTCTACCGGTGAGGTAATCAGCCGGGTAACCAACGATGTGACCCTGTTGACCGATATGCTCGATATCGGATTTACGCGGCTGGTCAAAGACCCGTTGACCGTGTTGATCTTGTTTGCCTCGCTGTTTGTGATCAATTGGCAGCTTACCGTCGTCGCTTTGTTGATTATGCCGCTCACTTGGCTGGTGATGGCGATTGTCGGCAAGAAAATTCGCCGTTATTCCAGCCGCTCGCAGGAGAAGATGGCCGAAGTCGCCTCGATTCTCGAGGAATCGACTTCAGGCATCCGCGTCGTCAAGGCCTTCGCCATGAAAGAATTTGAAGTGGCGCGTTTCCGTCAAGCCACCCATGGTTTTTTCCGCGAGATGCTAAAAATGATGCGAGTGCGCATTCTCAATTCGCCAACCAACGAATTTTTCGGCACTCTGGCCGGTGTGGTTATTCTCTATATCGGCGGCCGCGCGGTCCTCGGCGCCGGTTCGATGAGCGCGGACGATTTTATGACTTATTTCCTGCTCATGTTCTCGATCATCGCCCCCGCAAAGGCCTTGACCGGGATGCATATCAAGTTTCAGCAGGGCGCTGCCGCGATTGAACGCATTTTCAAAGTCCTCGATACTAAGGCGACGATTGTTGACGCACCCGATGCCTTACCGATCGAACAATTCACCGACTGTATCGAATTTACCAACGTATCGTTTGCCTACAAAAAGGACCGCCCGGTGCTGCGTGAGATCAACCTCGTGCTTCGTCGCGGAAAAATGATCGCCCTGGTCGGTCCGTCGGGTGGCGGTAAATCCACGCTCTGCGATTTGCTGGCTCGCTTTTATGATCCGACCGACGGCCGGGTCACCGTCGACGGTCACGATCTTCGCCGCATACAAATCGACTGTTGGCGGCACCTGCTGGGCATCGTCACCCAGGAAACAATTCTTTTTAACGACACCGTCGAACACAATATCGCCTACGGGATGCCCGATTGCTCCGCCGAGCGGTTGAAAGCGGCGGCGGCGGCGGCCTACGCGCTGGAATTTATCGAGGCGATGCCCGAGGGATTCAAGACCGTGATCGGGCCGCGCGGTGTCCAGCTTTCCGGCGGCCAACGCCAACGGCTGGCCATTGCCCGCGCGATCATGAAAGACCCGGAAATCCTCATTTTTGATGAGGCCACTTCCGCGCTCGATACTGAATCTGAAGCGATGGTGCAAAAGGCGATTAACAACCTCGTCCGCCACCGCACCACGCTCGTCGTCGCGCATCGTCTTTCGACGATCCGCCGCGCTGATTTAATTGTGGTTATCGACAGGGGTCGAATTGTCCAGCGCGGCACACACGACCAGCTTTACGACAATGGCGGTCTCTACCGCAAGTTGCATGATCTGCAGTTTAAGATGGATCGGACGGGTGAGGAATAAGCAAACAAGCATCTCCAGCCAGTGCTAATAACCAGTCAAACCGGCGATCTTTCCGTCGGTATTTGGATATCCCAACAGGATTTCAATTCGGCGATTCTTTGCGCGATTGGCCTCACTGTTGTTCGGCGCCACCGGGCGGAATTCGGCATACCCATGCACCGACAGGCGTTCCGGGTTGATGCCACGCTCGATCAGGTAGCGGGCAAAGCGGCTGGCGCGGGCGGTGGAAAGCTCCCAGTTCGAGGCAAACTCTGAGGTCCGGATTGGTTGGTTGTCGGTATGTCCCTCGATGAGCACGTCGAAATCAGATTTGGAAATAATCGGCAGCAGAGCATCCAGGTATTGGATCGAATTGTCTGAAAGATCGGCCCCGGCCGATGGAAAACTAAGTGGATCGGAGTTGACAATCATCAACCCCCGGTCACCCAACTCGGTTTTGACGAAGGCCTCCAAATCTTCCTGCCGGATATATGAGTCGACCTGTTGTTTGATCGCTTGCAATACCTGTGTCTGTGCCGAGTGCTGCATTTCGGCGACCTGTTCTTTGCGTGAGCGCTGCCGTCTCGGTCGAAAGGTCTGTGTTGTCGGTTCGCTCGCACCATTCGAGGTTTGCGGACGGGCCTTACCCGGGATAGGTAAGGCGGTGAAGGAAAATGCTTCACGCATGGAATCGGCCGCCATCTGGAATTTCTTGGCGTCCATTGTGGCAAAGGACAACAAGAGAATAAAAAACGTGAGCAGCAACGACATCATGTCGGCAAAAGTGACCATCCATTCGGGCGCACCCTCTTCGGTTTCTTCTTGTGGCTCAAAATCATCGGCCATTGGTCTAACCTACCGCTGCCGGGGCCTTGGCGCCTTTGCCCGATTTTGTATTGGACTTCCTGCCGCTGAGACTGATACCCTGGAGTTCGGTCTCGAGGAAAGCTTTCAACTTGGTCTCGACCATCATCGGGGACAGGCCCTGTTGTAGTGCTCCCACCCCCTCCATTATCAACTTCATCGTCACCATCTCGATTTCACTGCGTCGGGCGAGTTTGCCGGCAATCGGCAAAAACACCAGGTTGGACAGAACCGCGCCGTAGAAAGTCGTCAATAGCGCGACGGCCATCTTTGGTCCGATCGATGCCGCATCCTCCATTGAAGCCAGCATCTGCACCAGGCCGATAAGTGTTCCGATCATCCCAAATGCGGGCGCCCAGCGTCCCATCCCCTTAAAAATATCCTGTCCGGCCTTATGTCGGGAGTGGATTGCGATCTGTTGCAGAGTCAGTGCGTTTCTTACATCATCCAGCGGCATACCGTCGACGATATATCCCAGTCCGGTTTTCAGCAACGGGTTCTTAATTTCCTTCAACGACTGCTCCATCGCCAGCATACCCTCTTTTTTCGCCTTGCCGGTGAGGGCGATCAACTGGGAGATCATATCTGTCGGCGATTCCTCCGTGGAGAAAAATGCTTTAACCGCAATTTTGGAAACTTTGATGACTTCTTTCAGTGGAAAATTTACCAGCGTTGCCGCCAAAGTCCCGCCGAGCACAATGAGTACGGAGGGGATATTAATAAACATCCCCAGACCACCACCCAGGAGCATCGCCCCGGCGATCAGTAACATACCGGAGACGATTCCGGCCAACGTGGCAATATCGAATTCTTTTTTCATTTGTCGGTCAACTGCTCCATTATTTTTGTGATTTATTAATCAGCATAATTTATCATCTGTCATCCAAATTTGCCCTGATCGCCAAACCACGCGCATGTCGAGCAAGGGCCTGATACTCATCTATTTTATCGGTGATTAGGCGAGATTTATTACATTCTCAGGCAAACCGGCAAGCCATATTTTGTCTCTGGATTCGTCCTCGGATAATGAATGTCGCGATAAGTCGATTTGGCTAATAATACTTTGCAATTCCCCGCGCAATAAATTTAATTCTCTCAACTGGCGGCGAGTGGGGCGCTGTGTCGGGTCGGGGCGTGGATATATCTCCGCCGTTGTTGAACGGTTCATTCGGCGGGAGTTGTCCGGCCGGGGACGGGAGGACCTGAATATATGGATGCACTTATGCTTGCGCGGGCGCAGTTCGCGCTGACCATCGCTTTTCACTACATCTTCCCACCGCTTTCCATCGGCCTCGGGGTAATCCTGGTCATCATGGAGGGGAGATATCTCCAGACTAAAAATGAACTCTATCACCGGATGACTCGTTTCTGGGTTAAGGTTTTTGGCTTGATCTTCGCCCTCGGCGTTGCCACCGGAATCGTGATGGAATTCCAGTTCGGCACCAACTGGTCGACTTATTCGCGGTATGTCGGCGATGTGTTCGGCAGTGCACTGGCCGCTGAGGGTGTGTTCGCTTTTTTCCTCGAATCCTGTTTTTTGGCGCTGTTGCTGTTTGGTTGGAACAAAGTCGGTCCGAAAATGCATTTTTTTAGCACGATCATGGTCGCTTTTGGCGCGCATTTTTCAGCCGTCTGGATCATCGTCGCCAACTCCTGGCAACAGACTCCGGTCGGCCACCATATTGTCGCCGAGGGAGGCCGGGTGCGGGCCGAGGTCGTCGATTTTTGGCAGGTGGTCTTTAATCCGTCGACACTCGACCGGCTTTCTCATGCTCTGATGGGTGCCTGGCAGGCGGGCGCGTTTTTGGTCATCTCGGTTAGCGCCTTCTATCTCCTCCGCAAGAAACACCAGGAGTTCGCCAAAGCTTCGATGAAAATTGCGCTCGTGGTTGCGGCATTTGCATCCATTATGCAACTCTGGACGGGCCATTCCAGTGCGGCGACCGTCGCCGAAACGCAGCCGGCCAAACTGGCGGCTTTCGAGGCGCATTTCGAAAACGACGAGCCGGCCGCACTATGGTTATTCGGCTGGGTCAATGAGGCCGAACAAGAGGTCAACTTCGGCATTGCCATCCCCGGGCTGACCAGTCTGTTGACTCACGGGGACAGCAAGGCGCCGTTGACCGGTTTAAACGCGTTCCCCGAGGATGAACGGCCGCCGGTCAACATTGTCTTTCAGGCCTATCATCTGATGGTTGCCGTCGGGTTCGGTTTAATTCTATTGGCCTTTGGGGGATTGGTTTTGTGTTGGCGCGGTATCTTATTCCAAGCACGCTGGCTTCTCTGGGTGCTGGTTTTCAGTGTGGTGGGGCCGCAGATCGCCAACCAGTTTGGCTGGCTGGCCGCCGAAGTCGGCCGACAGCCCTGGATTGTTTATGGGTTGCTCAAAACATCCGAGGCGTATTCGCCGACTGTCACCAGCGGCGAGATCATGGCCTCACTGGCAATGTTTACCGTCATTTATCTGCTCTTGTTCGCTTTGTTTATCTATCTGTTAAACGAAAAAATCCAGCACGGCCCGGTCGATGAGGCCATAATCGACAAGGGGGTGCGCCCATGAATTTCACTTTTGACCTCAATACAATCTGGTTTTTGCTGGTCGGCGTCCTGCTTACCGGCTATGCCATCCTCGACGGTTTCGATCTCGGGGTTGGTGCCCTCCATTTGTTTGCCAAAAAAGACCTGGACCGGCGGACGATGATTAACACGATCGGTCCGGTCTGGGACGGCAACGAAGTTTGGCTGGTCACCGGCGGCGGCGCGTTATTCGCCGCGTTTCCCGAGGTCTATGCCACGGCCTTTTCCGGGTTCTACCTCGCGTTGATGTTATTGCTCTTGGGCTTGATCTTCCGCGCAGTGGCGATCGAATTTCGCAGCAAGCGCGAGAGTCGCCGTTGGCGACAGTCCTGGGATGTTAGTTTTTCCGTCAGCAGTATTCTTTCCAGTCTATTGATCGGGGTAGCGCTGGGCAATATTGTCTGGGGCATGGAACTCGGCGCAGATTTCGAATATGCCGGTTCATTTCTCGCCCTGCTCAAGCCCTATCCGCTCCTGGTTGGCCTGACTACTGTCGCCTTATTTACGATGCACGGCGCCATCTATGTTTTGCTTAAAACCGAGGGTGAGCTTCAGGCACAAGTGCGCGGTTGGGTCAACCGGACAATTGTCGTCTTTGTCGTTTGCTATACCTTGACCACTATCGCCACATTGATTTTCGTGCCGCACATGCTCGACCTGTTCCACGTCTATCCGGTGTTGCTGATCCTGCC
This sequence comes from Candidatus Zixiibacteriota bacterium, assembly GCA_024277855.1. Lineage (GTDB taxonomy): Bacteria > Zixibacteria > MSB-5A5 > WJJR01 > JAJRUJ01 > JAJRUJ01. Next base: position 16,214 of record JAJRUJ010000109.1, read on the forward strand.
ATTGCTAAATGTGCTGGCGGTCGCCAACATCCCGCGCGAAATTCATCACCGCCGCGATTTCCGTGCTTTTTTGTCATCGTCTGCCTCGGTCGCGGCCTTGCTGGCGCTTTTTGGCGTGGGCATGTATCCGGATTTGATCTATTCAAATCCGATTGTTGCCAATAGTCTGACTATCTACAATGCGGCCTCGTCGCCGAAGACCCTGACGATTATGCTGATTATTGCGGGGATCGGAATGCCGCTCGTACTGGGTTATACCAGTTTGATCTATTGGATTTTCCGCGGCAAAGTAAAAATCGATTCGAACAGTTATTGATTTTGATTTCGTTGTCAATAAATCCTGCGCCCTCGATGCCTAATCTATCGAGGGCGTTTTTCTGGTTCTGGTTTTCGTGAGTTGCCGGTTAAAGTAACAGATTAACGCAGAGTAAGACATACTCCCGCGACGAAGATTTTCTTTATTTTTTTGTTGCGCCGCACTTGCCGAATATGCTATTGACTGGTAGAGTTTGTCCGGCCGAAATAGGAAGATCCTCGCGCAACGCGGGGAGGGGGGGCACATGATCATCGGATTTATCTGCGCAGGGGGAGTGTCGCGGCGTCCAGCGGTTCAGCGGCCCCTCACTATCGACCACACCGCACGACTGATTGAACGAGTCACCCGCTCCTACAAAGCCGCAGCGCTGGACCAGCTTATTTTAGTCCTCGGTCATGAGGCCAAGCGTATTTTACAGCAAATTCCCCTGCAGGGAATGAAGATCGTCATCAACGCTCAGTACCGGATGGGGCTTTCGTCTTCGTTTGATTGTGGATTACGGTTTCTGCCGGAGGAGTGCACCGCTATTGTCGTTGGCCTGGGCGACATGCCGCTGATCGAACCGGAGACTATCGACCATCTGGTTGAGACTTTTAAAAAATCGCGCAAAGGGATCGTCTATCCCACCTACAACAAACAAATCGGCCTGCCGATTGTCTTTGATCTCAAATACCGCGATGAACTTGCACGGTTGCACGGCGATGCCGGTCCGCTGACCATCGTCGAACAATTCCACAAAGATACCAAGGCAGTCAAGGTCAAGACCGAGGCGGTCGTCCGGGAAATTTCCAGTTGTGATGAATTCGAGCAGGTCATCGGTCCGGTTGAGCAGCTTGTTGACTGACTTCGCGGGGTTTCCACGCGATTCCGGTCATATTCTCGCTGGGACTTGCAGCCGATATTCAGGCCAGTGGGATGACGATAAAAA